>NZ_JAHEWS010000009.1:0-150609 GCF_018598405.1 Curtobacterium flaccumfaciens | reverse complement strand
ACCCACGACCCTCGGATGAAAAGCCGGTGTTCGGGAAGGTGTGGGCCCCGTGGGGCTCGAACCCACGACCCTCGGATTAAAAGTCCGGTGCTCTACCAACTGAGCTAGAGGCCCTCACCCGCAAGGCTAGCGGGTGAGGGCCTCTGGGACAGAACCTTGCGGACGGGTCAGCCCCGGCGTCCGGTGAGCGAGCGCAACAGCCACGCGATGACCGCGATGACCAGCAGCACGATGCCCACCCAGAGCAGGAACTTCAGGCTCGCGGCGAACCCGCCGACGAACAGCAGGATGACTGCGATCACAGCCAGGATGATGAGCAGGGCGTTCATGGAAGATCCTCTCCTTCACGTGCAGGGAGGAGCGCCTCCCTGCCGCAACACGGTACGCGTGGCGCAGCCGTTGCGTTCTGGGCGAACGGACCGCGGGCGTGTCACCGGCCGCGCCTACACTGCTGCGGTGCCTCGCGATCACCACCGTCCCGTCCACTTCACCGACGCCGAGTTCGCCGCCATCCAGGGCGGTGAGGACCCGGCGCTGGTGAACCGTGTCGCGCACGAGACCGCGAACGCCCTGCTGCACCGGGTGCGCGAGGACCCGGACCCCGCCGTGGTCGAGCGGCTCGTCACCTACACGGACGTGCACGGCATCGACGCCATCGCGGAACTGTGGGCACGGGTCGGGGCGCACACCCTGCCCGGGGCGCTCTGGCGGGTGTACCTGGTGCGCATCGTGATCCGGCAGAACCCGGAGGAGATCGCGTACCTGTTCGAACGGGGCACCGCGCAGATCGGCACGATCGACCAGGCCGTCGCGGGTGCCGAGGAACCGACGGGCCCTGCGGAGATCCTGACGCTCGCCGACCGGATCCTGCACGGCCTCTACACGGGTGACCTCGCGGTGGCGCTCGACCGCGGGGCGTCGTTCTGCCGACTGACCGCCGCCGGTGCGACCGCCGTGGCGGACGAGTCCGACCTGGTCGCGTCCGAGCGCGCGAGCGAGCTGACGACGCGGGCGCTCCGCCTGACAGAGCTCGCGGCCGACCTGACCGAGGCGGCGGCGCTCTGGCGTCGCGACAGCCTGGACTGAGCGGGCGGCGGGGCGGACCCGCACCGCGCCTCCAGGCCGACTTCCGCAGCGGAGGACCGGGACGCGACCGCGTCCGGGCATGAAAAGACCGGGCCGCAGAAGCGCCTCTCGGCGCGAGGCCGCTCGAAGCGGCGAATTTTGGAGCCCGGGGCTTGCTGCGGCCCGGCGAGGTCAAGTCTACGAGACGTCGGCTGATCACTCGACCCTGTTCACTCATGGTGGACAGAACCGGCCCCGGGCGTGCCAGCGAGCGTGCCGGCGCGGACCCGGCGGACGGCGCGCCGCGAGCCCGCCAGCAGGCGCCCGCCGCGCCCATCCCGCCGAGAAATCCCGATCCGCGCCCAATCCACAGCGGGGACCGCGCCGAATCATCTGCGTGACGGACGGAATGCCCGTCACGAAGCGAGAGGCCCGGCGTGACCCGGACCGGCACCGCCGGTCAATTCCCTGTGGGTCACGCCGGCCCCTCGTCTCGACCGCCCATGCGGAGGCTTCGTGCTACCCGCCTGGTCAACGAAAGCAACCGAGAGGAGGGAAACCTGCAATGCTTGCCCTCGTGGATAGCGACACCGAACGCTGGAGCTCGTCAGAGCCAGCTCAGGCATCGCCGGACGACCTCCTCGCCCGGGTCGCCTCCGGTGACCAAGCCGCCTTCGCGGACCTCTACGACGCACTGTCCGGCCGGGTCCTCGGTCTGATCACGCGGCTCCTCCGGGACCGCGCGCAGTCGGAAGAGGTCACGCAGGAGGTCTTCCTGGAGGTCTGGCAGCAGGCCACCCGCTTCGACCGGAAGCGCGGTACCGCCGCCAGCTGGGTCCTCACCATGGCCCACCGCCGAGCGGTCGACCGGGTCCGAGCGTCGCAGTCCTCGCACGACCGCGACACCAAGATCGGCATCCGCGACCTCGAGGCTGGTTTCGACCAGGTCTCCGAGTCCGTCGAGATCCGCATCGAACACGAGCGCGTCGGCCGAGCGCTGGCGAAGCTCACCGAGTTCCAGCGGCAGGCCGTGCAGCTCGCGTACTACGGCGGCTACTCGCACAGCGAGATGGCCGAACACCTCGGTGTCCCCATCGGCACCGTCAAGACCCGTCTCCGTGACGGGATGATCCGACTCCGAGACGAGATGGGGGTGACCTCATGACCGAACGCCACGACGACCCCGCACTGATGACGGGATCCCACGCACTCGACGCGCTGTCCGACGACGAGCGCGCGCTCCTCGAGGACGCCCTCCGGACGTCCCCCGAGCTGCAGGCCGAGAACGACTCCCTGCGCGAGACCGCGCTGCAGCTCGCCTACGCCGTCGCACCGATCGAGCCCCCCGCGTCGCTCAAGGCGTCGCTGCTGGCCCAGATCGCGACCACGCCCCAGGCTGCGCCCCTCGCCGACAGGACGGTCGACCAGACCCCGGACGCCGAGACCACCTCCGTCCAGGAGGCCCGCCCCGAGCCCGCCAGGCACGTCGCCTCGATCGCCGACGGCCCCACCGCCGGTGGCCGGGCATCGTCCGAGGCTCGCCGCCGCTGGTTCCAGCGTCCGGCGGTCATGCTGACGGCCGCAGCTGCCGTCGCCGCGGTCTTCTTCGGCGGACTCGGCGTCGGATCGATCTTCGACCCGAACGGCTCCGGAACGGGCACGACGCAGGCCTCGAGCGGCCTCGACCGCATCTACGCCGCCTCGGACTTCCAGCGCACGACGACCAAGGTCGAGGGCGGCGGTTCCGCGACGGTCGTGTGGTCGAACGACCTCGGCAAGTCCGCGGTGATCCTCGACGGTGTCGAGCAGGCGCCGAAGGGCAAGACGTACGAGCTCTGGTACATCGGCTCCGAGGAGCAGGGCGGCACCATCAAGTCGGCCGGCCTGGTCGACGGTGCGGCCGACGGTGTGCACTCCGCCGTGCTCGAGGGCGCGATGTCCGAGGGCGCGACGATCGGCATGACGGTCGAGCCCGAGGGCGGTTCCGAGCAGCCCACCACCTCGCCGATCATGGCGGTCCCCACCACCACGGCCTGACGCCTCGGCGGTCCTGCTGGATCGCCACCGACGCAGAACGACGAAGCCGCTGTCACACGACAGCGGCTTCGTCGTTCTGCGTCCGCACCAGGGCGGTCCCGCGCAACCACGAAGGCCCGGCGTGCGTCCGTGGCGGACGTGCACCGGGCCTCCAGGCCGTCCGTCAGTGTGACGGACGGATGCCGATCAACCGAAGCGACCCGAGACGTAGTCCTCGGTCGCCTGCACGGACGGGTTCGAGAAGATCGTCGCGGTGTCGTCGAACTCGATGAGCTTGCCCGGCGCACCGGTGCCGGCGATGTTGAAGAACGCCGTCTTGTCGCTGACGCGCGAGGCCTGCTGCATGTTGTGGGTCACGATCACGATCGTGAACTCCTTCTTGAGCTCCTCGATCAGGTCCTCGATGGCGAGGGTCGAGATCGGGTCGAGGGCCGAGCAGGGCTCGTCCATCAGCAGCACGTCCGGCTCGACCGCGATCGCGCGGGCGATGCAGAGACGCTGCTGCTGGCCGCCGGACAGGCCCATGCCGGGCTTGTCGAGGCGGTCCTTGACCTCGTTCCACAGGTTCGCGCCCTGCAGCGAACGCTCGACGATGTCGTCGGCCTCGGAGCGGGAGACGCGCTTGTTGTTGAGCTTCACGCCGGCGAGCACGTTGTCCTTGATCGACATCGTGGGGAACGGGTTCGGGCGCTGGAAGACCATGCCGACCTGACGACGGACGAGCACGGGGTCGACGCCGGCGCCGTACAGGTCGTCGCCGTCGATCTTGACCGAGCCCTCGACCCACGCGCCGGGGATGACCTCGTGCATGCGGTTCAGGGTGCGGAGGAAGGTGGACTTGCCGCAGCCGGACGGGCCGATGAAGGCCGTGACGGTGCGGGGCTCGATGGTGATGTCGACACCCTCGACCGCCTTGAACTTCGAGTAGTAGACGTTGAGGCCGTCGACCTCGATGCGCTTGGACACGTTGATCCTTCTGGGTGGGTGGTGTCGCTGGTTCCGCGGGGGCGGAGGGTCAGCGGCTGAGCTTGGGGGCGAAGAGACGGGTGATGAACCGGGCAAGCAGGTTGAGCAGCATCACGATCAGGATGAGCACGAGGGCCGCGGTCCACGCCCGGTCGACGAACGGCACCGGGTTGGCGCCCTGCTGGGAGTACTGCGTGTACGCGTACACCGGCAGGGTCATCATCGGGTCCCGGAACAGGTTGTAGTTCATGCTCGCGGTGAAGCCGGCCGTGACGAGCAGCGGGGCGGTCTCACCGATGACGCGGGCGATCGAGAGCATCACGCCGGTGGTGATGCCGGCGAGGCTGGTGGGGAGCACGACCTTGAGGATGGTGAGGTACTTCGGCACCCCGAGGGCGTACGAGGCCTCGCGGAGCTCCATCGGGACGATCTTCAGCACCTCTTCGGTGGAGCGCACGACGATCGGGATCATCAGCACCGACAGGGCGACCGAGCCGACCAGGCCGAAGCGGGCGCCCGGGCCGAGGAACAGCGCGAAGAGCGCGTAGGCGAACAGACCGGCGACGATCGACGGGATGCCCGTCATCACGTCGACGAAGAACGTGATGCCCTTCGCCAGCGCGCCGCGGCCGTACTCGACCAGGTAGATCGACGTGAGCAGCCCGATCGGCACCGAGATGAGCGCCGCGAACAGCGTGATCTCGAGCGTGCCGATGAGCGCGTGGACCGCGCCGCCGCCCTCGGAGATGACACCGCGCATCGAGTACGAGAAGAAGCTCGCGTCGAAGCGGGCGAACCCCTTGGCGATGACCGTCCAGAGCAGCGAGACCAGCGGCAGGACCGCGATGACGAACGCCGTGATGACGAGGGAGGTGACCAGCCGGTCGACCGCCTTGCGGCCACCTTCGACGATCCGCGAGATGACGACGATGAGGACGTCGAACAGGACCGTGCCGAGGAAGATCGCGGCGACGACGTTGAAGTCCTTCACCGCGCCACCGGCGTTCAGCAGGGCGAAGACCAGGACGAGGGCGACCCAGCTGCCGACGAGCAGCAGCCACGGGACGGAAGCGTGCAGCTTGCCGTTGGCGTAGACGTTGCCGGCGGTGCCGGTCGGACGGAGCGCGAGGGACATCGGGTGCGACCTCTCAGCTGACTCGGCTGCGGACGATGTACCGCGCGAGCATGTTGATGACCAGGGTGATGACGAAGAGGATCAGACCCGACGCGATGAGCGCGTTCAGGGCCGTGCCGGATGCCTCGGCGAACTGCAGGGCGATGTTCGCGGCGATGGTCGAGGGGTTCTGCGACGTGAGCATCTGGAACGTGACGTTCGTCGAGACGGACAGGACCAGGGCGATCGCCATCGTCTCGCCGAGGGCACGACCGAGGCCGAGCATGATCGCGGAGACGATGCCGGACTTCGCGAACGGCAGGACCGACAGGCGGATCATCTCCCAGCGGGTCGCGCCGAGGGCCAGGGCCGCTTCCTCGTTGAGGGTCGGCGCCTGCAGGAAGATCTCACGCATGACGGCCGTCATGATCGGGATCGCCATGACGGCGAGGACGATCGAGGCGGTGAGGATCGTGCGGCCGGTGCCGGACACCTGGCCGGAGAACAGCGGGAACCAGCCGAGGTACTCGTTCAGGAACCCGTAGAAGGGCTTCACCAGCGGGGCCAGCACGGCGATGCCCCAGAGGCCGTAGACGACCGACGGCACGGCGGCCAGCAGGTCGATCACGTAGCCGAGCACCGGTGCGAGTCGACGCGGTGCGAAGTGCGAGATGAAGAGGGCGATCCCGAGGGAGAGCGGCACGGCGATCACGAGCGCGATGAGCGCGGACCAGACGGTGCCGAACACCAGGGGACCGACGTAGTCCCAGAAGTTCGTGGCGCTGCCCGGCAGCTCGCCGACCTTGGCGGAGAAGGCCGGGATGCTCTGCCAGACGAGGAACGCGGCGACGAGCACGAGCACGAAGAGGATGAGGCCGCCGGCGATGACCGAGGCGGCGGAGAAGACGCGGTCGCCGACGCGGACGACGGCCTTCGGCTTGATCGGGGTGACGGTGGCCCCTGGCTGGGCCGGTGCGGTCGTCATGGGTACTCCTGTCGGAGGAACGCCGGGGGAGGCGACGGGTTCTGGGGTGGTGGTGCGGTGTCCGGGCCGTGGGCCCGGACGGGTGCGCGTCCGGGTGGGTCCTGGACGGCTGAGTGCCCGGACGCCGGTCAGGTGGGTGGGACCGGCGTCCGGGCGCTCAAGGGGTGTTACTTGATGGACTCGACCGCAGCCTTCGCCTTCTCGGCGAGCTCGGACGAGAGGGCGGCCGACTTGGCCTCCTTCGCAGCGGCGTCCTGAGCGGCGCTCGAGACGACGTAGTCGAGGTAGCCCTTCACGAGCTCGGCCTTGTCGGCCTCCTTGTACTCCTGGCACGCGATGGCGTAGGAGACGAGGACCAGCGGCCAGGCGCCGTCAGCGGTGTCCTTGCGGTCGATGTCGATCGCGAGGTCGTTGTCCTCACGGCCCGACGCGATCTCGGAGTCGGCGACGACCTGCGCGGCACCCTCGGCCGAGAGCTCGGTCGCCTTGTCGCCGACCATCAGCTTCGCGCGGTCGAGGTCGCCCGCACCGGAGTCGTCGATGTAGGTGATGGCGTTGGTGGCGCTGCCCATCGCGGAGGCGACACCGGAGGTGCCCTTCGCGCTGTCACCGACCGAGTACGGGAAGGTCTGGCTGGGCTCTTCGGTCCAGACGTCAGCAGCGTTCGCGGAGACGTACTCCGAGAAGTTCTGCGTGGTGCCCGAGTCGTCGGAGCGGTGCACGACCGTGATGTTCGCGCTCGGCAGCTTCGCGTCCTTGTTCAGGTCGGCGATCTGCGAGTCGTCCCACTTGGTGATCTTGCCCGAGAAGATGCCCGCGATGGTCTTCGCGTCGAGGGTCAGGTCGCTGACGCCGTCGACCTTGTACGCGATGGCGATCGGGGAGATGTAGACGGGGATGTCGATGCCCTTGGTGTCCGCCTTGCAGGACTCGAAGGTGCCCGAGAGCTCCTCGTCCTTCAGTGCGGCGTCGGAGCCGGCGAAGTCCGCGGCACCCGACATGAAGTTCTCGCGGCCGGCGCCGGAGCCGTCCGGCGTGTAGTTCACGGTGACGCCCGAGGCCTCGTTCTGGAAGCCGGCGGCCCAGGTGGCCTGCGCGGTCTGCTGTGCGGACGAGCCGGAGCCGGTCAGGGTGCCGGAGAGGCTCGAGTAGTCGTTACCGCTGGTGGAGGAGGACTCGGTGCTGCCCGCGTCCTCGTTCGCCGCGCACGAGGAGAGCACGACTGCGCCGGCGATCGCGATTGCTGCGATCGAACCGATTCGCTTGATGTTCACAGGGGTCCCTTCGGGAATGGAATGCAGTGGGACCACTGCGGTCCCTGGGCCGGTGCCGACCCGGGAGCGACTGTAGGGACGCGAGGTGACGGGGATCACGCGCGTTGGTGAACGGGAGGTGAACGAGGGGTTGTCCCCGTCGGGGCGGCGTGCGCCGCACCCGCGCGGGGAGCAGGATCGGGGGCATCGTGCCTGCGTTCGGAAGATGCGGACGCATGGTCGTCATGAGGCGGTCGGGAGGCGGTCGGGAGGCCCGGATCGCCTTCCCGGGCGCGGCGCGTGGCCGTCGCGTGGCCGGGTTCCCCGCCGTGGTCCGGTTTCCGGGTGGGGTCGGGTTTCCGAGTGTGGTCGGGTTTCCGGGTGGCGTCGCGGCCCGCTCCGGCTGAGGGCCGGGACGCCTACGCCGGGATGGTGTTGCGGTGGGTCTCGACGGCGACGAGGGTGTCCCCGGCGATGTGCATGACGGAGAAGTCCCCGACCGACAGCATCGCGGCACGGCGCAGGTCGAAGCGGCCGGAGTCGTCGGCGGTCGCGGTGGCGATCCGGGCGATGATGTCGGGCAGCACCGGGCCGTGCGAGCAGAGCACGGCGGTCTTGCCCTTGTCGAGCCGGCGCCGGACCACGCCCTTGACGTCGGCGGCGCCGCGGTCGTGGGCGTCCTGGCTGATGTCCGGGGTGGTCGAGACCCCGAGCTTGGTCGTCGCCGACAGCGGTTCAACGGTCGCGAGGCACCGCGCCGCCGTGCTGCTCACGATCTTCTTCGGCCCGAAGGCAGCGATCGGGGCCGCGGTGGCCTTGGCCTGCGAGCGGCCGACGGGCAGCAGCGGACGGGTGGCGTCGGGGCCGTCCCAGTCCGAGCCGGGCACGGTCTTCGCGTGGCGCAGGGTGATCAGGGCGAACGTGCGGTGCTGCCCGACCGCGGCGCGTTCGGCGAACCGGTCGAGGATCGCGACGTCCCGCTCGTACGTCAGGCGGTTGCGGGCGTCGTCGATGGTGACCCACTCGAGCGCCGCGACCTCGTGGTTCGGGGTGAAGGCTCCGGCGCGGGCGTACTCCTTCGCCGAGACCCGGGCTGCCCAGTAGTGCACGACCTTGTCGCGGCCGTTCGGCAGCACGTACTCGGCGGTGCCGAGCGGTGCGCCGAGGTGCACGCGGTACCCGGTCTCCTCGTCGATCTCGCGCACGGCCGTCGTCGGGACGGCCTCGCCCGGGTCCACCTTGCCCTTGGGCAGGGAGACGTCCTTGTGGTGGTCGCGGTGGATGAGCAGCACGAGGGGTGTGCCGTCGTCTTCACGCCAGACGACCGCACCCGCAGCGACGACGGGACCCGAGGGACCGGCGCTCACCGAGTCGAGCGCTTCCGGGCCGAGATCTTCCGCATGGTCACATTCTGCACGTCCTCGAGCGGGCGACCCGCATCGTCGGTGGAGTGCCGTGTCCACTCCCCGTCGGACTCCAGGTGCCAGGAGCTGGCGGTGTCGGCCATCGCCAGGTCGAACATCTCCTGCACCTCGTTGATGTGGTCCGGAGCGACCAGCCGCACGAGTGCCTCGACGCGACGGTCGAGGTTGCGGTGCATCATGTCGGCGCTGCCGATGAACACGGCCGGGTCGCCGTCGTTGTGGAACGCGAACGCGCGGGAGTGCTCGAGGTAGCGGCCGACGATGCTCCGCACCCGGATGGTGTCGCTGACGCCTTCCATGCCGGGCTTGAGGGAGCAGATGCCGCGCACCCAGACGTCGATCGGCACCCCCGCCTGGCTCGCCAGGTAGAGCGCGTCGATGATCTGCTCGTCGACCATCGAGTTGACCTTGATCCGGATGCCCGAGGGCTTGCCGGCCCGGGCGTTGGCGGCCTCGGTCTGGATGCGCTTGAGCAGGCCCTTCCGCAGGTGGAGCGGCGCCACGAGCAAGCGCTTGAACTTCTTCTCGATGGCGTAGCCGGACAGCTCGTTGAACAGGCGGGTGAGGTCCTTGCCCACCGTGTCGTCCGAGGTGAAGAGGCCCATGTCCTCGTAGATGCGCGAGGTCTTGGGGTTGTAGTTGCCCGTGCCGATGTGGCTGTAGTGCTTGAGCGTTCCGCCCTCTTGCCGGATGACGAGCACCAGCTTGGAGTGCGTCTTCAGCCCGACCAGGCCGTAGACGACGTGGACGCCGGCCTTCTCGAGCTTGCGGGCCCAGGTGATGTTGTTCTGCTCGTCGAAGCGGGCCTTGATCTCGACCAGGGCGAGGACCTGCTTGCCCGCGGCCGCAGCATCGATGAGTGCTTCGACGATGGGGCTGTCACCCGAGGTGCGGTACAGCGTCTGCTTGATCGCCAGGACGTTCGGGTCGGCCGCGGCCTGCTCGAGGAACGCCTGCACACTCGTGGCGAAGGACTCGTAGGGGTGGTGGACCAGGACGTCGTTCGCCTTGATCGCGCGGAACAGGTCGGGCTTGGTGTTCGGCTCGCCCGGCTGGAACTGCACCGGGGTCGTCGGCACGTGCTTCGGGTAGTGCAGGTCTGGACGGCTGATCTTCGAGATCTCGAACAGGCCGCCGAGGTCGAGCGGCGACGGCAGCCGGAACACTTCTTCCTCGGTGATGTCGAGCTCTCGCACGAGCAGGTCGAGGGTCACCGGGTCCATGTCCTCGGTGATCTCGAGACGGATCGGCGGACCGAACCGGCGGCGCAGGAGTTCGCGCTCGAGGGCCTGGATGAGGTTCTCGGCCTCGTCCTCCTCGATCTCGACGTCCTCGTTGCGGGTCACGCGGAACACGTGGTGCTCGAGGACCTCCATCCCCGGGAACAGATCGTCGAGGTGGTTCGCGATGAGGTCTTCGAGCGGGATGAAGCGCATCCGACCGGAGTGGTCGTCCGGGAGCTTGATGAAGCGGGAGAAGTTCTGCGGCACCTTGAGGCGAGCGAACTCCTGCCGCTGCGACTTCGGGTTGCGGACACGAACCGCCAGGTTGAGCGAGAGCCCGGAGATGTAGGGGAACGGGTGCGCCGGGTCGACCGCCAGGGGCATGAGCACCGGGAAGATCTGCTCGTTGAAGTACTCGCGCATCCGCTGCCGGTCGGCCTCGTCGAGGTCGGACCAGTGCTCGATGTGGATGCCGGCGGCGTCGAGGTCCGGCTTGAGCGACCCGATGAACGCCTGGGCGTGGCGGTCCTGCAGCTCGTGGGCCTTCTTCGCGATGTCACGCAGGACGTCGCTGGGCGCGCGACCGACGTTGGTCGGGACGGCGATGCCGGTGTCGATGCGGCGCTTCAGGCCGGCGACGCGGACCATGAAGAACTCGTCGAGGTTGGACGCGAAGATCGCCAGGAAGTTCGCCCGCTCGAGCAGGGGCTGCGTGCGGTCCTCACCCAGTTCGAGCACGCGCTGGTTGAAGCGCAGCCAGCTGAGCTCGCGGTCGAAGTAGCGGTCCGTCGGCAGCGACTCGTGCTCGATCTCGATGACCTCGTCGAAGTCGTCGAGGTCGGGTGCGACGGATTCGCCGTCGAGCTGCGGTTCGGTGTCCATCCCCACATCCTGCCACCCGGCCCCTGCTGCCGGAGGGGCCCCGGTGGCCGCTGTGGAAACCGGCGGTGAACCGTCGGGGTGTGGAGGAACGGTCACGAAATACCGACGGTGACATCTGCCCAGGGTTGTGGGTATGGTGGGCCGTGTCAGAGCCTCCGGGGGGATTCCACTGCGCGGGGGTGCAGCTACGAATGAAAGAGGTTCATCATGTCGCGTGTCCTTTCGACCGAGCAGGCCAAGACCGCCATCCGTCAGGTCCAGTCGATCGTCAACGGTGGTTTCACCGACCAGATCTCCCAGCTCGACGCCCAGGGCCGGATCCTCTCCGACTCGAACGTCTGGGACGGCCCGCTCGCGGCGACGTTCCGTGGGTCGACCTGGCCGGAGACCAAGGCCGCCCTCGACAAGGCGAAGACCGAGCTCGAGCAGCTCCGCACGCAGCTCGACAAGATCTCGCAGGACATCTTCACCGCAGGTGGCGGCGCGTAAGCACCAGCCTGTTCCCGCCCGGACCGTCGCACACGCGGCGGTCCGGGCGTTCGCGGTCGGTGGGGCCGCTTCACCAGCACGATCAGCACGACCAGCACCGACCCTGGGGGGACGACCATGGCGAAGATCCACGCCAACACGGATCCGATCGAGTTCGACGATGCCACCGCGGATGCGCTCAAGAGCTCGCTGACCGCGTCGGCTGACGCGATCAGCGGACAGAAGGCGTCGAGGCAGTCGTATGTGACGACCGCCTCCCAGGAGTTCCGCGGGCACTTCTCGCAGCTCTTCACGCAGAACGCGGGGACGGCATCGAGCGACGCCACCAACATCGTCGACGCCCTCGAGACCATCGCCGGGTGGATCGACACCATGAAGGCCGCCGCCGCTGACGAACGTGCGCGACGCAAGACCGCCCGCGAGTGGCAGGAGCGTGAGGACGGCCGCAACGGCTTCCAGGACTTCCTCAACGACACGGTCCACTACGACCCGATGCCGACCGTCGAGAACGAACCGGCGCCGAAGTTCGACCCGCCGGCGGTCACGACGAAGCCCCGTGACACCCCGAACCCCGGAGCAGGCGGTGGGGGCGGAGGCGGCACGTCGTCCGCCCGGCCCGCTGACCTCCGCTCGTTCGCGACCGGTTCCTCGGCGCTGAACCGCGCCCTCGACGGCAAGCCCGGGGCGCTCCGCGGCAAGCTCGCCGACTTCGCCGCGAAGTGCTCGTGGGCGCACATCGACGCCGGCAGCGTCGTGACGGCGTTCGAGCAGTGGATCGCGGCGAACGACCAGGACGTCACCTGGGCCAACACCGTCGCCGACGCGTTCGCGGCCGCCGGCGGCGAGGGCGAGGTCTCGACCGTCGCGGACTCCGGGCTCGCAGCCGCGCTCGCCGCGGCCGGGGTCTCGCAGACCCGCACCGACCTGCAGTTCGAGCCGCCGACGGCCTACGGCGCCCAGCCCACCACCGGCTTCTCGATGGACCCGGTGAACACCACGACGGGCAACTTCCTCGAGCCGGAGCTCGACCTGGCGTTCACGGGTGCATCTGCGGCGTTGCAGGTGACCCGCATGTACAACTCCCTCGACCAGCACGTCGGGCTCTTCGGACCGGGATGGGCGTCGATCCTCGAGACCCGCCTGATCCTCGACGACGAAGGCGCGTCGTTCGTCGGCGCCGACGGTCGCCAGGTGCGCTTCCCGCGCAACGGCGAGGGCTGGGCCCGCGGCGTCGGCGAGAACCGCTGGCTCGCGACCGAGGGCGACCGGCTCGTCGTCCGCGACAACCAGGGTGAGCGCATCGACTTCTCGCCGTCCGGGCTGTGGCTCGGACAGCGCGGCGGTGCCGGCACCGCGGTCCGCGTCGAGCGGGACGCCGACGACGTCGTCGTGCGCCTGGTGCACGAGCGCGGTCGCTCGATCGACATCGACCACGTCGACGGCCGGGTGGCGGTGCTCCGCGCCTCTGACGGCCGCCGGGTCGAGTACGGGTACGACGATCACGGCCGACTCGTCTCGGTGACCGATGCCGTCGGCTCCCGGACGTACGGCTGGAACGACGACGACCTGATCACGACGGTCACGAGTGCGGCCGGTGTCGTCGAGGTCGACAACACCTACGACGCGCAACGCCGCGTGGTCGAACAGATCAGCCCGCACGGCCGCACCGTGCGCTTCGCGTACCTGCCCGGCCGCGTCACGGTGGTGTCCGACCACGACGGCTCGCGGTCGAACTCCTACATCGCCGACGCCAAGGGGCGTCTGGTCGGGGTCATCGACTCCGACGACCGACGCCAGTCGATGAGCTACGACCGGCACGGCAACCTCGTGTCGGCGACCGAGCGCGACGGGTCGGTGACCGTCCACGCGTACGACGACCGCGGCCGGAAGACCCGGACCGTTACGCCGTCCGGCGGCGACCTGACCTACGGGTACGACGACCAGGACCGCGTCACGACGGTCGTCACCGAGGCCGGTGCCGTCGTGAGCTACGAGTACGTGGGCGACGACCGTGACCCGTCGGTCATCGTCGACCCCGTCGGCGGCCGGACGGAGCTGACCTGGCAGGACGGCTCCCTCACCCACGTCGTCGACCCGACCGGCGTGGTCCTGACGCTCTCCTACGACGCGTTCGGTGAGCTCGTCTCGACCACCAACGCGGTCGGCGACACCGCTCGGATCGAGCGCGATGCCGCCGGTCACCCGGTCGCCGCGACCAGCCCCTCCGGCGCACGGAGCGAGTACCGCTACGACGCCGCCGGGCTCCTGATCGAACGACGTGACGCCGACGGAGCCGTCTGGCGTTTCGAGTACGCCGCCGGAGCACGGATCGCCGCGATCACGGACCCACTCGGAGCGCGGACGACGCTCGAGTACGCCCCGAACGGCGAACTCGCGACCACGACCGACCCGCTGCGTCGCCGTGTCTCACGGACGTTCGACGACCAGGGGAACCTGGCGGAGCTCGCGTTGCCGGGCGGCGCGGTCTGGACGTTCGCGCACGACGCCTTGTCGCGCCTCCAGGCCGTCACCGACCCCGCCGGCGCGACCTGGCGACGTGAGTACGACGTCGTCGGCGAGCTGACGGCGACCGTCGACCCGACGGGTGTCCGCCAGGAGTTCTCGGACGACGTCGCGACCGGTGTCGCGACGCTGCGCGACGCCTTCGACACCGCGACCGTCCGGTTCGACGAGTACGGCCGACCCGTCGAGTCCACGTCTGACGAGACCGGTTCCGAACTCGTCACGTACGACGCCGCCGGCCGGCCCGTCGAACTCGTCGACGGCGAAGGCGGACTGACCCGGCTCGAGCGTGACCTCGCCGGTCGAGTCGTCGCGCTGGTCGCCCCCTCGGGCGCGCGCTCCACGTACGAGTACGACGCCTGCGGGCGTCCCGCCGCAGCCACCGATGCCGCGGGGGCGCGGACGACGCTCACCTACGACGCGGACTCCCGTGTCGTGGCCCGGACCCTGCCCACCGGCGAGGTCGAGGAGATCACGTACGACGCCGTCGGACGCGTGGTCACGCAGACGACTCCGGGTGCCGGCACCGCACGGTTCCGCTACGACCTTGCCGGGAGGCTCGTCTCCAGCCACGACGCACGCTTCGGCCGTCGTCGGTTCCGCTACGACGCCGCGGGGCAGCTGATCCAGGTCGTCAACGGTCTCGACGGGGTCACCTCGTTCGAGTACGACGAGCGCGGGCGCCTGGTGACGATCACCGACCCTGCCGGCGGCACCACTCGACGGGAGTACGACGCCGCCGACCACGTGGTCGCCGTCACCGATCCGCTCGGACGGACGACCACGGCGGCCTACGACCCGGCCGGGCGCCAGATCCGGCAGACGGATCCCGACGGCCGCACCACCGAGTGGACGTACGACGCAGCCGGCCGCCAGCAGGCCGTGCTCGTCGACGGTGCGGTGCAGTCGGAGATCACCCGCGATGCCGTCCACCGCACGGTCGTCGTGTCGGACCACACCCGTGGTGCAGGCCGGACGATCGAGCACGAGCTCCAGCACGACCGCCGCGGCCTGCTCGTCCGCCGTGCCCGAGGCGACCAGTCCGTCGCGTGGGAGTACGACGCCGACGGCAACCGCACTGCCCGGGTCGACCCGAACGGCACCCGCACCACCTACCGTCGCGACGCCGTCGGCCGCGTCGTCGGGGTGGACCGTGACGGCACCGCTGCCGGCACGTTCTCCTACGACGCCTCGGGCCGTATCGTCCAGGCAGCCACGGGCGACCTGGTGCAGTCGTGGTCGTACCAGGGAGGCGCCCTCGTCGCGCACACCTCGACCACGATCGACGGTGCCACCAGCACGCGGATCGAGCGCGATGCCGACGCGCGGATCACCGCGGTCGACGGACCGTCCGGGGCGGTATCGTACGAGTACGACGCCGCCGGGCAGCTCGTGCGCGCCGGGGGCTCGACGTGGGCCTACGACGACGGTGGGCGACTCGTCGCCGAGACCGTCGGCGGTGTCGAGACGCGCCACGAGTACGACGCTGCCGGTCAGCTGGTCGCGACGATCACCGAGGCCGGCCGCACCGAGTACGTCCACGACGGTCTCGGCCGACGCATCCGGCGGACCGCCGCCGACGGGTCGACCACCGAGTACGCGTGGTCCGACCTGGGGTACCTCGCTGCCGTCGTCGACCGCGACGCCTCGTACGCCGAGACCGGTCGGCTCGACGTCTGGGTCGACGCGCTCGGTGAGCTCGCCGAGGTGGGTGGGGTCGCCGCGTGGTGGGACTCCGCCGCGGTCGTGCCGTCACTCATCAGCATTGCCGACACGTCGGTGCTCGACCTGCCGGGCGGTGTCACCGCGATCGGCGATGCCGTCACCGAGCCCGCTTGGCGCAGTGCACGCGCGACCGATGCTGCGGATCCGTGGGCTGCGCTCGCTGCCGTCACCGACGTCGGGCTGCCCGCTGGGGTGTCCCTGACCGGCTCGGGCGGGGTGTCCGTCGCGGGGCTGGAGTGGCTCGGGGCCCGCGTGTACGACCCTGCGGCGCGGGGCTTCCTGTCGGTTGATCCGCTGGCTCCGATCCTGGGTGCCGCGTGGTCGGGGAACCCGTACTCGTACGCGGGCAACGATCCGTTGCAGGCCGTCGACCCGCTCGGGTTGCGGCCAGCGACGGACAAGGACTTGCAGGCGTACCGGGATGCGCACCAGGGGGCGATCGCTGCCGTCGGGAACTGGTGGAACGACAACTGGGAGTACGTCGTCGCGGGGGCGGCGATTGTCGGCGGCATCGCGCTCATGTGCACCGGGGTCGGCGGACCGGCGGGCATCGCGCTCCTGGCGGCTTCCGGGGCCCTGATGTCCGGTGGAATCTCTGTGGCGACGCAAAAGGCCTCCACCGGCGAGGTCGACTGGGGACGCGTCGGCGTCGATACTGCTATCGGAGCGGTCGGCGGTGCGGTAGGAGCTGGTGCTGGGGCAGCTGTCGCAAGAGCCGGCGGATCGGCGCTCGTCAAGGGCATCGTAAGCAATGTCGCGGAGAGCGGCGCGAACGGTGCCGGAAGTTACGCGGCCACACCGGGGCCGCACACGGTCAACGGCTTGCTCAGAGCAACGGCGGAATCGTCGGCCACTGGCCTCGTGCCGCTCGGCGGTCGCGGGCCTACCCAGCGCCTCGGTGACCTCAGCCCGAATCCGTACCAGGGCGTGCGGGAAGCGTCACAATGGCTTCAGGAGCAGGGAGTGCCCCGCCAATACCGAGTCGAGGCGCTGCAGTCGTTCTCGCCGGGAACGGTGTCTCTCCAGACTGCAGACTCAAGTGTGTACGGTCTTCGCCACTACGGAGGAGAGGCGCAAGCAGCCGGGCGGTACCTCACTCCGACGCTCCCAGCAACTAGGAGCGAGTTGGCACTGCCGCAGGTAAATACCATGGAGCGCCTCGCGCAGTGGCAGATTCCTGAGGGGCAGAAGTACCTCTCGGGTCAGGTCGGTCCCAACTTCGGTTATCCCGGAGGGGGGCGCCAGATGTACGTGCCCGACCCGAGCGTCCTGCAGAGAATGGAGTGAGCGTGACTATTTCAGATCTCATTGAAGCGCTGGAGGAGCGGGGCCCCGACGATGCCGCCTCATCTGAGGAGATCGGCGCCGTGCGTTCTGTTCTCCTCCGCGCGGCCGAGCACCAGTCAACCAGTGACGCGTACGTAATTCACGTTACGGAGGCTGCTCGCCTCGTCTCAGATTCTTGGCCGTTTCGGAGCGGGTTAGGGGCGCTCGTACTGAGTTTCTCCGAAGCAACGCGACGGAACGCTCGATGACCTTTGTGGACTGACGAGTGGTCAGCTGGTGGTCAACGGTGAGAGCATGACCTCTGGGTCCGATTCACCTGCCGCTCGCGCGAATTGTGAGGAACTCATCTACTTGGGTGGTGTAAATCGTGCCAATGACGCGGTCGACATCAAAGGCTAAGGAGATCGTTGATGGGTGGTGTTGCAGGCTTGGCGCTGCTCGGAGCATCCGGTGCTCTGATGAGTGGCGGCATCTCGGTCGCGTCCCAGAAGGCGACGACCGGACGCGTCGACTGGGGGGAGGTCGGCAAGGAGACTGCGATCGGCGCTGTGACGGGCATGATCGGTGGCGGAACCGGCGCCGCGCTCACCCGGCGCCTCGGGTCAGGGATACTCAAGCGGGCGGCCGCCGGCGCCGGTTCCGGAGCGACTGAAGGAGGCGCGACAGGACTTGCGGACCATGCGACCTCGCCGGGGCCGCACACGGTCACCGGTGCGCTCGGGGCGATGGCTTCTTCCGCAGTCGTCGGCGCAGCTACAGGAGGTGCGACTGCTGGAGGGCCGAAGTGGCTCGACTTTGACGACACGAAGAAGTTCGTCGGATGGTCTTACCACATGGGTCACGTTGATGAGAGCACCGTGCTACACCGGTCGGGTGACATCGACGGCCGTCACACCGGGAACTGGTGGTCGACGGATGCGCCAACAGGCATTGAGAAGGTCCGGAGTGAGAAGGCGCTTCCAGAGACATGGCCGGACGGAAACGATTCAAAACAAAACTCGGGGTTTACGGCGCGATTCGACCAGAAGATGCCTGCGTATCGAGGATTCGCAGCACCTCAGCGTGATTTGAACGGTTCTGTGTACCGCGGCGGGGGAAATCAGACATATGTTCCAGACGGATGGTCCCATGCCGATGTCATCAAGAGCTGGCCCTTGGCTCCGTAGAAGGATGGATGATGTCAAGAAGAAGTGATCGGCGCGACAGGGTAGTGACTCTAAGTCGACAAATGGCCGCATTCTTAGGGCGCATGGATCTGCATTCAGCACAATCCTTCTACCTGCAGCATGCCGACGCATTGAGTGCGGAAGAGAGCATGCTTGGGCGGAGGCGTATCTATCGCACGATCTATTCAGCGGCGAATACGGGAGCAGGAGGGATGAGCGATCTCTACGTGACCAAGCCAGACGGGACCGGCGATGTGCCTGCGACCAAGGCCTTTGAAGCCTGCCTCCACGCGCTGCTGAAGGAAACTCGTACGTTCCCGTGATGGTTTTGGCCCTACGTCGCTCCATGACGAGAGGTGTACTGATTGAGCGAGTCAGCCGCCGCGCCGGAGCCCCCGAAGAAGGGGAATCGAAGGGCGTGGATCATCCTGGGCGTCTGGGCTTTCGGCGTCGTGGCCTCGCTAGTAGTGCTGCTGGTATGGCCATATTGGATGAGCGCGTACGACGAAACGCACCGGAAAACCATGCCGTGCAGCGCCTCTAGCGCAGAGGTCTACGCGGGGTCAACGGGGAGCCGCACTGGATTGGGGGCACCGTTCTCCTACGTGAAGGTGGAGACAGAAGACTGCGGCGTTCTCATCTTGCAGGGGGTGAGAAAGTCTTCACAGGAGCGCGTTGCGCGGGATTTGTCCGGAGGTGGGACGTTCCAGTTCTCGGTAGGCGCATCTTCCTGGTGGTTCCGAGGTGCGCTCCAGGTGATAAATCGGTATCCGACAGCCTTTGAGTATGAGCGATGAGTTGCAGCATCCAATGGCTGCTTTGTAGGAGTGCTGCTGAGCAGGTTCATTTTTGATCGCGAGAGAGGGTGTGTGACAAGATCTCGAACGGGGCCGAAGATCCCGGTGTTCAGCGCCGTCGTCGAGTTGTGCGAGGTCGGGTCACAGCGATCGTTGTGTTGGCGTTGATTGCCGGTGGCCCTGTGATGCTCTTCGGGGTCGGGGTGTCGACTCTCAAATCGTACGACCTTCATCACATGATCGAAGTTCGCTGTGTCGCCACCTCCGCACGGGCCGATGTTGCGTCGAGCCAGGCGGCCAACGGTGTCGGAAGCTTCGATCGGCAGGTGGTGATCGGCACGAGCTGCGGTAAACTCATTCTCAAACGTGGAGTGTCGCGCGACAATATGCAGAAAATAGCCGACGCTGTTGAGATTGATAGATATTACATGTTCAGTGTCGGGAAGGGGGTCTTTCGACCTTCGTTCGACATTGCGTCTCTTGCATGTGTCGCCCGAAACGTACGGGATGGAGCTGGCGAAGAGTGCAAGGTGATTGCATCCTGGCTTCCGTGCTCGACACCGAGGATAGAGTCTTCGCGTGAGCGTTCCTGAGCAAGGCCGCGCGCCGGCCGGAGCCACCCGTGCACCAAAGAGTCGGGCCCGGATCCGAAAGGAACGCCTGAGCGCCGTGGCCATTCTTTTTCTGGTGATCGGTGTCCCGGTCATAGTCTTCGGGTTCGGCCCGTCGATTCTAGGGTGGTACGACGACGGGCATCGCACCGAAGTCGTTTGCAAGGTCCGATCTGCGGAGGCGAGTATCGCGTCTTCACGATCCGCAAAAGGCGCAGGGGGGTCGGAATCGCAAGTTGCCTTCCATACCGACTGTGGCAACCTTCTCTACCTTGAAGGCGCTGATAGATCGAGCATGAAGCGAATAGCTTCCGTGGTCACCGCCGGTGCAGATTAGCGGTTCGAAGTCGGTGCGGGCTCATGGAATCTGCGCTCGGGGCTCAAGCTGTTGAAAGTGGCCCCAACGATTTACAGCTTCACGGAAGTGCATTGATAGCTTTCTGCAAGAACGTTGCTGAGTGCCGCGGAAAGGACAACCGACGAGTTGCGGACATCGTTTGGCCTAGTGATTGCCTGGTGATTCTTTCCGTTGGTGGCCTAAAAGAATGGGCGCTGCCCGGAGGTGACGGGCCCGTGCAAGGATCGGAAAACGCCGTGTTCTCTGGTGTAGAAAGGCAGCGGTGCTCGAGGCCGAGGCGAGTAGCCGGGTAGACGGAAAAGGGGCAGTAATTGGAACAAGAAGCTCGGAGTGCTGATGCTCTGCGGAGGAGACGAAAAAGAGGAAACATTCTCGTTGTTTCCGTTCTCGGTCTTGCGATTTTCGTCACGATCGGCATAGTCGGTGGCGGGCAGCTGTTCAAGGCATATGACAGATCGCACCAGATCGACGAGACTTGCGAAGTCCAGAAAGCCGAGGCCTCGTCAGGCGGCTCGACTTCCTCGAGGGGTGCCGGCGCCCTCTTCGATCAGGTTGAAGTCGACACGAAGGATTGTGGCCCCCTGGTGCTGAGGCGCGGAGTGACTGAGCAGAACAAGCAGGAGATCGCGGACGAGTTGAGCTCCGCCGGCCGGGTGCAGTTCCGCGTCGGGGCTGGGTCATTCAAATGGCGGGAAACGCTCCACACTTTCCGGACGCCGGTGATCGTGCAGTCCTACGTAGCTCAGGACTAAGCTCGGCTCGTGTTCAGTGGCGCTCTGACCGTCCGACGTGCAGCATCGTCGAGTAGTGAGTCCTGTTCGGCGCCAGTGAAGGTACAGCCCTTGTTCCTTCCCGGGGGCTGCTCCGCAAGCGTCGCCAGAAGAGCGCTCGGCAAGCGGCGGCGGCAAGTCACCGGTTGTACTCGAGGGTCGGTGATGTTGAATCGAGCAGTCGAATGCGCCGTTATCGCCCGCTAACTCGAGTGGGCGTCTTCGGTAACATCGCGCTGATCGCCCTCACGACCGCGCTCGCGTTCTTCTTCGGATTGCAGCAGCTGACGTTTCCGGTCGTCTTGGCGAATGTGCTGCTCGCCGTCACCGTTGCCGGCCTGCTGGGGTTCCTCGGCTCGGGGTGGGCAATGGTTGGCCTTGCGGTCGCGTTCTTCGGAGGGCCCCTTGCAACCAAGTTCTTGCTCGTCGGCGCGCAGCTGTCGATCCAGACCTGGTTCATGAGCCTCATCGCTGGTTGGACCCTCGGGGCACTGGCCCGGCGGTACGTCGATAGGGGACTCCCTGGTCGTGACCGAGCCTCGCCGACCTGCGCTGCAGTGGTGGGTGCGCGGCCGGGGATACGTGCAGAACTCCCCGACTGTGGCTCAAGTGGAGGCGAAGGTTCGTGGCCTCGACGGCCGTGAACGAACATTGGTCATCGTCATCGTCATCGACCGAGATCGTCTGATCAACATCTGTGGTGATGCCGCACGGGAAATCATCGTGTTCAGGACTGAGGACGCAACCGATGAAGAGCGGTGGGAGCTTCCCCTCGGTGGCCCGGTTGATGCGTCGGATGTTGTCGAGATCGCCATGGGAAACGTTTCTGCTCCCGTGCCTCGAGGCCTCACGCTGGACATTGAAGCGGCGTTGAAGATCGTCGAAGCGTTTCTCGCGAAGAAGAGGGTTGATGAGGGCGCAGGAACCTGGCGCGGTGGTGAGGTGTTGACTGTCGGCCTTCGCTGCAGTGATTGACGGTGGCGCACTCCACGAGGGAGTCACCAGTGAGCGCATGGGTAGTGCGTCCAGCAAGCCGTTGCGTCGACGGTGGCGTCGCCCGATACGGTCGAAGGATGACTGGGGAACACGTGCTGGAACCTTCTCACGGCAAGCCGGTGCTGGTCCGCGGGAACAGGATGGTGCCAGTGGCGTGGACGCTGCTGTCAACTGGGGTAGTCGCCGCAGGAGCGTGGTTGGCGTGCTCGGACGATGTCTTCGGTGGCGCGTGGTTCACCCGCGTCTGGTGTAGCGCGCTCCTGATGTTCTTCGGGCTGCTGGGACTGTTCCTGGCGGTGACCACGATCCGCACCCGCGTCAAGGTGTTCCCGGACCGACTCGAGGCGACCATCAACCTCCGCCGCACCAGAACCATCCGTCCTGGCGAACTCGCCCACTTTCGAGCGTCAGGCAAGGGCAACGACGTCATCAGCGCTGCAACCGCTCGCGGACGACGTGGCTTTGAATCGAACCGGTTCCACCGCCACTACGACGTGCTAAACGCCTGGCTCGATCGGCACGGCGGCGAGCCTTGGGCCCAGCACCAGGCATTCTTCAGCAAGCTCACTCACCGGACGAAGCCGAAGCCAGTCCGCAACGCAACATCGATGCTGACCATCGTCGCCTTCTACCTCTTCACGCTCGCCATGTTCCCGGGCCTGTTCGTCATGGACGCATACGACAGCGCGCATCGGGAGCGAGTCACATGCACGGTGACGTCTGCGGAAGCTGTCACACTGTCGAGTCGGTCCGCGAAGGGCGTCGGCGCTTCTTACGCCGGTGTGGGGTTCGACACGTCTGATTGTGGCCGTCTGACCTATTCGAAGACGATCTCGTTCGGGAACCAAGACGCTTTCGCCCGCCGCTACGACCGTGCCCTCGGCCCGTACGCATTCACCGTCGGTGGTGCGTCGTTCTGGGTCAGGGAGCATGCGCCGTGGGTGCCGCTGGCCCCGGAGGTGTACGGCGTCAGCGAGCCCGGGTGACTTTCCGGCCGGTGACGATGCGCGACACAGGGGGTGAATAACTCGCACCGTGAAGGTGCGTGCGGCAGGACAGGATCGCGCCTTCGATCGTCGTCTTCGTCGGCATCCCTCTGCTGGGCTTCTTCGTCGGGCGGATCACGTTGGTGGCGCACGACGCAGGGCGCCGCTGCAGGTCGTCTGCACCGTCAGCTCCGCGCACAGCAGTTCGGGCTCGCCTCACTTCGTGAAGGGCATCGGCTCGTCGACGGCGCAGGTCGTCTTCGAGACGTCCGACTGCGGGGCGCTTGTGCTGCGTGGGGTGTGGATCGCGACAGGTCCGTCTGCCCAGTGCAGCAGCAGCGCGCCGCTCAGCGCCCGAAGGCCCCCACGAACTCGCCCCACTGCGCCGGCGCCCGCTGCTCGAGCCATGCGCAGAGCTCGGGATAGGCGGCGTCGATCGACAGGACGCTGATGACACCGCGTTGGCCGTTCACCTTGATGTCGAGCCCGCCGAACCGGTTGGTGGTGGGCCGGATGCGCTTGATCGCCGCCGGGTCGACGGTCCGCGCGGCACGGAACATCGGCGTGACGACCAGTTGCGAGTCGTACGCCTCGACGCGACGGCGCTTCTGCCCGACGCCGAGGTAGACGAACAGGAGCCCGAACAGCACCATGCCGACGCCGGCGATGAGCATCCCGATCGCGTCGGGGTCGTCGAGCAGGCTGAGCGTGGCCAGGAATAGGAACCCGCCGACGACGATGACGACGATCCCGATGATCCGGAGCAGCAGGTAGCTGAACCGGCGAGCACGGACGGTGAAGAGCACGCCGTGCGCCTCGTCTCCCACGACGGTGGACGGTGGCCGCTTCCGGTCGTTCTGACGGACGAGCGCGCTGACGGCGGCCGGGATGACGATCATGGCGATCAGCGCGATGAGCACCGGCGATAGGTTGATGTTCACCGGTCCGCCCCCGTTCGTGCGTTCGTGCACCGTCGTTCGAAGGGCGCGACGCCCGGGTCCCCCTGGATCATGCGTGCAGAGTATCAGCGCTCTGTGGATGGGGCCGGATGGCCTCGTGGATGCTCTATGTTGGATTTCGGCAGGGCCTTGTGGCCCGAACGGGGGTGGCTCCGAAGGGGGACTGGCCCGGAACCGGCGCTCTGCAGCAACTAGCATCGACGTGCTCGACGATTCTCTTGGGGGGAAGACCGTGATGAACCAGCGTGCCGGGAACACCGGAGCACGACGGACCGAACGAAGGATCGCGGGGACGGTCGCCGTCACGGGGATCGCTGCGCTGGTGCTCGCCGGCTGCACGTCCGACGACAAGCCCGTGTCCGACCCCTCGCGGGTCCTGCAGACCGTCGACACGCGCCTCGCCGCGGACGGTTCGATCACCTCGATCTCCGACACCGCGATCTCGGTCGCCGGCAAGGAGTCCTCGTCGTCGTTGACCGAGCACGATCCCGCGAAGGCGGCGAGCGACCTGCCGCTCCGCATCACGACGCAGTACTCGACGGCGAAGAAGACCGGCACGGACCTCGCCGACCTCGACGGCTACTCGGGTCGGGTGTCGATCGACCTGACGATCGAGAACCTGACGGTGAAGTCGGAGAACCTGACCTACGACGTCGCTGGCACGTCTCGCTCGACCCCGGCGCTCGTGGGCGCTCCGTTCAGCATCGCGGCGTCGACCGTGTTGACGGGGACCGCCGCGGACCGCGTCGTCACGGACTCGGCCGACTCCGGCTCGTCGACCGACGGGGTCGTGAGCACCAACGAGGACGGTGACGCGGTCGTCCAGTGGGGCCGTTTGCTCGCCCCGCCGACCTCCGGCGCGAGCAGCACGCTGCACCTCGTCGCCGACGTCGAGGACTTCACCGCACCGACCATCGACGTCGCCGCGCAGCCCGGGCTGTCGACGGACCTGTCCTCGACGGGCGTCGTCAACGCGGCCTTCGGATCCGACAGCGACTCCGAACTCGCACTCCAGCGCCGCACGATCGACCTCATCTCGCAGGTGAACGAGGTGTTGGCACGCGCCGGCGGCACCATCACCGAGGTCCGCTCCAACCTCGAGACGACGTCGGAGACCCTCGGCGTCAGGACCGCCGAGCGCCTCAAGGAGAGCAGCTCCTCCCTGGCCAGCACGATGCAGTCGCTGTCCGGACAGCTCGGCTCCCTGAACGGCGACCTCGGCACCACGGTCAAGGCCACGCAGTCGACGGTGTTGCAGCAGCTCCAGCAGACGACGACGAGCCTCGATGGCCTGCTCGGTGACACTTCTGCGACCGCACCCGCCACGGTGCTCGACGGCAACGGCTGTGCGGCGACGCCGAAGACCCCGTCAGCAGGCGGCAGCGTCTACGGCAACCTCCTCCGCGTATCGGCGCAGCTCACCGGCTACGCCGATGCCAGCGAGGCGTGCAAGCAGCAGGTGAGCGCGCAGCTGGCGGGAGCCGTCGGTCCGGCGTCGCCGGACGCAGCGACGTGCGCCCCTCAGGAGGCCCGTGGTTCGTTGACCTGCGCGCTCTGGGAATCGTCGCGTGCGGTGAGCACCTCGCTGATCGGTCTGGTCAGCACGGGGCAGCAGCTCGCCGACCAGCTCGACCCCAAGCTCGCGAACACGGCGATCGAGCAGTCCGACGCCCTGCGCGCCAAGCTCGGTGAGATCGACACCGCGGTGCAGGCCCTCGGCAGTGACGGCACCGGTGAGGTCGCACGGACCCTGCAGGCGTTGGAGGACCTCCGCGACCAGACCGCGGACGACCTCGGCCCCGTCCGCGACGCGGTCACGACGGTGAACCGGCAGGCGCTCGCAGCGCGTGCGCTGGTGGGCAACGCCGGGGACGGTCTGTTCAGCACCTCGATGCAGGCCCAGAACCGTGAGGTCGCCGACCAGCTCTGTGCCCTCGCGGCGACCGACCAGCTCGATGCCGAGCAGGCGGATGCGCTGCGCGGGTACCTGACCGCCACGCCGTGCCCCGGCGCCGAAGAAGGCACCACGCTCCAGCCCGGCGGACGCTTCAGCACCCCGCTGGACGACCGCCTCGCCGACCAGGCGGAGCAGTGGGACGCGGTGGTCGCGGCGACCGACCTCCGCTCCGCGACCGGCATCGGTGGCGCGGTCACGACGTTGTCCGACGACATCGACGCGCTCGACGACGGCATCGCCGACGTGCGCCGTGCGGTGCGCAAGGACGGCGGCTCGGTGGAGGGAGCGGCGCAGGAGCTCCAGGAACTCGTCGAGCAGGCAACGGAGTCGAGTGCCGTCGTCGGGACGCAGCTGACGGCGATCAGCACGCAGCAGACCCAGCTGCAGGACGCCGTGCGCAAGGCCTTCGCCGAAGCGTCCACCCAGTCCGAGAAGGACGTCCAGGCGATCATCGACCAGCAGGTGCGGCAGGTCAGCGAAACGGCGAAGGGCAGCCGTGACGCCGTCATCTCGGCCTTCGACAAGTCGATCGCCGGGCTCCGGACCACTTCGGGCGAGGTCACGAAGGACTCCAAGGGCACGATCGACGAGCAGCGGGGAACGCTGGAGGAGCAGGGCTCCGAGCTGGCGTCCGCAGTCGACCGCCAGACGGCCTCGAGTCTCGAGCAGATCGCCGCGAGCACGAGCGCCTCGACGCGCGACGTGCAGGGAGCCTCGACGCTGCTGACCGGCGACCTCAACCGGGTGATGCTCGACCTCGGCGACCGCAAGGTCAACGGATCCGGCATCCTCGGCGCGATGGCCACGAGCGCGGCGAAGTCCGACTCCGCCGACTACCAGCTCGCCCTGGCATCGCAGAACGCCGCAGGGTACGCGAACGTCCGCGCCGAGGACGTCGCCGGAATCCTGCTCCAGCAGGAGCAGTTCCGAGCCTCCCTCGACGCCGCGACGACGCTGCCCGCCTTCCAGCTCAAGGTGCCGGCCAGCGCGACCTCGACCACGCTGTACACCTTCCGGATCGGGGCAGACCGATGAGCGACCAGCCGATCGACGAGTCCGATGGCACCGAGGCGGGGCGTGCGCGCAACCGTCGTCCGCTGATCATCGCCGCCATCGCGGTGCTCCTGGTCGCCGCGGTGGTCGCCGCCGTCCTGACCTTCCGGGCGATCGGCAGCAGCACGCCGGCCGAGGCAGTTCCGGCCACGGTGCCCGTGGAGATCACCGTCAAGGACGTCCCCGACGCCACGAAGATCGGCGTCGTCGTCACCCTGGGCGACGGCGAGGGCTCCGAGTGGAACGAAGCGGCGCAGGGTGCCCTGGTCGCCGAGCGACGACTGGCGCTCGGCGGGACCGACATCACCCTCGTCACGAAGAACGACGGCGGAACGGCAGCGGGCGCGAAGACCGCGGTGGCGTCCCTGGCGAAGAGCGGCGTCGCGGGCATCGTCGTCGCGTCGTCGGGCGCACACGTTTCCG
Organism: Curtobacterium flaccumfaciens; assembly: GCF_018598405.1. Lineage (NCBI taxonomy): Bacteria > Bacillati > Actinomycetota > Actinomycetes > Micrococcales > Microbacteriaceae > Curtobacterium > Curtobacterium flaccumfaciens. Next base: position 123,560 of record NZ_JAHEWS010000009.1, on the reverse strand, counting down.
GCGCGCTCACCGCTGCCGCTGCGGAGGGCGTCCCGGTCGTGCTGCCCTACGCAGCCGCCGAGAAGGACTCCTGGTCGACCGCCCCGGCGGCCGACTCGATCAGCACCGCCATGACGACGGCGCTCGGCGACGCCGAGTCGCCGCTCCTGGTCAACCTCGGCGGAGGTGCGCCCGCAGGCCTCCGAGTGGCGCACGTCCTCGACGGCGACGACACCGCTGACACCGCGGAGCTCGCCGAGACCATCGCCTCGCGGACCGGTGCGACCGATGCAGGCGACGACACGGACGAGGCCGCGGACGCTGATCCGAAGGCCGAGCCGGACTCCGACGCTGTCGTCGTCAGCGGGTCCGCGCAACGACAGGGTGCCCTGGTGGCGGCGCTGCAGGCCGCTGACGTCACCGTGCCCGTCGTCCTCACCCCGGACGCGACGAGTCCGGCCTTCGGTGCCGCACTCGTCGATGCCGGCGGCAGCCTGAGCGGCTCCTTCCGCACCGTCGGGGTGGCCACCGACGACGCCAGGGCACTCTCCTCGGACGCCGAAGGCCGGGCGATGTCCGCGTTCCTCGGCGGGGTCCGGGTGCTCGCGGATGATGCCGACGCCCAGAACCTGACGGGTGACCGGCCGTTCTCGGCGGTGGCCGGAGCAGCGGACTCCCGGAGCCACGACGCCGTCGTCGCCCTGGTCCGCGCGGTCGGGAAGGCCGGCAGCACGGAGCCCTCCGACGTGACCGACGCCCTCGCCACACTGGACCTCGACTCCGCGGCGGGCATCGCCGGTCCGGCGCTCGACTTCACGCGGCAGCAGGCGCTCGGTGCGTCCGCGACGGTGTTGGCGGCCTCGGCACAGCCGCTCGGTCTCCGACCGGACACCGCGTCGAGCGGCACCGGCGGCGACGCCGGATCAGATGCCGCACAGTCCACCGCACTGGTGTGGTTCGAGGACTCCACCACACGCTGACCCACCCACGCACAACCCCCAGAAGGACACCGCGAGCATGCGCCTGCTGATCGAGCTCGACGACCGACGTGAAGCGGTCGAGGTCGACGGGTGGTCCGGCGCGTCCTCGCTGGGGGAGCTCATCGCGGCGGCGATCGGCGTCGAGCTCGATGCCGAGACGACCCTCGCGGTCGACGGTCACCGCACCAGTGCGGCGACCCCGCTGCGCGACCTCGTCCTGCTCGAGGGCTCCCGCATCGGCCGCGCACCGCAGGAGCGGCCGCAGCTGATCGACGGGTGGAGCGTCACCCTCGCCGGCGGACTCGACGCGGGTCTCGTCGTGCCGGTCCCGCGCAGCCGGAAGCTCGTCGTGGGCCGGGCACCGCAGGCCGACGTCGTGCTGCCCACCGAGAGTGCTTCGTGGGAGCACTGCACGATCGAGCGCGAGGACGACGGGGTCCGCGTGCGTGACGCCGGTTCGACGAACGGCACGGTGATCGCGGGCGAACGCATCGATGCCGACGGCGTCCTGCTCACCGGGACCACGAGCGTGATCGTTGGCGGTGCCGTGCTGCTGGTCCGGCCGGAGCTGGACGAGGTCCCCGTGCCGGCCGCGGGGTCCCTGGCGAACCTGACGCCCGCGGCGACCGCCCCCTTCAACCGTCCGCCCCGAGCCGGACGGAACACCGAGACCGAGACCGTCGACCCACCCGCCAAGCGCGAGGTCCCGCAGTCGTCCAAGTTCAGCTGGATCACGGTCGCAGCGCCCCTGGTGCTGGCCGGCGCGATGGTGCTCCTGCTCGGCGACGCCCGGTTCGCCCTGTTCGCGCTGCTGTCGCCGGTCACCGCGATCGGCATGTGGTTCGAACAGAAGCACCGGCGGACGAAGAACCTGAAGGAGGAGGACACCCGCTTCGCCGAGGCGGTGGAGTCCTTCCGCGGTGAGATCGCCGAGGCCGCAGCGGTCGAGGCCGCCCGTCGGCAGGAACTCGTCCCCGACCCGGCCACCGTCGTCCGCCGGGCCGAGCTCCCCACCACCCTGCTGTGGCAGCGACGCTCCGAGGACGCCGACTTCCTGAGCCTGCACGCCGGCACGGGGGACGCACCGTGGCGCCCCGAGCTCGATCAGCGGGCGGCGTCGTCCAAGCTCGAGGACGAGGCGAAGTCCGCCATCGCCGACAGCCGCCTCACCGCGGCCCCGGTCGTGGCCGACCTGTCCGACGCCGGCGTGGTCGGCATCGTCGGCGACCGCGAGGGCGCGCTCGCACTGGCGCGCAGCCTGCTCACGCAGGCGACCGTGCACTGCGGGCCCGCCGACCTGACGGTGGGGATCTTCTGTGACGCCGGCCGCGCGGACGACTGGGGGTGGGCCTCCTGGCTGCCCCACGCGCGTGTGGCGGGGAGCAGCACCGGTGCCCGCTGGATGTCGGCGCAGCGCGACCAGAGCGCAGCGGTGCTGCGCGGGTTGCGGGAGTCGCTCGACGAACTGCCGACACCGAACCTGCTCGTCGTGGTCGACTCCGAGGTGCTCACCGAGGGCCGCGACGCACCCGCCCGGAACCTGCTCGGTGAGGGGCGTACCGTTCCCGGACAGTCGCTCCGTCCCGGTGAACAGCCGCGGCGGGTGAGCGGGATCGTCATCGCGACCAACGAGCAGCAGCTCCCCGCAGCCTGCACGACGATCGTCACGGTCGGTGCCGATGCCGCCGCGACGGTCTACCGACCGGAGGACCGGACCCGCGTCGAGGACGTCGTGCTCGCCGGCCTCAGTGCCGAGACCGCCGAGCGGAGCGCCCGCAGTGTGGCGCACTTCGACGACCCCGAGCTGTTGGTGCCGGGTGCGTCCCTGCCGTCGCTCGTCCGCCTGCCGGAGCTGCTCGCGGGCGACGACACGGTTGCACGCATCCCGACGGGCACGAGCCCCGCCGATGCGATCCGCACGGCCTGGGACGCCCGCACCGGATTCTCGACGCCGATCGGTTCGTCGGAGAGCGGCGTCCTCGAGATCGACCTCGTCCGCGACGGACCGCACGGCCTGGTCGGTGGCACGACGGGTTCGGGCAAGAGCGAGTTCCTGCGGTCGCTCGTCGCCGGGCTCGCAGCGCGGAACGACCCGACGCGCCTGAACTTCCTCCTCGTCGACTTCAAGGGCGGGGCCGCGTTCGCCGCCTGTGAGCGGCTGCCGCACACCATCGGCACGATCAGCAACCTCGACGAGCAGCTCGCCGACCGTGCGATCCGTGCGCTCGAGGCCGAGCTCGAGCGACGGCAGCGGGTGTTCGCCGCGGCCGGGGCGGACATCGACAACCTCGACGCCTACCTGGCGACGAAGCCGGACGAGCCGATGCCGCGCCTGCTCCTGGTCGTGGACGAGTTCGCGATGCTGGCGAAGGACTTCCCGGACGTCCTGACCTCGCTCGTCGCCGTTGCCGCGGTCGGGCGCACACTCGGCGTCCACATGATCCTGGCCACCCAGCGCCCGGCCGGCGTTGTGAGCGAGGACATCCTGGCGAACACCAACATGCGTGTCGCGCTGCGGGTGCAGAGCCGCGAGGACTCCACGAACGTGATCGGCGTCCCCGCGGCCGCCGGCATCGGTCGCCAGCAGACCGGCCGCGCCTACGTGAAGCTCGGGCAGGACGACATCACCCCGGTGCAGACCGCCCTCGTCACCGGCCGCGCTCGTGACGAACGTGCCGAGCAGCCGGTGTCCGTCCGTCCGACGGACGTCTTCGGCGTCCCTGCGCCGATGCCCGCCCCGGTCCCGACGGCGTCCGACGTGACCGACCTCGACCAGCTCATCGAGTCGATCGGGCAGGCGAACGCCGCCGCCGGGTACGCCCCGCCGCGCCCGATCTGGCCCGAGGCACTCGGCGACCGCGTCGAGCTGGGTGCGTTGGCGACCGCCGGCGCCGCCGACTCGTCGCGGACGGTGCCCGTGGCCCTGGCCGACGACCCCGACCACCAGCGTCAGATCACCACCGGGTGGGACCTCGACGAGGGCAACCTGATGCTCATGGGCATCCCCGGCAGCGGGACGAGCACCGCGCTCGCCACCCTCGCCCTGCAGCTCGCCGCCGCGACGAGCCCGGAGGACCTCGACCTGCTGGTGCTCGACATGGGTCCCGGCGACCTGGCGCCGCTCGCGCAGCTGCCGCACACCACCGCCTACGTCGGCTCCGGAGCCGGTGCGGGGGAGCTGCAGGCGCGGTTCCTCCGCCACCTGCGCGTCGAGCTCGAGCGCCGTCGTGCCACTCCGGGCGGCCGCCGTGCCGTCGTGCTGATCGACGGTCTCGCGGCACTGCGCGACGAGTACCAGGACTTCGAGGGCCAGCTGCTGCTCGACGCCCTGTACCGCGTCTACGCCGAGGGGCCCGCGCTGGGCATCTCCTTCGCCGTGTCGACGACGCGTGCCAAGGCCGTGCCGTCGGCCATGGACGAGGTGACCACGCAGAAGTGGATGTTCCGCCTGGCTGACCCGTACGACTACGCCTCCATCGGCGTCCGCCCCAAGGACGTCCCCCCGCCGGTGCCGGGCCGCTTCATCGACTCGGTCCTGCGGTTGCAGTCGCACGTGGCGACACCGGACGTCCCACTGGCCCAGGCCGTGGGCCGGGTCGCCGAGACCTGGTCCGGCACCGCGGCGAAGGCGAGTGCCGTCGGGCGCCTGCCCGACGCCGTCCTGGTCGACGAGCTCGGTGCCGGTGCGGTCTTCTCCAGCGAGCCGTGGCGGCTGCCGGTCGGGATCGCCGAGGACGACCTCGCCCCGGCCACGCTCGAGGTCTACGACGGCGAACACGTGCTCGTCGCGGGGCCGGCCCGGTCGGGCAAGTCGACCGTCCTGCTGGCGTTGGCGGCACTGGCGCGCGCTGCAGAGGGCGTCCGCCCGGCCGTCTGGGCGATCTGTGACCGTCGGTCACCGCTCGCCTCCGGAACGTTCGACCGCATCGCCGTCGGGCCCGACGAGGTGCCCGCCCTGCTGGCCGGCCTGCGGCTCGAGCGCGGTCCGGTCCTGCTGCTCATCGACGACGCCGAACGCTTCGACGACGGCGACCAGGCCATCGCCACCCTGCTCGCGACGGAGCGTCCCGGTCTGTGCGTGGTCGCCGCCGGTCGGTCCGCCGACCTCCGGTCGCTGTACAGCCACTGGACCCGCGCCGTCCGGAAGTCGCGGTGCGGCGTGCTCCTGCAGCCCGACGTCGACTACGACGGTGAGCTCCTGGGGGTCACGCTCCCGCGCCGTGCGCCGGTCGCGTTGACCGTCGGTCGCGGCTACGCGTCGTCCGGTGGGGCGGTCCGCCTGGTCCAGACCGCATCCGCCGGCAGCTGACCGACTCACGGACTGGAGGCCCGTGGTGACGCCGCCACGGGCCTCCGGTCCGTCTGCTGGTCGCGCGACGGACGCGACGGACGCCTTCGGTCGCGCGACGGACGCGACGGACGCCTTCAGTCGCGCGACGGACGCGACGGAAACGCTCAATCGCGCGTCGTGATCCCGAAGGGCGAGCTCTCGAGGTTCGTGAAGTTCCCCACGGTCGCCCGGACGGTGCACGACGGAGCGACGGACAGTGCGGTGACCACGAGCCCGTCGGACGACACCGCCAGCGCGCCCGAGCAGCCGTCGGCGAACCGTACGCCGGACTCCCCGCCGGCCACGTCGACGAGCATCTGCGACGGGCGCCCGCTGCTCGGACTGCGGTAGAGCGGGTTGAGCTCGTCGGTGCCGCTCGGCCAGACCGGCACCAGGGTCACCGGCAGTGCCGTCTGGCTGACCGTCCGGTCGGGCGTCCGGACCTCGACGCCCTGCAGCCGCTGGACCGGGTAGGCGGTCCCGCGCACGGCGTCGTCGGTCACCGCGGCAGTGGTCGCCTCGCCGACGCCGTCGAGCCACGTCTGCAGCGCGGCGCCGTCCGTGACCGACGCGAGCGGCACCGACGCATCCACCGTGACGTCTCCGCCAGCGGGGACCTCGACGCCGGACAGGCTCCACGCGCACGCGGTGTCCACACCGGTCAGTGACGGCTGGTTGCGCTTCGCGGTGATGCCCTCGCCGGACCAGGTGACCGCGGGGCAGGAGGCGCCCGAGCCGGCACCCGGCAGCACCTCGAGGAAGGGTCCGCTGAGGGTGGCCGCCTGCGCCGCGTACGTGACGCGCAGGTCGACGGTGCCCTTCGCTGGATCGATGGTGGCGCGCCGTGTGGTCGCCAGCCCGGTGGGCAGTGGACGGTCCTGCTGGTACGCGTTGGCGGCCTGTGCGGTCGCGGTACCGGTGCCCGGCGTCTTCCGGAGGGCTCCGGGCAGCCACACCACGCCACCGACGACGAGTGCGGCGACGAGCACGACGCCGATGCCGCCGAACAGGAGCGCTCGGTTCGTCAGCCACTCGGGGCGGGTGAACCGACGCGTCGGTTCGGGCTCGGCAGCCGGCGCGGCGGGCAACGGCTGCCGCGCCATCGGCCGGATGACGGTCTGCGACCCGGCGGGGCCGAGTTCCGGGGCCGGCCCGACGGCCGCGGCGTCGTCCCCGGTGCCCGTGGCCTCGGGCGTCGTCCCGTTCTCGGGTCGGAGCCCACGGACCACGGTCGCCGGACGCTCGACCTCGTCGAACGAGTCGGGGTCGCTGACCGCGGCCAGCGCGGGGGCCGACGCCAGGGACCGGGCGAGTCGACGCAGGGTCGCGGCGGCGTCGACCGCGGACGGCCGGGCGTTCGGGTCCTTGGTGAGCAGGGCGGCCACCGCTGCCCACAGGGCATCGGGCACGTCGAGCGGTGGTGGGTTCGACGTGACGTGCCGGTAGGCGACCGCGAAGTCCGTGCCCGGTCCGGCGAAGGGCGTGCGGCCGGACAGCAGCTCGTAGAGCATGACCCCGGCGCCGTAGACGTCGGCGGCCGGGCCCGAGCGGCCGTGACTGATCGACTCGGGTGCCATGTACTGCGGTGTGCCGAGGAGCCCCGTGGTGGTGCGCTCACGGTCGGCGACGACCGACGCGATGCCGAAGTCGGTGACCCGGACGTCGCCGCTCGCACCGGGGGTCCAGGCGGCCTGGAGCAGCACGTTGTCGGGCTTGACGTCACGGTGGGTGACGTCCTGCTCGTGCGCCGCGGCGAGGGCGTCGAGGGTCTCGGCGGTGATGGTCAGGGCGTCCCGCGGGGTGAGCGGCCCGTTCGCCGCGAGCAGGTCGCGCGCGGAACCGCCCGGCACCAGGTCCATGACGATCGCGAGCCGGTCGCCCTCGACGACCAGGTCGCGGACGCGCACGATGGACGGGTGCTGCAGGGCGAGGAGCACGGAGCGCTCGCGGACGAAGCGCTCGACGATCTGCGGGTCGGCGGCGAGCTCGGCACGGAGCAGCTTCGCCGCGAACGCGTCGCCGGTGGCGGTGTGCTCGACCCGCCACACTTCGCCGGTGGCTCCGGTCCCGAGCAGTTCGACCAGCCGGTAGGACGCGCCGAGCGGTTCACCCTGGCCGTACTGCCCTTGACGGTCCTGCGCCACGCGTTCCCCGATTCCCCCACTGGCCGACCCCTCGCCGACCACGCAATGTTACCGGCCGGACGGAGACGGCGCCGCGTACTGCACGTCGATCGCGTGCTGCGTGAACCCCGACCGCCGGTACAGCGCGAGCGCGGGCTCGTTGTCCCCCTCGACGTAGAGTGCGGCGGCGGTCAGTCCGCGGCCGCTCAGGCGTGCCGTCCCCGCGCGCATCAGCACGCCGCCGAGCCGCTGCCCCTGCAGGTCGGGGCGGACGGCGACGGCGTAGAACTCGCCGATGCCGTCCTCGACCTTGAGCCAGCACGAGCCCGCCAGCGCCCCGGAGGCGTCGCGGAGCAGCAGCAGGTCGTCGCCGGAGAACCAGGCGTCGGCCTCGCGTGCGTGCAGGTCGTCCAGTGTCATCCGCCCCTGCTCGGGGTGGTGGGCGAAGGCGGCGGCGTTCAGCGCGAGCCAGTCCGCCTCGTCGTCGGTGCCGGGCCGGAACGCCGACAGCGTGAAGCCGTCGGGCAGCTCGACCTCGACCTCAGGCACGGCGTCGTCGATCGGTGCCCGGAGCTGCAGCAGGGTGCGGACCGCGCGCCAGCCGAACCGGTCGGCCAGCGCCCGCGCTGCCGGGTGGTCTCCGTGCGCCCACGCGAGCCGGGGAGCGGCCCCGCCGCCCAGGGCGAGCGCCTGCGACACCAGGGCCGTGCCGATGCCCTGGCCACGGGCCTCCCGGGCGACGACGAGTTCCAGCTCGGCGTCACGGACCACGGCGACCCCGTGGTCGACGGTCAGGACCCTCGCGCGTCCCGCGCGGACGTCCACCAGGGTCTGGTCGGAGAACGGCGGAGCCTCGCCGGGGACGACGAAGCCGTCGAGGTCGGGCAGCACTACTGCCCCATCAGACGATCGGCCTCGTCGTCGTAGACGTTGAAGCGGTACCCGACGTTGCGGACGGTACCGATGAGCGACTCGAGGTCACCGAGTTTCGCGCGGAGCCGCCGGACGTGCACGTCGACCGTGCGGGTGCCGCCGAAGTAGTCGTAGCCCCAGACTTCGCTGAGCAGCTGCTCGCGCGTGAACACCCGGGACGGGTGGGTCGCGAAGAAGCGGAGGAGTTCGAACTCCTTGAAGGTGAGGTCGAGCGGCCGACCGCGCACCTTGGCGGAGTAGCTGGCCTCGTCGATGACGACGCCGGACGCCTGGATCTTCGAGCTCGTCTGGCCCTTCGCCGCACGACCGGCGGACAGTCGGATGCGGGCGTCGATCTCGGCGGGGCCGGCGCTCTCGAGCACGACGTCGTCGACGTTCCAGTCGCTGTTCACCGCGGTCAGCCCGCCCTCGGTGACGACGAGGACGATCGGCGTGGTCGAACCAGACGACGCGAGGATCTTGCACAGGGCCTTCGCACTGACCAGGTCGGTGCGGGCGTCCACGAACATCAGGTCGCTCTGCGGGGCGTTGACCAGCTGCGCGGCCTCGGCCGGCACGTGGCGGATCCGGTGGCTCAGGAGGCCCAGGCTCGGTAGGACGTCTCCGGGCGCGGTCGAGGTGAGTACCAGGAGCTGTGCCACAGGACCTCCGGAGGTGGATGACGTCGTGGAGACATCCTAGTGATGCTCGCGAACCACCTGTCCGGCCGGACGGACTGCGCGTCGTCCCGCACCCGCCCCGCACCGAGCGGTGCGTGCGTGCCGCACGTCCCCTGACATGATGGAGCGCGTGACCGAGCCCGTGCACCCCACCGACCAGCGACGCCTCAAGCTGACGTCCGTCCTGCCGGTCTGGGTGCTGGCGGTCGTCGGGGCGGTGCTCGTGCTGGCCCTGGCCGAGCGCGACGCGTTCGCCTGGCTGCTGCTCGTCTTCGTCGCCTGCGTGATGGTCAGCTTCGTGCTGCAGCTCATCACCGCCACCAAGGACGGCCTGGTCGAACGGATCAGCATCGCGTCCTCGGGGGCCTTCGTCGTGGTCCTCGTCACCGCGGTGGTGCTCCTGGCGCGTTGAGCCGAGCCGCGTAGACTCCGGACCATGGATTCGCTGCTTGCGCTCGAGCTCTTCTACGTCGGCCTCCTCGGCCTGGCGTCGCTCGCGATCGCGTTCATCTCGGTGGTCGTCGTCGTGAAGCTGTTCAAGGGTCAGCGTTGATCGAGCTGCCCGAAGGCCTCGCCCCCGAACTGGTCCCGCTGTCGTGGCTGGTCGGCGTGTGGGAGGGAACCGGCGTGGTCGAGTACCCGGTCGGTGACGACGACGAGGTCCGGAACTACGAGTTCGGCCAGCGCGTGAGCTTCAGCCACGACGGCCTGCCGTACCTGAACTACTCGTCCACCACGTGGCTGCTGGACGACGACCACACCCCGCTCGCCGCCGAGATGGGGTACTGGCGGATCGACCGTCCGACCGAGCCCGGCGACCGCGGCCCCGCGATGCTCCTGGGCGAGGGGCCCACGCCGTTCAGCACCGTCGAGAGCGTCGAGGCCCTCCGCAACACCACCGACGGCTTCGACGTCGAGGCCGCGATCATCCACCCGACGGGCGTCAACGAGCTCTACGTCGGCCGGGTGCTGAAGGGCCGCATCGACCTGTCGACCGACGCCGTGATGCGCTCGCCGAACGCGAAGGACTACTCCGCCGCGACCCGCCTGTACGGGCTGGTCGAGGGCAAGCTCTTCTGGGCGTGGGACATCGCTGCGCTCGGCCGTGAACTCACCTCGCACGCCTCGGGGCAGCTCGCGAAGGTCGACTGATGTCGGTGTTCGCTGCACGCGACGGCTTCGTCGCCGCCGACTCCGTCGCCGCCCACTTCGGCAACCCGATCGGCGAGCAGCGACTGCTCGTCCGCGGTCGTGCGGTCGTCGAGCTCGGGCTGGGCGTCGTGACGGTGACCGGGCCGGACCGGCTGTCCTGGCTCAACTCGATCACCTCGCAGCAGCTGACGGGGCTGCCCGTCGGCGTCAGCACCGAGACCCTCGTGCTCGACCAGGCCGGACGCGTCGAGCACGCGGCCCGGGTCGTCGACGACGGTTCGACCGCCTGGCTGCTCACCGAGCGCGCTGACGCTGCGCCGCTCGCCGGCTGGCTGGACTCGATGCGCTTCATGCTCAGGGTCGAGGTCGCCGACCGCTCGGCCGACCTCGTCACCCTCGGCTGGTTCGGTGCGGAGCCCCCGTTCGCGTCCGTCGAACTGCCGGAACCGCCCGTCGCCGAGTGGGTCGACCCGTGGGGCGCCGTCACCCCCGGCGGGTGGGGCTACGCCGACCAGGAGGCCCACCCCGGCTCCGACTGGACCCTCCGCATCGCCGTGGTCACCCCCGGCACCGCGGCCGCGATCGCCTCGTCGGACGTCCCGGTCGCGGGGCTGCTCGCGTACGAGGCTCTGCGGATCGCCGCCTGGCGCCCGACCCTGTCCGACGTCGACGAGCGGACGATCCCGCACGAGCTCGACTGGCTCCGGTCCGCCGTGCACCTGTCGAAGGGCTGCTACCGCGGGCAGGAGACCGTCGCGAAGGTCCACAACCTCGGGCACCCGCCGCGCCGGGCCGTGCTGCTGCACCTCGACGGGTCGGACGGCGTGCTGCCGACGCCCGGTACCCCGGTGCTGCTCGACGACAAGCCCGTCGGTCGGCTGTCGGCGTCCGCGATCCACCACGAGCTCGGTCCGATCGGGCTCGCCGTGGTGAAGCGCTCCCTCGACCCCGCCGCGACCCTGCGGCTCGAGGCCGACGACGTCGTGGTGACGGCGGCGCAGGAGACCATCGTCCCGCCCGAGGCCGGTGCGACGGCGAACGTCCCGCGCCTGCCCCGCCTCGGAGCCGTGAAGCGCTCCTAGTCTGCGCGTTGACGATCGCAAGACACCGGTGTTCGCCGGTCGCACCGCGTTTTGCGGGTGTTCGGAGCGCGAACACCGGTGTTTTGCGGCGCGGGGCCTAGGCAGGGGCGACGGCCGACCACGGCACGCTGAGCTCACCGAGGCGCCAGCGCGGCACACCGTGCAGCACCGGCCACCCGCGGTCCCGCATGCCGCGGACCGTGGCGATCCACCGCTGCCGTGGCCCGTACGTCCCGAGCGGTGCGGCGACCGCCCACGACAGGTCGAGGTCGCGCAGGAACGTGTGCACCCGCTCGCCCGGCACGTTGCGGTGGATCAGGGCCTTCGGCAGGCGCTCGGCGACGATGCTCGGCACGTCGAGGCCGGCGAGCCGGAGCGACACCGTGAAGGTCCGTGGTGCGACGTCGTCGAGCGTCACCCACGAGGCGACCCGTCCGACCTCGTTGCAGGTGCCCTCGACGAGTGCGCCGCCGGGTTGCAGCCGGTCCTGCATGATCCGCCACGACCCGACCACCGCGGCCTCGTCGTACTGCCGCAGCACGTTGAACGCGCGGATCACGGCGGGCCGCCGCTGCCCGGGCGTCGGGGTCTCGAAGCCGCCCAGACGGAAGGTCACGCCGTCGCGGGTGCCGGCGTTCGCCAGGGCCACCCGCGACGGCTCGATCTCGATGCCGGTCACCTCGACGTCCGGTCGGACGGCGGCCAGGCGGTCCCGGAGCTCGAGGGTGGTGGTCGGGGAGGCCCCGTAGCCGACGTCGGCGACGAGCGGGTCGTCCGTCCGGCGCAGCACCGGCAGGGTCGCGATCCACCGGTCGACGCGGCGGAGCCGGTTGTACCCGGTCGTCCCGCGCGTCACGTTCCCGATGGGCATGCGTCCAAGGGTACGGGGCCGGTACCGCTCGGTAGACTCGCAGGCATGACCTCCACGCTCGTCCTGCTCCGTCACGGCAACAGTGACTGGAACCAGAAGAACCTGTTCACCGGTTGGGTCGACGTCCGGCTCAGCGAGCTGGGCGAGAAGGAGGCGAAGCGTGCCGGCGACCTCATCGCCGAGTCCGGCATCGTCCCCGACGTCCTGTACACCTCGCTCCTGACCCGCGCGATCCAGACGGCGGACATCGCGCTGCTGCAGGCCGACCTGGCCTGGCTGCCGGTGAAGCGCGACTGGCGCCTCAACGAGCGCCACTACGGCGACCTGCAGGGCAAGGACAAGGCCCAGACCCTGGCCGAGTACGGCGAGCAGCAGTTCATGGAGTGGCGCCGTTCGTTCGACGTCCCGCCGCCCCCCATCGCCGACGACGCCGAGTGGTCGCAGTTCGGGGACCGCCGCTACGCCGAGCTCGGTGACCGGCTGCCCCGCACCGAGTCGCTCAAGCTCGTGATCGACCGTCTGCTGCCGTACTGGGAGTCCGACATCACGAAGGACCTCGCCGCCGGCAAGACCGTCCTGGTGACGGCGCACGGCAACTCGCTCCGTGCGCTCGTGAAGCACCTCGACGGCATCTCCGACGACGACATCGCCGGCCTGAACATCCCGACGGGCATCCCGCTGGTGTACGAGCTCGACGACGACTTCATGCCGACGAAGCCCGCCTACTACCTCGACCCCGAGGCCGCCGCAGCCGGTGCCGCCGCCGTGGCTGCCCAGGGCGCCAAGAAGTAGCCCTACCGCGAACGCCCCGTCCGGCATCCGGGCGGGGCGTTCGTGCGTGAGCGGGCCTTCGCGAAAGCGACAGTGTGCCGCGAACGTTCCGCCGACTTCTGTCGCTCCGCCGGGAGGAACGGATCGCCGTTCCGACGACCTGTCGCTTCGGCAGCATGGTCGGCTCGACGACCGGCGGGCGCTCACACGAAGTGCGACGCGATCTCCTGCACCAGGGCTCCGACGTCGTACGGCTTCGTGGTGTCGACGCGGATCACCGGGACGCCGGGCAGCCCGACGGGCCGGGCGTCGTCGCCGTGCTCGTCCCAGAAGGCGAGCACCTCGGCCAGGTCCCCGTGCACCTCGTGGCGCACCGGCACGGTGCCCGGTTCGTACCGGTCGCGCAGTCGCTCCTCGGCGGTGGCGCGGTCCGTGTCGCACCACACCTCGACGGCGCGGGGCGACCCTGCGGACGCGAGCCCGGCCTCCAGGCGGTCCCGGTCTCGGGACGGCAGCCAGACGGCGTCGAGGACGACCCCGTTCTCGACGGCCCGCGCCATGGACCACATCGTGTCCATCGCGATCCCGCCGAGCGGACGCGAGGCGATCATCGGGCCGACGACGTCGGCGAGGGGCTCCTTGATGCGGTCCTTCGACAGGAACGGGCAGCCGAGCACCTCGGCGAGTGCCGTGCCGATCGTGCTCTTGCCGGAACCGGGCATGCCGTTGACGATGATCGCGACCTGGGCCATGCCACGATCCTCGCAGACCGATCGGGTGGGGTCAGACCGCCGCGGTCGAGGTGGACGCGCCGGTCCAGTCGCCGGTCGCCAGGTACTCGACCTTCTTCGCGATCGAGACCGCGTGGTCGGCGAAGCGCTCGTGGTAGCGGGAGGCCAGGGTGGCGTCGACGGTGTCGACCGGCCCGCCCTTCCAGGCCTCACCGAGCACGAAGTCGAAGACGCTGGCGTGCAGCTCGTCGACGGCGTCGTCCTCGTCGCGGATCTCCGCGGCCAGGGCGATGTCCTCGGAGGCGAGCAGGCGCGTGAGCTTCTGCGCCATCGCGACGTCGTGCGCGCCCATCTTCTTGAACGTGCCCCGCAGCCCCTTCGGCACCACCTTCTCGGGGAAGCGCTGGCGGGCGAGCTGCGCGATGTGCTCGGCCATGTCGCCCATGCGCTCGAGCGAGGAGCTGACGCGCAGGGCGGTGACGACGACGCGGAGGTCGCGCGCGACGGGCGCCTGGCGGGCGAGGATGTCGATCGCGATCTCGTCGAGGCTGTTCGCCGCGAGGTCGATCTTCTCGTCGTCGGCGATCACCTCTTCGGCGAGGGCCACGTCGGACTCACCGAAGGCCTGCGTGGCCCGGGTGATGGCGGACTCGACGAGCCCGGCGATCTCGGTCAGTCGCTCCTGGACGTCCTGGAGTTCCTGCTGGAAGACTTCGCGCATGGGGGAGTACCTCTCTCTGCGTACCGGACGAGTGTCGTCAGCCCAGGTGAACGAACGGTGACGCGGGGCTGAACGCTTCGCGATCTGGCCTTCCGCGGACGGTGAACGGTACCGGAACCCCGCATGACCATCCCTACACTGGCCGCATGGACAACGCGTGGCTCGTGCCACTGTCGATGCTCCTCGGCGGGGTCTTCGGCGCGGGCGTCGTGGTGCTGATCATCACCGCCGAGCGCACGGCACGTGCTGCCGACGTGGCGGAGCGCACCCTGCCGGACGGCGTCGCAGCGGTCATCGCGACGATGCACAACCCGGCGGTCGTCATCGACCCGTCGAACACCGTCGTCGCAGCGTCGCCCCAGGCACTCACCGCCGGGCTCGTCGTGCGCCGGCGGCTGGTGCACCACGAACTGCTCGACCTGATCGACCGGGTGCGCAAGAGCGGCGAGATGGGGTCGGAGGACCTCGAGCTGCCGCGCGGCCGCCACGGGGAGCTCATCGGCTACCTCAGCTTCCGTGCCGCCCAGCTCGGCAACCGCTACGTCCTGCTCACCGCGGACGACCTGACCGAGAGCCGGCGCATCGACGAGGTCCGGCGCGACTTCGTCGCCAACATCTCGCACGAGTTGAAGACCCCGATCGGCGCCATCGGCCTGCTGTCCGAGACCCTCGTCATCGCGGCCGACGACCCCGCGCACGTGAAGAAGTTCGCCGCGCAGCTCATCACCGAGTCCGAGCGGCTCGGTGCGCTGACGAAGGACATCATCGAGCTGTCGCGCCTGCAGTCGGTCGACGCGTTGGAGAACAGCGAGGAGACCGGGATCGACAAGATCGTGCAGGCCGCGATCGACGCGAACGAGGTCGTCGCCCGGGCCCGCTCGATCGAGATCATCCGCGCCAAGAAGTCGAAGCTGCGGGTGATGGGTGACCCGGGCCTGCTGCAGGTCGCGGTGTCGAACCTCATCGCCAACGCGGTCAAGTACTCGCCGGACAACACCCGCGTCGGTGTGGGCGTCCGGTCGGCGAAGGGCTTCGTCGAGATCGCGATCACGGACCAGGGCGTCGGCATCCCCGAGGCCGACCTCGACCGCGTCTTCGAACGCTTCTACCGTGTCGATCCCGCACGGTCGCGCGCCACCGGTGGCACCGGCCTCGGGCTCGCGATCGTCAAGCACGTCGTCGGTAACCACGGCGGCGACGTGCGCGTCTGGTCGCAGCCCGGCAAGGGCTCGACCTTCACCATCCGTCTGCCCGAGGCAGATCCCGAACTGACCACAGCCCTCGAAGAGCAACTGGAAGAGCAGCCATCGTGACCAAGATCCTCATCGTCGACGACGAGCCGGCCCTGAGCGAGCCCCTGGAGTTCCTGCTGCAGCGTGAGGGGTACGAGACCTCCGTCGCTGCCGACGGCGTGACCGCGCTGTCGAAGTTCGACGCGGAGAACCCCGACCTGGTGCTCCTCGACCTCATGCTGCCGGGCCTGAGCGGCACCGAGGTGTGCCGGCAGATCCGGACCCGGTCGAACGCGCCGATCATCATGCTGACCGCGAAGGACTCGGAGGTGGACATCGTCGTCGGGCTGGAGCTCGGCGCCGACGACTACGTGACGAAGCCGTACTCGACCCGCGAGCTCCTGGCCCGGATCCGCGCCGTGCTCCGCCGTCGTACCGAGGACGACCCGGCGGACAGCGGCATCCTGCAGGTCGGCGGCATCCGGATGGACGTCGAGCGGCACACGGTGTCGGTCGACGGGTCCGAGACCCCGATGCCGCTCAAGGAGTTCGAGCTGCTCGAGCTGCTGCTCCGGAACGCCGGTCGCGTGCTCACCCGCGGGCAGCTCATCGACCGGGTGTGGGGCTCCGACTACTTCGGGGACACGAAGACCCTCGACGTGCACATCAAGCGCATCCGCTCGAAGATCGAGCGGGTCCCGTCGACCCCCGAGATCCTGGTCACGGTCCGCGGTCTCGGGTACCGCATCGAGGCCTGAGGCGCACGGACAGGAGGCCCGGTGCGAGTCCCTGGGACTCGCACCGGGCCTCCTGTGCGAACGATCCGGGTGCGGTGTCAGCCGCGCCCGATGGCGTCAGTTCGTGCCGTTGTCGCCCTCGGACGAGTCCGTCTGGGAGTCACCCGGCTGCGTGCCGGGCGGCACGGCCTCGCCGGTCGGCTGCGAGCCGCTCTCGGACGGGGACGTCGAGGTGGGCGTCGGGGTCGGGGTCGGCGCGAGGGTCTGGTACTCCTCCTGCGCGCTGGTGAGCACCGGCACGTTCGCCGAGACGCCCTCGGCGTCGGGGTAGCTGAAGTACACCTTGACGAGCGAACCCGGGGTGGCGTCCGCGTCGTCGAACAGGACCGGCTCGGCGTCGGCGGCGGTCGTGCCCTGGGTGGTGTCGCCCTCTTGCACGCTCGACTCGTCGTCGCTGCCGGCACCAGCGGCCATGGCGAGGTCCACGTGGGTGTTCGCCGGGACCTCGACGGTCTGGGTGTCGCCGCCGATCTCGATCGAGACCGTGTAGTCGTCCTGGTCGTCGTTGTTCACGAGCGTGCCGATGAAGCGGGCGCTGGCACCGTCGTCGGAGATCAGGAGTGCGTTCCGCACGTCGACCTTGCCGGTCGAGACGTCCACGCCGTCGGTGATCTGCTTGATGTCGACGGTGTGGGCCGGCGACATGAACTCGCACCCGGTGGCGCCGAGCGCGATGGTTGCCGCAACGGCGACGGACACGAGTACCCGAGGTCGCAAGAGATTCCTCCGTAAGTCACGATGGGGACCGGGCGGTCCCCGCGTCCATCCTAGCGATCACCTGACAGTGCGAGCGTTGAGGGTCCCCTTACCCGAACGGCCCCTGTGGTAAACTGGACGTCTGGGAACGGAGCCTGATACATGCAATTCGAGGTCGGCGAGACCGTCGTCTACCCCCATCACGGGGCGGCAACCATCTCTGAAGTCAAGACTCGCGTCATCAAGGGCGAGGAAAAGGTCTACCTGAAGCTGCGGGTGACGCAGGGCGACCTGACGATCGAGGTCCCGGCGGACAACGTCGACCTGGTCGGCGTCCGCGACGTGATCGGCAAGGAAGGTCTCGACAAGGTGTTCGAGGTCCTCCGGGCACCGTTCACGGAAGAGCCCACCAACTGGTCGCGCCGGTACAAGGCGAACCTCGAGAAGCTCGCTTCCGGTGACGTCATCAAGGTGTCCGAGGTCGTCCGCGACCTCTGGCGACGCGACCAGGACCGCGGACTCTCCGCGGGTGAGAAGCGGATGCTGGCCAAGGCCCGGCAGATCCTGATCTCCGAGCTCGCGCTGGCCGAGAAGACCGACGAGGACAAGGCATCGACC
Organism: Curtobacterium flaccumfaciens; assembly: GCF_018598405.1. Lineage (NCBI taxonomy): Bacteria > Bacillati > Actinomycetota > Actinomycetes > Micrococcales > Microbacteriaceae > Curtobacterium > Curtobacterium flaccumfaciens. The sequence goes on along the minus strand of NZ_JAHEWS010000009.1, from coordinate 105,885 downwards.
GTCCTCGACGAGGTCCTCGCTTCCTGAGCCTGACGACAGCGCACTGAACACGACAGCACGAACGACGACCGCACGGTTCCCCGAAGGGGTGGACCGGGCGGTCGTCGTCGTTGCGGCGGGGTCCGGCACCCGGCTCGGCATCGGGACCGCGAAGGCGTTCGTGCCCGTCGCCGGGTCGCTGATGCTCGCCCGGGCGCTGGAACCCCTGTTCGCGTTGCCGTCGCCGACGCTCGTCGTCGTGGTCGCACCGGCGTCGCACCTCGACGAGTGCCGGCGGGTGGTCGCCTCCGTCGCCGGTGCCGCGGTCGCGTACACGGCCGTCGTGTCGGGAGGCGCGGATCGCCACGGTTCGGTCGAGTCCGGCCTGGCCGTGCTGCCGGACTCCGTCACCACTGTGCTCGTGCACGACGCGGCGCGCTGCCTCACGCCGACGGCACAGTTCTCGCGGGTGTTCGACGCCGTCGCCGCCGGGGACGGTGCGGGCTTCGTGCCGGCGCTCCCCGTCACGGACACCGTGAAGCGGGTCGACGGCGACGTCGTCGTGGAGACCGTCGACCGCGCCGCGCTCGTCGGGGTGCAGACGCCGCAGGGCTTCCCGCTCGCCGCGCTCCGGCGTGCGTACGCGGTGGCGTCGCAGTCCGAGACGGACGACGCCGGGGTGTTCCAGGCCGCCGGCGGCACGGTCCGGTTCGTCCCGGGTGACGCCGACGGCTTCAAGATCACGACGCCGTGGGACCTCGGTCGGGCCGAGTCGGTCGTGCGGGCGCGGACCGAGGCTGGTGCTGGTGCTGGTGCTGGTGCTGGTACTGGTAATGGCGCGGCGGACGCTGTCGCCGCGGTCCGGCTCGGACTCGGTGTGGACGTGCACGCCTTCGACGACGCCTCGCCCTGCCGCGTCGGGCTGCTCGACTTCCCCGGCGAACCCGGGCTCTCCGGGCACAGCGACGGTGACGCGGTGGCACACGCGGTGTGTGACGCCCTGCTCTCCGCGGGGGGCCTCGGTGACATCGGTGGCCGCTTCGGCACCGCCGACCCGCAGTACGCCGGTGCCACGGGCGACGTCTTCGTCCGGGGTGCCGTCGCGCTGCTCGCCGAAGCCGGGCTCGTGCCGGTGTCCGTGACCGTGCAGGTCATCGGCAACCGGCCGCGCATCGGTCGTCGTCGTGACGAGATGCAGGACGCCCTGTCCGCCGTCGTCGGAGCACCCGTGGCGGTGTCAGGCACCACGACCGACGGGCTCGGGTTCACCGGCCGTGGCGAGGGGCTCGCGGCGATCGCCACGGCACTCGTGCGTCCCTCCTGAAACCGGGCGTGCCTGCCGATTAGGGTTGGGGCGTGACCGTTCGCCTCCACGACTCCCGCGCCGCAGCCGTCGTCGACCTCGTGCCCCTGGTCGACGGACACGTGAGCGTCTACGTCTGTGGACCGACGGTGCAGTCGTCGCCGCACATCGGGCACCTGCGCTCCGCGCTCGTCTACGACATCTGGCGCCGGTGGCTCACGCACCGCGGGTACCGGGTGACCCTGGTGCGCAACGTCACGGACATCGACGACAAGGTCCTCGACCTCGCGGCCGGTACCGACGAGGAGTGGTTCGCCCGCGCCTACCGCGTCGAGCTCGAGTTCACGGCCGCGTACAACGCCCTCGGGATCCTGCCGCCGACGTACGAGCCCCGGGCGACCGCGAGCGTGCCGCAGATGCACGAGATCATCCAGCGCCTCATCGACCGCGGGCACGCCTACGCCGCCGACGACGGCTCGGGTGACGTCTACTTCGACACCGGCAGCTGGGCAGAGTACGGCGTGCTCACCCGCCAGCGCCGCGAGGACATGGTCGAGGCGTCCGACGCCGACCCCCGCGGCAAGCGCGACCCCCGCGACTTCGCGCTGTGGAAGGGTGCGAAGCCCGGCGAGCCGTCGACCGCCAACTGGGACTCCCCGTGGGGCGCCGGCCGCCCGGGTTGGCACATCGAGTGCTCGGCGATGTCACGCCGGTACCTCGGCCCCGCGTTCGACATCCACGGCGGCGGGCTCGACCTGCGCTTCCCGCACCACGAGAACGAGCTCGCGCAGTCCACGGCCGCCGGTGACCCGTTCGCGTCCTACTGGCTGCACAACGGCCTCGTGACGGTCGACGGGCAGAAGATGTCGAAGTCGCTCGGCAACTCGATCTTCGCCGCGGACTTCCTCGGCGCCGCCCGTCCCGCCGTCGTCCGCTACTTCCTCGGCGCCGCCCACTACCGCTCGTCGATCGACCACCACGAGGGGTCCCTCGCCGAGGCCGAGGCGGCGTACGACCGCATCGCCGGGTTCCTCGAGCGCGCGGAGACCCGGCTCGCCGGCGTCCACCTCGCCGACGCCCCGGCCGTGCCCGAGGCCTTCGCGGCTGCCATGGACGACGACCTCTCCGTGCCCCAGGCCCTCGCCGTGCTGCACGAGACCGTCCGCACCGGCAACGCTGCCCTGGACGCCGACGATGCGGAAACGCTCGGGACCGCGTACCATCAGGTGGCTGCGATGGTGGAGGTGCTCGGCATCGACCCGCGAGCCGCCCACTGGTCGGGCGGCGGCCACGACACCTCGGCAGGCCCGCTCGCCGCCCTCGTCGAACGCCTCGTGCAGGAGCGCGCGGACGCCAGGGCAGCACGGGACTTCACCGCGGCCGACCGCGTGCGCGACGACCTCGCCGCCGCGGGCATCACGATCGAGGACACGCCGTCCGGAACACGCTGGAGCATCGCCTGAACACGGCAGTGCCGAACAGGAGCTACGCATGAAGAACGTCTCGGGAAACAAGAAGGGCCGGCCCGGCGCCGTCCGTTCCGGTCGCAAGGGCAACAAGCAGGTCGGTTCCGGCGGTCAGGGCGCGCAGGCGCTCGAGGGGCGCAAGCCGACCCCGAAGGCCGAGGACCGGCCGTACCACCCCGCCGGCAAGCGCAAGGCCGCGAAGGACCGCTTCGAGGCGGCCAAGGGTCGTCACGGTTCCTCGAGCACCCCGCAGGGCCGCACGGGCCGTCCGCCGGCACGCAAGACCGACGACTCCGAGCTCGTGACCGGGCGCAACTCCGTGCTCGAGGCGCTGCGCACGAAGACCCCCTCGTCGACGCTCTACATCGCGTCTCGCATCGAGGTCGACGACCGCGTGAAGGAGATCCTCACGCTGGCCAACCACCGCGGGGTGCCGATCATCGAGCTCATGCGTCCCGAGCTCGACCGCATCACGGGCCACGACAGCGTGCACCAGGGCGTCGCGCTCAAGGTGCCGGCGTACCAGTACGCGGTGTCCGAGGACATCGTCGAGCAGGCGTTCTCGCGCGACCAGGTCCCGCTGCTCGTCGCGCTCGACGGCATCACGGACCCCCGCAACCTCGGTGCGATCATCCGCTCGACCGCGGCCTTCGGTGGACACGGCGTCATCGTGCCGCAGCGTCGCTCGGTCGGCGTGACGGCATCGGCGTGGAAGACCTCCGCCGGTGCCGCGGCCCGGACGCCCGTCGCGATGGCCCCGAACCTCACGCAGACCCTGAAGTCGCTCAAGTCGATGGGCCTGTTCGTCCTCGGGCTCGACGGCGACGGTGACGTGGAGCTCGACGGCCTCGAGCTGGCCGACCGTCCGATCGTGATCGTCGTCGGTTCCGAGGGCAAGGGCCTGTCGCGCCTGGTCACCGAGACCTGCGACGCCATCGTCTCGATCCCGATCTCGAGCGCCACCGAGTCCCTGAACGCCGGCATCGCCGCCAGCGTCACCCTGTGGGAGGTCGCGCGGCGCCGTCGCAGCGCGTAGCCCCCAGGGCTCGCTCACTTCGTGAGCAGGAACGGTCGCCTCCCCACCCGGGAGGCGACCGTTCCTGCTCACGGCGCTGGCCGGGCGGGCCCGAAGGGTCAGGACACGTCGGCTGGTGCCTGCCGTGTGGTCACGAGTCGTCGCTGCGCGACGCCGCAGGCGACGGTCCGTGACCGGTCGACGTTCGCCTGGCGGGGCGTCGTGACCGCTCGACAGGCAGCGTCACCACCGGCGGTGTCGGCGTGACGGTCTGGAGGGCCGGCGCCGGTCTCCGGGACGCGGGCCGGGCCTCCAGACGGTCGCGTTCTCGACCCCCGAACGGTCAGGACACGTCGGCTGGTGTCCGCCGTGCGGTCACGAGTCGTCGCTGCGCGACGCCGCAGGCGACGGCCTGTGATCAGTCGGCGCCCACCTGGCGGGGTGTCGTGACCGCGCGGGGACCGCGTCAGACCGTGGCGCGCCAGTCGTCGACGTCGTCGGACTCGTCGGCGTCGTCGTCCCCGACCGGGATCGGCACGGTGATCGACGAGGTCGGCGGGTTGATGAGCAGGCGCTCGTCGCGACGGTGACGCAGCACGTCGTTGATGTAGGCGGTGGTGGCCTCGGGCAGGGAGACGGAACGCTCCTCCTGCTGGGACATGAACCAGCGGTGCTCGAGCAGCTCGTGGAACACCTCGGCGGGTTCGAGCCGGCCGCGCAGGTCACGGGGGATCGAGCGGACGACGGGCTCGAAGACCCGCGACACCCACTCGTGTGCCACCATCTCCTCGTCGAGTTCGTCACGGCCGTTGCGGGCGCGGTACGAGTCGAGGTCGTTGAGCAGGCGGCGGGCCTGGTTCTCGCCGGCATCGAGTCCGGTGAGTCGCAGCAGTCGGCGCTGGTGGTGCCCGGCGTCGACGACCTTCGGCTGGATCCGCACCTGCGAGCCGCCCTCGGTCGTGTGGATCGACAGCTCCTCGATGTCGAAGCCGAGCTCGTTCAGGCGCTCGACGCGGTCGTTGATGCGCCAGCGTTCCTTGATGTCGAACTGCTCGGTGCCGGTGAGCTCTGTCCAGAGCGTCCGGTACTGGGCGACGATGCGGTTCGAGACGTCGACGGGGTCGGCGTTCTCGTCGAGCCGGCCGCCGGCTTCGAGGTCGAGGAGTTCGCCGGCGATGTTCACGCGGGCGACCTCGAGGTCGTTCTCGCGCTGGCCGTTCGACAGGCCGCCCGGGTAGAGCTTGCCGGTCTCGGCGTCGACCAGGTACGCGGCGAAGGCTCCGGCGTCTCGGCGGAACAGTGTGTTCGACAGGGACACGTCGCCCCAGTAGAAGCCGATGACGTGCAGGCGGACGAGCAGCAGCGCGAGCGCGTCGACGAGACGGGTGGCGGTCTCGGGGCGCAGCGTCTGCGAGTAGAGCGCGCGGTAGGGCAGGGAGAACCGCAGGTGGCGCGTCACGAGCACCGGGTGCAGCGGTTCACCGTCGGCGTCGACACGGTTCGTGATGACCGCGACCGGGTCCACGCACGGCACGTCCATGCGCTGCAGGGTCCGGAGCATCTCGTACTCGGAGCGGGCGACCTCTTCGCCGGTCTCCTTCACGGCGGCGACGTACCCGCTCAGGTGCACGAACCGCACGAGGTGCCGCGAGATGCCCTTCGGCAGCGCGACGATCGTGTCGTCGGGCCAGTCGGCGAGGGGCAGGTCCCACGGCAGGTCGAGCAGGCCGGGGTCGACGGTGGCGGCGGTGATGGACATCGAGTCGGGCACGGTGGTTCCTCTGGTGTCGGGGACAGCCGAGAGCCCGCGTCCGCCCTTGTGAGGCGGGCGCGGGCTCTCGGGGAGTGCGCTGGTTACGCGCTGACGACGGCCTTGTCGTCGAGACGCTCGCCCGACTCGGTGTCGAAGGCGTGCACGTGGCCCTGCTTCGGCGTGATGACGATGGTGTCACCGATCGACGGGTGCGCACGACCGTCGACACGGGCGACGATGTCGGCGCGCTGGCCGTTCACGTCGGCGTGACCGTAGAGGTAGCCGTCGGCGCCGAGCTCCTCGACCACGTCGACCGTGACGGGCAGGCCCTCACCCGTCTGCGAGACGATGACGTCCTCGGGGCGGATGCCGACCGTGATCTGGGCGGAACGGGCGTTCGACAGGGTGTCGCGGTCGATCGGGTGGTTGAGCGTCCCGAACTTGATGCCGCCCTCGATCACGTCGGCCGGCAGCAGGTTCATGGCCGGCGAACCGATGAAGCCGGCGACGAACACGTTGTTCGGCTTCTCGTACAGGTCGCGCGGGGTGCCGACCTGCTGCAGGATGCCGTCCTTGAGCACCGCGATGCGGTCACCCATCGTGAGGGCCTCGGTCTGGTCGTGCGTGACGTACACCGTGGTGACGCCGAGACGACGCTGCAGCGAGGCGATCTGCGTGCGGGTCTGGACGCGGAGCTTGGCGTCGAGGTTCGACAGCGGCTCGTCCATGAGGAACACCTGCGGCTGGCGGACGATCGCACGGCCCATCGCGACGCGCTGACGCTGACCACCGGAGAGGGCCTTCGGCTTGCGGCCGAGGTAGTCCTCGAGGTCGAGGAGCTTGGCGGCTTCCTGCACGCGGGTGGCGCGCTCTTCCTTGCCGACGCCGGCGATCTTGAGCGCGAAGCCCATGTTCTCGGCGACGGTCATGTGCGGGTACAGCGCGTAGTTCTGGAACACCATCGCGATGTCGCGGTCCTTCGGCGGGACGTCCGTGACGTCGCGGTCGCCGATGCGGATCTGGCCGGAGTTGACCTCTTCGAGGCCGGCCAGCATGCGGAGGGAGGTGGACTTGCCGCAACCCGAGGGGCCGACGAGGACGAGGAACTCGCCGTCGGCGACGTCCAGGTCGAGGGAGTCGACCGCGGGACGGTTGCCTCCGGGGTAGAGACGGGTTGCCTTGTCATAGGTGACGGACGCCATGAGCGTTCGGTCCTTCCTTCACCGGCAGGTACGTGCCGGACGATCCGAGTGAAGCGGTGTGCCCGTACGGGCCCCGGACAGTCGCCGTCGACTGTCGAGGTTCATACAACACGAGTTCACCCGGGTGCGCCAGTGTTTTCCCCCTGGTCGGCAGCTTCCCAGAGCGCCCCACTACAATCGCCGGGTCCGTCCGCCGAGCAGGGGAACGCCGAGCGGACACCGATCAGGAGGACGACGCACCGATGACCAACCGCCCCGAGGGTGACGCCCGCGCCGCGCGGAACGCACGCCGTGAAGCCGCCCGCCAACGAGCACAGCGTGCCCGGACCCAGCAGAAGCGCCGTCAGCGCGGCGTCCGACTCGGCCTGCAGATCGGGCTCGGGGTCGTGCTGCTCGCCGCGGCGACGATCGTCACGCTCGTCCTCGTCGACTCCGTGAAGCCCGCGGGCCCCGGCCCGTCGACCATGTCGCAGGGCGGCATCACGATCGGGCAGGACCTGAAGCCCGTCACGGCTGCCGCGTCCGGTTCCGCCTCGGCATCCGCGTCGCCGGACAGCGCCGCGACGGCCGGTGCCGGCACCGTCCGTATCACCCTGTACGTCGACTACCTCTGCCCCGGCTGCGGGCAGTTCGAGCAGGCGAACGGTGACTACATCGAGGACCTGGTCGACTCCGGCGCCGCCACCGTGGACATCCACCCCGTCGCGATCCTGTCGAACCGGTCGCAGGGCACGAAGTACTCGCTCCGCGCCGCGAACGCCGCGGCCTGCGTCGCCGAGCACTCGCCGAACCAGTTCTACGCGGTGAACCAGGCGCTCTTCGCGAAGCAGCCGGACGAGGGCACCCCTGGTCTGACGGACGCGGAGCTCACCGACGTCGTCACCGGCGTGCAGGGGCTCACGGAACGCAGCGCCGTCCGGAGCTGCATCGCGGACCAGGACTACGCCAAGTGGGTGGACGAACAGACGACCGCGGTGTCCGAGGGCACGATCCCCGGATCGACGCTGAAGGAGTTCCCCGGCACACCGCTCGTGCTCGTCAACGGGCAGCGGTACGAGCTGACCTCCCCGGTCACGAACGACGACTTCCGCACCTTCGTGGTGACGGCAGCCGGGGCGACCGACGCCACCCCGACGCCCACGCCGAGCGCGACCCCGTCACCCACGCCGACCAAGCGCTGACCTCCGGACGAGCGCTGACGCGCTGACCACGGACGGGAGGCCCGGTGCCAGCTGGCACCCCTCCCTCGCAGGCTCGGTCGGCGCGCCCCGCGCGACGCTTCGCGTCGCCGCTGAGCGGGTCGCGCCCGTCCGTCAGCGGTCCGACTACAGGGCCGAACCCGGGATGCTCAGGGTGTCGCAGCTCGTCGCGCCCTGCTGGTAGCCCCGCAGGAACCAGCGCTGTCGCTGCTCGCTCGACCCGTGCGTGAACGAGTCCGGGTCGACGCGGCCGGTCGCACGCTCCTGGATGCTGTCGTCACCCACGGCGCTCGCGGCCGACAGGGCGTCGGTGATCTGGGCGCGGGTGATCGGCTCGAAGAAGGTCTCGCCGTTCGCGTCCTCGGTGGTCGCGGCGTCCCCGACCCAGGCCCCGGCGTAGCAGTCCGCCTGCAGTTCCACGCGGACGCTGTCCGACGAGGCGCCGGTGCCGGAGCGGTCGGTGCTCGCGAAGGAGCCCTGCAGCTGCTGCACGTGGTGGCCCCACTCGTGTGCGACGACGTACATCTGCGCGAGCGGACCACCGGACGAGCCGTACTGCGACTGCAGGTCGTCGTAGAACGCGGTGTCCAGGAAGATCGCGCGGTCCGGCGGGCAGTAGAACGGGCCGGTCGCGGCGGAGGCCTGCCCGCACGCGGTGTCGGTGGAGTCCTGGAACAGGAAGAACTCGGGCCCCGAGTACGTGATGCCGAGCGACCGGGCCTCGGACGTCCAGTAGGCGTCGAGCGACTCGGCCGCACCCTCCATCCGGCACTCGACGCGTAGGTTGGCGTCGCGCCCGGTCCGGCACTCGGGGGCGGCGTCGGGCGACTCGCCCTCCTGCTGGATCGTCGTCAGGCCGTTGCCGCCGCCGACGATCCCGCTCAGGTCGACGCCGGTGAACTGCATGATCAGGAACACCACGATGGCGCCGACACCCACGGCGCCTCCGCCGATCGCTGTGGTGCGACCCCGCCGCTTGACCTTGCCACCCCGGAGTTGCGAGTCGTCGTTGAACGTCATGGTCCTGAACCTACCGATCAGCACCTCCTGATCAGCGGCCCCGCGTACCGTCGGCGGCGTCGGTCACCCCCGACACCTGTCGTACACCTGTCGTACAACCGGAAGGAACCGCACAATGGCCACTCCCATCAGCACCGTGATGAGTCCCGCGCGCTACGTCCAGGGCAAGGACGCGATCACCCGCGTCGGCGAGTTCGTCGCCCCGATCGGCACCCGGCCCCTGATCGTCGCCGACGACGTCGTCTGGGGCATCGTCGAGGCCGCCGTCACCGAGAGCTTCTGGTCCGCCGACCTGCCCGTCGAGCGCGTCGGGTTCGGTCGCTTCGCCACCCCCGAGGCTGTCGACGAGCTCGTCGAGCACATCGCCGCGAAGGACGCCGACGTCATCGTGGGGCTCGGCGGCGGATCCGCGATCGACGCCGCGAAGGCCGCCGGGCACCTCGCCGGCATCCGCTGGGCCAGCGTTCCCACGGCCGCGTCCACCGACGCCCCGACCTCGGCGCTCGCCGTCATCTACACCGCCGAGGGTGAGTTCATCGAGTACCGGTTCTTCCCGCACAACCCGGACCTCGTGCTCATCGACACCCGACTCGTCGCCAACGCGCCCGTGCAGTTCCTGGTCGCGGGCATCGGCGACGCCCTCGCCACCTGGGTCGAGGCCCGTGCCGCGAAGCGTGCCAACGCCGACACCATGGCCGGCGGGCTGCAGACCGAGACCGGCGTCGCACTCGCCGAGCTCTCCTGGAAGCTCCTGCACGAGAACGCCCTGCAGGCCATCGAGGCCGTCAAGGCGAAGGTCGTCACCCCGGCGCTCGAGAAGGTCGTCGAGGCGAACACGCTGCTGTCCGGCCTGGGCTTCGAGTCCGGTGGGCTCGCCGCCGCCCACGCGATCCACAACGGGCTGACCGCGGCTCCGCAGGCGCACGGCCTGGCGCACGGGCAGAAGGTGAACATCGGGACGATCGCGCAGCTCGTGCTCGAGGGCGCCCCGGCCGAGGAGATCGAGGACTTCGTCGTCTTCACCACGAAGGTCGGCCTGCCGAACACCCTCACCGAGATCGGGCTGACGGTCGACGACCGCGACGTGCTGCGCGCCGTGGCCGAGGCCGCCACCGTGGAGGGCGAGACCATCCACAACATGCCGTTCCCGGTGACGCCGGAGCTCGTGGTCGACGCCCTGGTCGCGATCGAGGGCATCGCACGCAGCATCCGCGCCGAGCACGGGCTGCCGGAGCCCGTGCTGTACGAGCACCACTGACGGTCGACCGGCACTGACATTCGAGGGGTCAGGTGCGGATCAGCGGCTCCATCGTCGCCAGGTCCGCACCGATCCCGACGTCGACGAGTTCGATCCGGCCGGCGAGGGTGGCTGCCGGCCCGGTCAGCAGGCCGGCCTTCACGCCGCCGAAGGTGACGGTGACGTCGGCGTGCAGGACGTGGTCGTCCGCGACACCGCCGGTGTCCACGTCGATGCCGCTCGGCACGTCCACCGCCACGACGAACGGCGCCCGCTGGTCGCGGGCGAGCTCACGGATGGCGTCCACGACCTCCCGCGCGGGGGACCGCAGTGCGTTCGCGCCGTGCACCCCGATGCCGAGGATGCCGTCGAGCACCAGGTCGGCCTCGAGCGCCGCCTCGGTCGCGACGTCCGCCAGGCGCTCGCCGTCGCTCCGGCCGGCGGCCCGCAGGATGTCGGCCGCTCCGCCCGCGTTCGGTCCCGAGGCGCCGGACGGGCCGTCCAGCAGTCGCGCGCCGGCGTCCAGCGCCGCTGCCAGAGCGGCCTCGTGGACACGGGAGCCGACGCGCAGGACCGCCACGTGCCTCCCGTCCACCGCCAGGCGAGCAGCCGCGAACAGGGCGTCACCGCCGTTGTCGCCGCTGCCGGCGAGCACGAGGACGGAACCCGGTCCGTCGACCGGCCGCACGGCCGGGTCGTCCAGCAGGTCGCCGACGATGCGTGCGAGCCCGTCCGCAGCCCGCTGCATGAGGGGTTCGCCCGTATCGAGGTGGGGGCGTTCCGCCGCCCGGATCTGATCGCCGCCGTAGCCGTCCATGGCCACCACACTGCCCCGATACGCTTGAGAGGACATGTCACTCGTCCCCGAAGCGCCCCGCCCCCGGTTCGTGATGTCGCCCGACGGCCTGCGACTCGCCACCTACGACTTCGGCGACCCCGACGCCCCCGCCGTCATCGCGGTGCACGGCTTCGCCTCGGGCGCGGTGCTCAACTGGCACGCCTCGGGCTGGACGCGCGACCTCGTCCGCGCCGGCTACCGGGTCCTGGCACTCGACCAGCGCGGTCACGGGGCGAGCGCGAAGCCCCACGACCCGGGTGCCTACTCGATGGACCTCCTCGTCGCCGACGTCACCACCGTCATCGACACGTACCTGCTCGACGACGTCGCGTTCCTCGGCTACTCGCTCGGTGCGCGGGTCGGCTGGCACACCGCCGAACGGCTGCCCGGCCGGATCTCGCGCGCGGTGTTCGGCGGGATCCCGGATGCTGACCCGATGCGCCGCGTCCGGGTCGACCAGGCGAAGGCGTACATCGCCGACGGCACCCCGATCGAGGACCGCGTCACGAACGGGTACCTGACGATGGCCGGCAACGTCGAGGGCAACGACCTCGGCGCCCTCGTGGCGATGGTCGAGGGGATGCGGAACAGCATCGAACCGACCCCGCAGAACGCACCAGCGCAGCCGCTCCTGATGGCAGCCGGCAGCGAGGACGGCATCCGCGACAGCGCGGTCCGGCTCGCTGAGGCTGCGCCGAACGCCACCTTCTTCGAGATCCCGGGGCGGAACCACTTCAACGCCCCCACCTCGCGCGCCTTCCGCGAAGCGGCGTTGCGGTTCCTGTCCGCTCCGCGCTGAGCGGGCTGCCCCGACCTGACGGGTACTGCCAGGTCCCCTCGGGACCAGCACGCCGGGCGTACCGTCCCGGCCATGGACTACAGACTCCTCGGCAACAGCGGGACATCGGTGTCGACGCTGACCCTCGGCACCATGACGTTCGGCAGCGAAGCCGACGAACCCACCTCACACGCCATCCTCGACGCCTTCGTGGCAGCCGGTGGCACGCTCGTCGACACGGCGGACGTCTACTCCGGCAACGAGTCCGAGCGGATCATCGGCCGCTGGCTCGCAGCACACCCCACCGAGGCCGCGCAGGTCGTCCTCGCCACCAAGGGCCGGTTCCCGCAGGGCGACGGCCCGAACGACCTCGGCCTGTCCCGACGACACCTGCGTGTGGCCCTCGACGCCTCGCTCGAGCGGCTCGGCGTCGACCACATCGACCTCTACCAGATGCACGCGTGGGACGCCCTGACGCCCATCGACGAGACCCTGCGGTTCCTCGACGACGCCGTGTCCGCCGGCAAGATCGGCTCGTACGGGTTCTCGAACTACCTCGGCTACCAAGTCACCAAGGCCGTCTACGAGGCGAAGGCCCACGGCTGGGCACCCCCGGTCACCCTGCAGCCGCAGTACAACCTGCTGGTGCGCGACATCGAGCACGAGGTCGTGCCCGCCTGCCTCGACGCCGGGATCGGCCTGCTCCCCTGGTCGCCGCTGGCCGGCGGTTGGCTCTCCGGCAAGTACCAGCGCGACGAGGCTCCGTCCGGAGCCACCCGCCTGGGGGAGAACCCGGAGCGCGGCATGGAGGCGTGGGAAGCCCGCAACGGCGACGAGCGCACGTGGGAGGTGCTCGACGCCGTGTCCGAGGTCGCCGACGCCCACGACGCCTCGAAGTCGCAGGTCGCACTCGCCTGGCTGCTGGCCCGTCCCGCGGTCACGAGCGTGATCCTCGGCGTCCGCACCCTGTCGCAGCTCGAGGACAACCTCGGTGCCGCCGACCTGGTGCTCACCGCCGACGAGCTCGCACGGCTGACCGACGCGAGCGCGCCCCGCATCGACGACTACCCCTACGGCACCGCCGGTGTCGCGCAGCGGGAGCGGAGGATCACCGGCGGACGCTGAGCGGACAGGACCGCTGCGCGATCGTGCACATCGTGCGGATTTCCGCGGATGTGGGGTCAGGGTGTGGACGCGCGGGTCGGTGAGGTGTCATCCTCGTCGCACGACCGGCTGGTTACCGCGTCCAGCGCCCGGAACGCCCCCTGATCCGCGTTCCGTGTGCCGATGCCCCGGGCGAGACCTCGCCCGGGGCATCGCCTGTCCGCGGGAGCGCGGGTCCCGTCACACGGCCGCCGGCTGCGGTCCCTGGACCCGGTCCGTCGCCGGGAGCGTGCGCCCCGTCGCCCACGGCGCGAGCCGGGTGCGGTCGAGGAGGAGCGCGACGGTCCAGGGCACGACCGTCGCGGCGACGAACACGAGGGGCGTCGGGAGGACGGGCTCCGCGACCCAGATGACCGCTGCGTGGAGCAGCACCACGGTGATCCCGACCGACGCGAGTCGTGACACGACCGTGGCGGTGCGCCCGTGCACGACCTCGTCGAGGGCGAGCCCGACCAGGACGAGTCCGCTGCACAGGACGATCGCCGTGACGACGCTGAGGAGGGGCGTGCCGAAGTCGGCCCGCTTGAGGTCGAGCGGCCGGCTGCCCAGCGCCACCGCGGTGCCACCGGCGACCAGAAACACGGCACCGACGAGTGCGGGACGTCCGATCCGTGGCAACCACCGGCGCGCGACCGACCCGGCCAGGACGAACACCAGGGCGGCGATCGCGGTGCCGGCGCTCTCCGGTGGGAGCCGGACGACACCCGGCGCGACGGTGGCGACGGTGACGGCTGCGAGCGCGACGGCCCACGGCACCCATGCTCGCCAGCGTTCGAGGAAGCGCAGCACGACCGTGGCGACGGCGAGGGCGGTGACGAACCAGAACGCCGAGTACGGCCGGCCGACGTACTGCCCACCGAGGAGCGGGCGGAGGAGGTCCAGGGGCTGCCGGGCGGCGTCCGAGGCGATCGCCCACGGGAACCAGGCGAGGCTGATCACGACGAACCATCCCAGGTAGGGACGGATCAGCGTGCGCCACCGCCCCCGGACCTCAGTGCGGAGCGGTCGGCCGGGCTTCCAGAACCAACCGGTGAGGAAGAAGAACACCGGCACGTGCCACGGGTAGAGCGTGGCGACGGTGAACTCGTTCGTCCAGACGTGCCCGGCGACGACGGCGGCGACGCCGAGCACACGGACGACGTCGATACCTGTGGAACGCGATATTTCGGCCATATGACCGATGGTATATCAGTGGCCTGAGGGTGAAGAGGGCCGGCAGCGGGACTTGAACCCGCAACCCCCGTATTACAAGTACGGTGCGCTACCAATTGCGCCATGCCGGCTGACGCCGCTCATCTTACCGATGCGGGCGCCGGGGGCTCTATTCGCCGGACTTCTCGGAGAAGTTCAGCGAGATCGAGTTCATGCAGTACCGGTCACCCGTGGGGGTACCGAACCCGTCCGGGAACACGTGGCCCAGGTGCGAACCGCAGTTCGCGCAGCGGACCTCGGTGCGGGCCATGCCGAGCGAGTTGTCCTCGATGAGCTGGACGGCGTCCGGGTTCACCGACTCGTAGAACGACGGCCAGCCGCAGCCGGAGTCGAACTTCGTGCCGCTCTTGAACAGCTCCGCGTTGCAGGCCGCACAGGTGTAGACGCCGGCGCGCTCCTCGTCGAGGAGTTCACCGGTCCACGGTCGTTCGGTCCCCGCCTGGCGGAGGACGGCGTACTGGTCCGGGGAGAGCTCCTCGCGCCACTGGGCGTCGGACTTGTCGACGTTGTATGCCATTGGTTCCTCCTGCTTCCGGCCGGGCTCTTCCGGGCACTCCCGACCACTTCACTAAACTCGCCACGATGTCCGAGCATTCCGTGCACCACGCCCGCTGGACCCGTCTGACGACGGACGAACTGTACGGCATCGTCGTGCTCCGCAACCGCGTGTTCGCGCTCGAGCAGCGGGTCACCGCCGAGGACTTCGACGGCCGCGACCGCGAACCCGACACCGAGCACTGGTGGTTCGGCACCGACACCGAAGCGGTTGGGTACCTGCGGCTCATCCGGCCGGCACCGGACGAGGTCCACCCTGACGGCGCGGAGTCGCCGGCGTGGGTGATCGGCCGCGTCGCGACCCATCCGGAGCACCGTGGGCAGCGGATCGCCGGTCGGCTCGTCGAAGCCGTGCTCGACGACCACGGACACGACCCGTTCGTCCTGCACGCCCAGGAGTGCGTCGCCGCCCTCTACGAGCGGTACGGCTTCGTGCGGTTCGGGGAGCCCTACGACGAAGCCGGCATCCGCCACGTCGGCATGCACCGGTCCGGGCGCTGATGGACACCCGCGCCCGGTACGACGCGTACGCCGACCGCATCCGGGCCGTCTCGCCGTCGTACGCCGCCTGGGCACGGTCGCTCGACGACGCCCTCGTCGCGCTCCTCGCCGAGGTGCCCGAGCAGCAGCGGCAGCCGGAGCTGTTCTTCGCCGTCGCGCGGCGGCTGGGCGCGGACCCGTCGGACCCGGGTGCGCTCCGCGCGATCGGACGGGAGGCCCGCCCCGCGCTGGTCGCGGCCCTCGCCTCCGCCACGGTGCAGGCCAACGACCCGCGGCGGCTCGCCCCGGTCGTCCCGTTGTTCGCGGCGCTCGCCGAACGGTCCGCGCGCCCGCTCGGCCTGGTCGACGCGGGAGCCGCCGCGGGGCTGTGCTCGATCCCGGACCGGGTGACCCTGGACTACCGGGTCGGTTCCGGGGCCGCGGTCCTCCGGATGCACACGGCGGTGGCCGACCCCTCGGTCCGGCTCGTCGCGGACGCCTCCGGGGCCGTCCCCGCACCGGCGACCGTCCCGATCAGGATCGGCGCCAGGGTGGCCCTCGACCCGAACCCGATCGACCTGTCGGTCCCCGGTGCGTTCGACCGGCTGGTCGAGGCCGTCCCGCCCGAGGCGTCGGACCGGACCGCCCTGATGCGTGCGGCGGCGTCCGCGACGCTCGCCGTGCCTCCAGACCGACTCGTCGGCACCCTGCCAGGTGACCTCGATCGCGCACTGGACGCCCTGCCGGACGACGTCGAACCGGTCGTGCTGACCACCGGGACCCTGGTCTACGTGCCGGGCGCGGACCGTCAGTGGTTCGTGGACCGGATCCGTGAGCGGGGCGTGCACTGGATCGCCCTCGAGCGCACCGGGATCCTGCGCGGGGTGGCGGCGACGCTGCCAGACGACGTCGATGCTGCGGACCCGGACGCCTTCGCGACGGCCTCGCTCGACGGGGTCGCGACGGCCGTCTCCGACCCGTTCGGCACGCGCGTGCGGTGGTTCCGTGCGCCGAACCTGTGACCGGTGTTCGCGACAGTCCAGCACCGTGCCAGGGTCCGGATCGACTCCACCCCTACGATGTGCGAGACCCGTTACCCGATACGTGATCGGAACCGCCGTGACCAGCCCCACCGACGAACGCCGTGTCGACGAGCATCGTGTCGACGACCGCCGTGTCGACGACCGCCGTGTCGACGAACTCGGTGACCTCGCCAAGCGCGTGCTCTCGTTCGAGCACGACCGGGCACGGCACGACCGCACCAAGGAAGCGGAGATCCGGGTGGAGTT
The DNA here is from genome assembly GCF_018598405.1 of Curtobacterium flaccumfaciens. Taxonomy (NCBI): domain Bacteria; kingdom Bacillati; phylum Actinomycetota; class Actinomycetes; order Micrococcales; family Microbacteriaceae; genus Curtobacterium; species Curtobacterium flaccumfaciens. The sequence continues at coordinate 89,395 of NZ_JAHEWS010000009.1, read as the reverse complement.
CGAGATGTCGGCCGCGCGCTACTACCAGGTGCTGAACCGCGTCATCGACTCACCCGCGGCACTCGCGTACGACCCGCAGCTCGTCACCCGGCTGCAGCGGCTCCGTCACGCGCGCACCAGCGCCCGGGCCACGCGCAGCTTCGTCGCGCCCGGTGCGGCTCCCGAAGGACGTGAAGAGGAACGATGAGCACGAGATTCCCCCGAGACCGGTTCGACGACGTCGCCGACGGCCCGCGGGTCGGTGCCCACCGCGGTGCCCAGCGTCGCGGCCGTGGCTGGATCGCCTTCGCCTGGGCGGCACTCGCCACCGGTGTCCTCGTCGGCATCGGCGTCCTCGTGCTCGCACTGCTGAACGGCAGCTACTCGTTCAACGGATCGGACTCCCCGTCCGCGTCCACCTCGGCGTCCGCGACCGCGAAGCCCTCGGCGACGTCGAAGCCGTCCGCGTCCTCGTCCGCGGGTTCCGGTTCGGCGGGGTCGGACAGCGCCGCGGCCGCGACGCCGGCGCAGCAGGGCACGACCACCGTCGTCGTCCTGAACGGCACGACCACCACGGGGCTCGCCAGCCGGGCCAGTGCGGCGCTGACCGGCGCCGGCTGGCAGGTCGCCTCCACCGGAGACGCCGGCACGACGGGCTCCACGTCGACGATCGTCTACTACCAGCAGGCGTCGCAGGCGGCGGTCGCGCAGGGCATCGCGAAGCAGCTCGGCGTCACGGCCGTGCAGCAGTCGGCGGCGTTCCCGAACGCCGACGTGAGCGTCGTCCTCGGCGCCGACTACACCGGCTGACCGGGTGCGGCACCACGTCGAGCCGGTCGTCGCGCCGCGTTTTCCGCGCATTGTGTGACGGCTGTGTTTCGAACACGTTGATTTCTGACGGAATCGACGTGAAACAACGTCACACCTCTTGCCTGATCGTGCCCGTTCGGTCAGAGTCCCATGCAGACGACGATCACGTCGTTCCGCACTGCAGTACCAGGGAGCAAGAGATCATGGCCAACGGAACCGTGAAGTGGTTCAACGCTGAAAAGGGCTTCGGCTTCATCACCGTGGATGGAGGAGGCCAGGACGTGTTCGTGCACTACTCGGCCATCGACATGTCGGGTTACAAGGTCCTCGAGGAGGGCCAGGCCGTCGTGTTCGACGTCGGCACCGGGTCGAAGGGCCCGCAGGCAGAGTCCGTCCGCCCCGCCTGAGCAGCACCACTTCGAGGAACGCGCCGTCCCGTCAGGGGCGGCGCGTTCGTCGTGTGCGGGGTGGTGACCGGTGCCGGGAGCGCGACCGCGGCGGTGGCGCGGGGTCCGCCGGACGCGAGGTGGCCTGGGAAGTCGTCACGAGCCTCCCGACTGTGTTGCACTCACACCCGGCGAGTGCCAGAATCGGCGTTGGCACTCGCTCACGCTGAGTGCCAGCACGACCCCCAAGACGACGTCCGGGAGGGACGAAAAACCACATGGCTAAGATCATTGCTTTCGACGAGGAGGCCCGCCGTGGCCTCGAGCGCGGCCTGAACCAGCTGGCCGACGCCGTGAAGGTGACGCTCGGCCCGCGCGGCCGCAACGTCGTCCTCGAGAAGAAGTGGGGCGCCCCCACGATCACGAACGACGGTGTCTCCATCGCCAAGGAGATCGAGCTCGACGACCCGTACGAGAAGATCGGCGCGGAGCTCGTCAAGGAGGTCGCCAAGAAGACCGACGACGTCGCCGGTGACGGTACGACCACCGCGACCGTCCTCGCCCAGGCGCTCGTCCGCGAAGGCCTCCGCAACGTCGCCGCCGGTGCCGACCCCGTGTCGCTCAAGCGCGGCATCGAGAAGGCCGTCGCCGCCGTCTCCGACCAGCTCCTCGCCAACGCGAAGGACATCGAGACCAAGGACCAGATCGCCGCGACCGCGTCGATCTCGGCCGCTGACCCGACGATCGGCGCGCTCATCGCCGAGGCCATCGACAAGGTCGGCAAGGAAGGCGTCGTCACCGTCGAGGAGTCGAACACCTTCGGCACCGAGCTCGAGCTCACCGAGGGCATGCGCTTCGACAAGGGTTACCTGTCGCAGTACTTCGTCACCGACCCCGAGCGTCAGGAAGCCGTCTTCGAGGACGCCTACATCCTGATCGTCAACTCGAAGATCTCGAACATCAAGGACCTCCTGCCGGTCGTCGACAAGGTGATCCAGGCGGGCAAGCAGCTCCTGATCATCGCCGAGGACGTCGACGGCGAGGCCCTGGCCACGCTCGTCGTGAACAAGATCCGCGGCATCTTCAAGTCCGTCGCCGTCAAGGCCCCGGGCTTCGGCGACCGCCGCAAGGCCATGCTGCAGGACATCGCGATCCTCACCGGTGGTCAGGTCATCTCGGAAGAGGTCGGCCTCAAGCTCGAGAACGCGACGCTCGACCTGCTCGGTCGTGCCCGCAAGGTCGTCATCACCAAGGACGAGACCACGATCGTCGAGGGTGCCGGCGACGCCGAGCAGATCGCCGGCCGTGTCCGCCAGATCCGTGCCGAGATCGACGCGACCGACTCCGACTACGACCGCGAGAAGCTCCAGGAGCGCCTCGCGAAGCTCGCCGGTGGCGTCGCCGTCATCAAGGCGGGTGCCGCGACCGAGGTCGAGCTCAAGGAGCGCAAGCACCGCATCGAGGACGCCGTCCGCAACGCGAAGGCTGCCGTCGAAGAGGGCATCGTCGCCGGTGGTGGCGTCGCCCTCATCCAGGCCGGTGCCGTCGCACTCGAGGCCCTCGAGCTCGAGGGTGACGAGGCGACCGGTGCGAACATCGTCCGCGTGGCCATCGACGCGCCGCTCAAGCAGATCGCGCTGAACGCCGGTCTCGAGCCGGGTGTCGTCGCCGCCAAGGTCCGCGAGCTCGAGTCGGGTTGGGGCCTCAACGCCGCGACCGGCGAGTACGTCGACCTGATCGCCGCCGGCATCATCGACCCCGCCAAGGTCACGCGCTCGGCGCTGCAGAACGCTGCGTCGATCGCCGGTCTGTTCCTGACCACCGAGGTCGTCGTCGCCGAGAAGCCCGAGCGCACCCCTGCTGCTCCGGCTGGCGACCCGACGGGTGGCATGGACTTCTAGTCCGCCTGACGGAAGGGCCCCGCACGCTGCGCGTGCGGGGCCCTTCCGTGTTTGCGGGGGTGGGCGGAGGCGGGAGCGTGGGGGCGGCGTGCGGGCTTGCGGCGGCTTGCGGCGGTGAGGTTCCAAAATCTCGGCATCCCAACGCCGTAGGTAGCGAGGCGTGTCACTTCGGCATCCGACTGGCGGCGTGTCCTGGAACCTCGGCTCAACGCGTGGTCCCGTCGGCCTGGAGGCTCGTCCCGCGACGTTCTCCACAGTTGCGGCCGGACGCGTCCGACTCCGGCGCCGCGTGCACGAAGCTCTCGTCATGACAAGCGGAGCACTGCGCGACGAACACCCAGCGAGGCCGTTCCGCGTGCGGGAGGCATTGTCAGCGGGGGTTCCCGCGTCGAGGTTGACCCGTCGCGATCTGCAGTCCCCGGTCCACGGCGTGCGCGCTCGAGCGGGGGTCGCGATCACCCTGGTCGAAGCCATCGCGCTCGTGCTCCGCGATGACCAGTTCATCAGCCACACGACGGCGGCCCGGCTCTGGGGTGCGCCCCTGCCGTCCCGCCTGGACGACGAACTGGTCCACGTCAGTGCCATCGGCACAGCGCCGATCATGCGCCGCCCACAGGTCATCCCGCATCGGCTGCGGCTCGAGGGGTTCCAGCCGAGCCGGGTCCGCGGGATCCCGGTGAGCCCTCCGGCGCGAGCCTGGTTCGAGTCCGCGTCGGTACTCACATCGGTCGAACTCGTCGTCCTCGGCGACTTCTTCGTCGGTCCGAGCGGGTTCGCGACCGTCGACGGGTTGGCGGCGGCGATCGTGACGGGCAGCCGTGCGGCGCGGAGGGCACGCGCGGCGCTCGACGATGTACGCACCGCTGTGGAGTCGCCGATGGAGACCCGTCTTCGCCTCGGCGTCATGGGAGCGGGCTTCCCGGAACCCGAGATCAACCTGGACGTCGTCGACGACCGCGGTCGGTTCCTCGGCCGCGCCGACCTCGCGTGGCCCGAACTCCGGATCGCTCTGGAGTACGACGGCGACCACCATCGCGACCGCCGGACGTTCCATCACGATCAGCGCCGGGCGAACGGGTTCGCGGTCAACGGCTGGATCGTGGTCCACGCGACGTCAGCGGATGCCGGGCGTCCCGCTGTCCTGTTCGAGCGACTCCGGCAGGCGTTCGTGCAACGCGAGGTCGAGGCTCGGACCCGCCGATCAGCCTGATCCTGCGCGGGCGGCGTGGTCATCGGCGGCCCGCTGTCGCCGAGGTTCCAGAACACGCCGTGCGTCCGCCGACGAGGTTCCGGACGATGACGCCAAGCCCGCCGAGATGCCGAGATTTTGGAACCTCGGGGCGAGGGGCTCGGGCCTCGGGCTCGCCATGGTGTCCCGGGCGCGCGAGGTGTCGGCACGCCAGAAGCGCTGGAAGATCTTCTCGCGCAGCTGCGGCGGGATGCCCTCGCCGTGGTCGATCACGTCGAGGTGCGCCATGCCGCGCTCGTCGTCCACGCCGATGCCGATCTCGATCGGGTCGTCGTGCGCGGTGAACCGCATGGCGTTGCCCATCAGGTTCGTGACGATCTGGCGGATCTTGTTCTCTTCTGCCAGGACGATCGGCGGGCGCTTCGGCAGCACGACCGTGGGCAGGGGGGTGGTCTCATCGGTGGGGGCGGCACCGGCGTCGATGTTCATCGCACGGGTTCGGCGGGCACGTAGGCGCGCGATCGTCTGGCGCGAGAACGCGATCGGTCCGGTGGTGTTCGCCGAGGTCGGCGACACGGGCGGTGCCTCGCCGGTGTCCGGGGAGGCGATGGACGTCCCCGACGGACGGACCGCCTGGGGCACGCTCTCGCCGGTCAGGGCGTCCTCGACGAGGACCTGGATCTCACGGTCGGGGTTGGAGGCCATGGTGTCGAGCGCTGAGTCGCGTGCGATGGCGACCAGGTCGACCGGGCCGAGCTCGAGGGGCTTCGACTCGTCGATCCGGGCGAGCTGCAACAGGTCCTGCACGAGCAGGCCCATCCGCTGTGCTTCCTTCTCGATGCGCTCCATCGCCTGCGCGACGTCCTCTTCCTTGCGCAGGGCGCCCATCCGGTAGAGCTCGGCGTACCCGCGCAGGGACACGAGGGGTGTGCGGAGCTCGTGGGAGGCGTCACCGACGAACCGGCGCATCTGGGCGATGGTGCGGTCGCGGTCCTCGAACGCCGAGTCGATCCGCTCGAGCATCACGTTGAGGGAGCGGTTGAGCCGACCGACCTCGGTGTTCGGGGTGTCGGCTTCGAGGCGCTGGTTGAAGTCACCCGCGGCGAACCGGGCGGCGGTGTCCTCGACGTCACGCAGCGGGTCGAAGGTCGCGGTGACGAGCAGCCGGGTGAGCATCGCGCCGAGCAGGATGACCGAGGCACCGAAACCGAGGAAGATCGCGGTGAACTTGGCGATCGTCTCGTCGGTGCCGGCGCTCGAGACGGCGATGAGGACGTAGCCGGTCTCGGTGGTGCCGTCGGACTGGTTCTGCAGGGACGCCGGGATGATCTGCGCACGCCACTCGTGGTTGTGCTGGCTGTCGTAGAGCGAGACGCGCTGGTTCGTCTGGGCGGCGTCGACCAGCATCGCCTGGCGGACGTCGGGTCGGCTGGAGGCGGGCGTCTGGCAGATCTGGTCGCCGTCGGCGTCGTACGCGGCGACGTAGGCGCTCTGCGACACCACGACGGAGAGCTTGCAGTACTGCTCGCCGTCGCTGATGTTCTGGCCCTCGAGCTGCTCGGTCGTCTGCTTGACGGTGTTGTCGAGCTGCTGCATGAGGTAGGTGGACAGCACCGTCATCGTGCCGAGCCCGGCGACGAGCAGCCCGAGCGCGACCAGGAGCACCGTGATCCCGGTGATCTTGGTGCGCAGGGAGATCCCGTCCCACCAGTGGTTCATTCGCGTGTGCATGCTGCCCCAACGATAGACAGCGGCCGCCCGGTGAAACCGGACGACCGCCGTGAAGACGTGATGGTGCTACGAGGCCTTGGACGCCTTCAGCATGTAGCCGAAGCCGCGCTTGGTCTGGATGATCGGCTCGGCCGAGTACTGGTCGAGCTTGCGGCGCAGGTACGAGATGTAGCTCTCGACGATGCCGGCGTCGCCGTTGAAGTCGTACTCCCACACGTGGTCGAGGATCTGCGCCTTCGACAGCACGCGGTTCGGGTTGAGCATGAGGTAGCGGAGCAGCTTGAACTCGGTGGGGGAGAGCTCGATCTGCGCGTCGCCGATCGTGACCTCGTGCGTGTCCTGGTCCATCGTGAGCTCACCGGCGCGGATGATCGCGTCTTCCTCGTCGTTCATCGTGCGACGGAGGATGGCCTTGATGCGGGCGACGATCTCGTCGAGCGAGAACGGCTTGGTGACGTAGTCGTCGCCGCCGACGGTGAGGCCGGTGATCTTGTCCTCGGTGTCGTCCTTCGCCGTGAGGAACAGGATCGGCGAGGTGTAGCCAGACGACCGCAGGCGCTTGGTGACGCCGAAGCCGTTCATGTCGGGCAGCATCACGTCGAGGATGATGAGGTCCGGCTCTTCTTCCAGCACGGCGGAGATCGCCTGTGCCCCGTTGCCCACCGCACGCACGGCGAAGCCGGCGAAGCGCAACGAGGTCGTCAGGAGGTCGCGGATGTTCGGCTCGTCGTCGACGATCAGGATCTTGGGGCCATCGCTCATGGCTCTATCTTCTGACCGTTCCCTCGGGGTTTCCTGAGAGCGGTTCGTGCGTCAGCCCACGGGCGTCTGGACCTGGTCGGCGTCCAGGATCGTGTAGGAGTACCCCTGCTCCGCCAGGAACCGCTGCCGGTTCTGCGCGAAGTCCTGGTCGACGGTGTCCCGCGCCACGAGCGTGTAGAACGACGCGGGCAGGCCGTCCTTGTTCGGACGGAGGAGCCGACCGAGCCGCTGCGCCTCTTCCTGCCGTGATCCGAACGATCCGGACACCTGGATGGCGACGGTGGCGTCGGGCAGGTCGATCGAGAAGTTCGCGACCTTCGAGACGACGAGCACGTCGACCTCGCCGGACCGGAACGCGTCGTACAGCCGTTCGCGTTCGTCGACCGGGGTCGCCCCGGTGATCTCCGCTGCGTCGAGTGACGCGGCCAGTTCGTCGAGCTGGTCGATGTACTGCCCGATCACCAGGATCTGCTCGCCGCGGTGCTTCTCGATGAGCTCCCGCACCACCGGGGTCTTCGCCGGGGACGTCGCGGCGAGCCGGTAGCGCTCGTCGTCGCTCGACGCCGCGTACTCCAGGCGGTCCTGGTGCGGCAGGTCGATGCGGACCTCGTAGCAGGAGGCCGGCGAGATGTAGCCCTGCGCCTCGATCTCCTTCCACGGGGCGTCGTAGCGCTTCGGCCCGATGAGCGAGAAGACGTCGCCCTCGCGGCCGTCCTCGCGCACGAGCGTGGCGGTGAGACCCAGGCGTCGGCGAGCCTGCAGGTCGGCGGTCAGCTTGAACACCGGCGCCGGCAGCAGGTGCACCTCGTCGTAGACGATGAGGCCCCAGTCGAGGGCGTCGAGGAGCGACAGGTGCGTGTACTCGCCCTTCCGGCGGGCGGTGAGGATCTGGTACGTCGCGATCGTGACCGGCCGGATCTCCTTGACGCTGCCCGAGTACTCACCGATGTCCTCCGGTGTCAGGGTCGTGCGCTTGAGGAGCTCGGTGCGCCACTGCCGCGCCGAGACCGTGTTCGTCACGAGGATGAGCGTGGTCGCCTTCACGGTCGCCATCGCACCGGCGCCGACGAGGGTCTTGCCGGCACCACAGGGCAGCACGACGACGCCGGAGCCCTGGGCGAAGAACGTGTCGACCGCCTGCTCCTGGTACGGCCGCATGTGCCACTCGGCGGTGTCCAGGTCGATCGGGTGCGGCTGCCCCGGCGTGTAGCCCGCCAGGTCCTCTGCCGGCCACCCGAGCTTCACGAGCTCCTGCTTGATCTGCCCGCGCGCCCACGGCTGCAGCTCGACCTCGGACGGGGACCGCATGTCACCGAGCAGCGGCTTGATGCGCTTCGACCGGATGACCTCGGCCAGCACCGACGGGTCTTCCGCGGTGAGGAGCAGGACCGGCAGCTGCTCGAGCTCCTCGGTCGGGGAGTTCGCGATGACGGGGGCGTCGGGACGCTCCTCGCGCCGGATCACGAGGCGTCCGTAGCGCGAGACCGTGTCGCGGATGTCGACCGTGACGCTCTGCGGCACGGGGAACTTCGCGAAGCGTTCGAGGGTGGCGATCATCGCCTCGGCGTCGTGGCCCGCGGCGCGCGCGTTCCACAGTCCGAGGCGGGTGATCCGGTAGGTGTGCACGTGCTCGGGAGCGCGCTCGAGCTCGGCGAAGGCCGCGAGCTCGTGGCGTGCGTCCTCGGCGTCGGGGTGCGCGACCTCGAGGAGCACGGTGCGGTCGCTCTGCACGATCAGCGGTCCGTTCATGACCTGCCAGCCTAGCCGTCGCCGCCTGCGTGCGGGTGACCGCGGCTCAGGCGTCGCTCTCGACCGACACGACGAGCGACAGCGGCAGGGTGCGTTCGACGTCGACGGCGGTGTCCCGCCCGCGGACCCGTCCGGCCGCGACCGAGGTCGGCACGATCGAGAACGGCCGTTCCGAGCCGTCCGGCATCCGTACGGTCACACGGATCGGCGTCCGTCCGCGCACGGCGAGGTCGATCTGCCGACCGAGCCACTCCTGCTCCGGCTCCGCGTCGCCCCGCTGCGTCGTCAGGCGGAGTCGTTCGACGAGTGCCTGCGCCGCCTGCTCCGGCGAACGTCCGGTGTGGCTGCGCCGGCCGGGAGGCCCGTGGTGCGTCTCGGCGCGGGCTGCGGTCGTCAGGATGGCCGGGTAGCGCTGGTCCTCCAGCGCGGAGTGCACGACGTGCGGTGGGTAGCGGGTGGTCAGCGTCGTCAGGTCGGGTCGCTCCCACGCGAGCTGCCGGAGTTCGGCGTCCACCCCGACGAGGTCGAGCTGGTCGGGGGTGCCACGGACCTCGGTCCCGACGCCGCCCGGTCCGCGGTCGACGACGATGCTGCCGTCGCGTCCGGCCACCTGGTCGATCAGGTAGGCGAGGGGCTGGGGGATCCCGGTGGCCGACAGCCGCCCGAGCAGGGTCAGCAGGTCGTCGCGGGAGTGTCCGGCCCGGAAGGCAGCACGGAGCGTGTCCTCGGAGATCCGGTACCGCGCCGCGAGTCCCGGTGCCTCGAGCACGGCGACGGTGCGCAGGGCGTCGTCGTCCACCGGAGCGAGCGGGCCAGGGGCGATGACGGTGAGGTCGTGCTGCAGGTAGACCCGCTCCACGGTGCCCGGCAGGTCGTCGGCAGCCTGTTCGGCGTCGCCGTCGAGGAGCGCCCGGCCGGTGCTCGTGACGATCCCGTCGACGGCCAGGCCGAGCGAGGCCGCGGTGCCGGCGACGTCGAGCAGCAGGGCGTCGAGCCAGCGGGACCCCGCCGGGTACGCCCAGCGCCCGAGCGGCACGAGGTCGCGGAGGTCGCCGTCGGCCAGCTCGAGGACTTGATGCACGGCGGGCGGGAGCGTGTCCGACCACGCCGACACCAGCGAGACCCAGCGCTCCGGCCAGCTGGCGAGCAGCCACGCGTGGCCGGCGTCGGTGACGATCCACCGGCCGGTGTCGGGATCGGCGAACCCGATGTCGTCGAGCAGCGCCAGGCGACCGGCGACGAGCTCGGCGTCGGTGCCGATGCGCTCGGCGAGGGTGCGGGCGAGCGGCATGCCGATCCCGCCCTTGACGAGTTCGCGGACGGCGCCGGCGTCGACCGCGCGCAGCAGCTCGGCGAGCACGGTCATCGTCGCGAACGCCTGCTCCGCGCCGGTGGTGCGTGCACGCTCGAGCGCCGTGACGTCGAGGGCGGGAGCAGCGGGGCGGACCTGCTCCGGGCCTCCCGGCTGCTCGTCGAGCGAGGCGAGGTCGGGGTGGGCGGCCACGCGTGTGGCGACCGCGTCGTCGACTGCGCCGTCCTCGTCGGCGAGGCCGAGCGCGATCGCCGGGCCGAGCGCGTCGACGGCGCCGCCGTCACGCAACGCGAGGATCGTGGCGCGCGGCAGGTGCTCGACGGCTGCGTCCACGGCGTCGTCGGTGCGGAGCGCCTCGGCGAGGTCGAAGAAGTCGGTGATGCGCTGCGGGCCCGTCTCGGCGAGTGCAGCGGTGGGGAGTCGCCTCGCCGCGACGAGGCGCGCGAGCGCGTCGTCCGGCATCGCCCGGAGTCGGGCGGCGAGGTCGGCGGTGGTCGTCATCGTCCGGTGCCAGCGTCCGGGGCGGACGTCAGCGAGCCGTCCGGTTCGCTCGTGCGCGACGTGTCCAGGTGATGCCGAGGAGCGTGAAGACCAGCACCATGGCGATCGGGAAGCCGAAGAGCGGGATGGCCATGATCACCGGCCACGGCATCGAACCCCGTGCGGTGGGCGCGGTGAGCCACATGATGATCATCGCGACGAAGCAGAGCAGGCCGAGGATGATGATCCCACCGATCATGAACGCCAGAGCGCGTTCGGTACGATTGAACGTCACCGGGGGTTCTGCGGAATCCTGCGGGTTCCCGGTCGATCGGGTCGGATTGGCCATCGACCCAGGATATCCGACGCACCACGGCCGTACCACGACCTCGAGGAGTCCACGCATGCCCACCGGCAAGGTCAAGTTCTACGACGACGACAAGGGCTTCGGCTTCATCACCGGAGACGACGGCGACCAGGTGTTCCTGCACGCGTCCTCGCTGCCCGACGGCGTCGTGACCGTCAAGGCCGGCACGCGGCTCGAGTACGGCGTCGTCCAGGGGAAGAAGGGGTCGCAGGCGTTGTCCGTGCGGCTGCTCGAACCCCAGCCGTCGCTGTCCCGGATGACCCGTCGCTCCGCGGACGACATGGCCGTGATCGTCGAGGACCTGGTGAAGGAACTCGACCGGATCAGCGGAGACCTCCGCCACGGCCGCTACCCGAAGAACGGCGATCGCATCGCCGCCATCCTGCGGCACGTCGCAGACCAGTTGGAGGCGTGACCCCATGACCGAGTCCGACACAGCAGGGGCCGACGCCCTTCCCGACTACACCGACCTGGCGCGCGAGGCGTTGCTCGAGGTCACCCCCGAGTCGACGGTCGGTGCCCCCGTCGGCACCGTGGACGAAGGGGACGGCGTCGTGTCCGTCCTGTTCGCCAACCGGCTGCCCGGCTACCCCGGGTGGCGCTGGACCGTCAGCGTCGCCAAGATCGGCGACGACGAGCCGACCGTGCTCGAGGTCGAGCTGATGCCCGGCGACGGCTCGCTCGTCGCGCCCGAGTGGGTGCCCTGGTCCGAGCGTCTGGCGGAGTACCGGGCGGCGCAGGAGCACGAGTCCGAGGACGAGGACGACTCCGACGAGGACGAGGACGACTCCGACGAGGACGACTCGGACGACGATGACTTCGACGACGACTCGGATGACGAGGACGACTCCGACGAGGACGACTCGGACGACGACGAGGACGACGACTACGACGACTCGGATGACGACGAGGACGACGACGAGTCCGACGACGACGATGATGACGACTTCGATGCCGACGAGGACGACCTCGACGAGTCGGACGACGACGACATCGAGGGCGTGGACGTCGACGCACTCGCCGACGTGAGCGACACCGCCGACGCCGCAGCTGCCGACGACGCCCCCGAGGACGAGGACGAGGCCCCGCAGCCGCCCCGTGGCCGTCGTCGTGCCCGCCGCGTGCAGCCGTTCGAGCCCGACGCCGATCTCGAGGTCGACCAGCTCGACGCCGGCGAGGCCGACCCGGGCTTCCACCGCACCTGACCCACCCGGACCGACGAACGGGCCCGGCACCACCGATGCGGTGGTGCCGGGCCCGTCCTCGTTCCGGGCGCGGGTCAGCGCCGGGCGGACGTCAGTGCTGGATGAACGTCAGCGCAGGGCGTCGACCGTGAAGTCGATCGCGCGCACGAGCTTCGCGACGTCGTCCGGGTCGATGGCGGTGAACGTGGCGACGCGCAGCTGGTTGCGTCCGAGCTTCCGGTACGGCTCGGTGTCGACGATGCCGTTGGCGCGCAGGGTCGCGGCCACGACCTTGGCGTCGATGGAGTCGTCGAGGTCGATCGTGGCGACGACCTGCGACCGGGCGGCGGGGTCGGTGACGAACGGGGTGGCGTAGTCGCTCGCCTCGGCCCAGTCGTAGATGGTCGACGACGACGTCCTGGTACGGAGGTCCGCCCACGCCAGGCCGCCGGACTCGTTCATCCACCGCACCTGCTCGTCGAGCAGCAGCAGCGTGGAGATCGCCGGGGTGTTCAGGGTCTGGTCCAGGCGCGAGTTGTCGACGGCGTTCTTGAGCGACAGGAACTCCGGGATGTACCGGCCGGAGGCGGCGATCCGCTCGATCCGCTCGATCGCGGCGGGGGAGAGCAGCGCGAGCCACAGGCCGCCGTCCGAGGCGAAGTTCTTCTGCGGGGCGAAGTAGTAGACGTCCGTGGCGCTGACGTCGAACAGGGCGCCACCGGCTGCACTGGTCGCGTCGACGACCGTGAGGGCGCCGGCGTCACCGGCCGCGCGGACGACGGGGGCCATGACACCCGTCGAGGTCTCGTTGTGCGGGTAGGCGTAGACGTCCACGCCCTCCACCGGCTCGAGTGCGGCGAGGGAGCCACCCGGTGCCTCGACGACGTGCGGTGCCTCGAGCCACGGGGCCGCTGCGGCCTTGGCGAACTTCGACCCGAACTCGCCGAACGACAGGTTCTCGGCACGGCGCTCGATGAGGCCGAACGCGGCGGCGTCCCAGAACGCGGTCGAGCCGCCGTTGCCGAGGACGACCTCGTAGCCCTCGGAGACCTGGAACAGGTCGGCGAGACCGGAGCGGACGCTGCCGACCAGGTCCTTCACGGGCTTCTGGCGGTGCGAGGTGCCGAGGATCGTGGCGCCGCGCGTCACGAGGGACTCGAGCTGTGCGCCGCGGATCTTCGACGGGCCGCAGCCGAAGCGACCGTCGGTGGGGAGGAGTTCGGCCGGGATGACGATGTCTGCCATGCACCGATCCTAACGACGACGATCCGACCGCTCCCGCCCGTGTACCGGCCGGACGGGGAGGGTCAGGCGCACCCGTCCACCGCGTCCGATGACCCTTTCTCACGTGCACCCGGGCGCCGGTCGGTGATCGTCGGTGCGAACAAGTAGTGTGGTCGGCGCTGGGCCCAGACATGAGAGGCGGACCGTGACCGATCTCGTCGACACCACGGAGATGTACCTTCGCACCATCCTCGACCTGGAGGAAGAGGCGATCGTGCCGCTGCGCGCGCGCATCTCCGAGCGCCTCGGACACTCGGGCCCGACGGTCTCGCAGACCATCGCCCGGATGGAGCGCGACGGCCTGGTCGTCGTCTCGGGTGACCGGCACCTGGAGCTCACCGACGAGGGCCGTTCCCGCGCCACCCACGTGATGCGCAAGCACCGTCTGGCCGAGCGTCTGCTCGCCGACGTCATCGGGCTCGACTGGGCCTTCGTGCACGACGAGGCCTGCCGCTGGGAACACGTCATGAGCGAGCAGGTCGAGGTCCGGCTGCTCGAGATGCTCGGCAACCCCACCGAGTCGCCCTACGGCAACCCCATCCCCGGCCTGCCCGAGATCGGCGGCCCCGCGGCTGCCGGGTTCCTCGACGGGGTCCAGAACATCGTCGCCGCAACCGAGGGCACCGACGCCGTCGCGACCGGGGTCATCCGACGCCTTGGCGAACCCGTGCAGTTCGAGCCCGAACTCCTGCACCAGCTCCGCACCGCCGGTGTCATGCCCGGCCGGGTGGCGAGCGTGCAGCGCGCCGGCGCCTACGTCGCGGTCCGTGTCGACGGCGAAGAGTCCGGCATCGAGCTGCCCATCGAGGTCGCGCAGCACGTCTACATCGAGCGACACTGACCGCTCCCGGCACTCCCTGAGAGTGTTTACCGTTTCGTTACCAACGGGGCGTTTTGTCTCGACTCGGTAACGACGCCTCCGTACACTCGTCCGAGTCCCCGCGCTGCCCCTGAGCCGGAGACCCGTGGCAGGACGTCTCGAACCCGTCTCCTGCCTCGATCGGAAACGATGACGAACGGATGGGGTTGCACGACGCCGGACACCCACGGCGGCGTGATGACGAGACGCCGGAGACCCACCTCTTGACGCAGACCGGTACCGCCGCGGACGACCAGACGCCCGCGAACCCGACGAACACCGAGAACGCCACCACCAGCCCGCTCACCCGGCGGGCCGTGCGCGAGGCCGAGGGCCGCCCGGTCCGCAAGGTCGTGCCGGTGCGCTCCGCCCCGCTGCCCGGCGGCCGTCGTGCCGCGCAGGCCGCGACCGCCGCGAGCATCGCCAAAGCGAGCGCGACGTCACGGAAGCGCAGGTTCCTCGCGCCGGTCGTCCTCACCGTGGCCGCCGGCATGTTCGGTACGGTCGCGGTCGCCCCGGCCTTCGCCGCGACGACCTCCAGTAACTCGACCGCCGTCGCCGACGCCCAGCGTCAGGCCCGTGCCACGCAGAGCCAGGAACTGTCGGTCTCGGACGCCGTGGCGCTCGCCGACACGAGCCGTGACGGGTTCGGCGCGACGTCCACCGCGACGCTCGACGCCGAGAAGGCCGCGAAGCAAGCCGCCGCCGACCAGGCCGCCGCAGCGAAGGAAGCCGCCGAGCAGGCCGAGCAGACCCAGACCGCCCGCGCCGCGACCGCGAAGCAGTACTCCTCGTACACCGGGCCCACCGCCGCCGAGTACGCGGCCAGTTCCTCCGCCGCCGACACCCCGTTCTCGCTGCCGGCCGTGGTCGCCACGGGCAAGCAGTACATCGGCACCCCGTACGTCTTCGGTGGCGCGGACCCGTCGGGCTTCGACTGCTCGGGCTTCATCATGTTCGTGTACGCCCAGTACGGCATCAACCTCGCGCACTCGGTGCCGCTGCAGGACCAGGCCGGCACCACGATCCCCGAGTCCGAGGCACAGCCCGGCGACGTCGTCATCTTCAACAACGAGGCGCACGACGGCTTCTACATGGGGAACGGCATGATCATGGACGCCCCGAAGCCCGGCGGCACCGTGCAGATCCGTCCGATCTGGACGAGCGACTACCACATCGTCCGCTTCGGCATCTAGCGAACACTGCCCACGGGGGAGTGTGAACTTCTCCAGAACCGGCCCGCACACCCTCGTGCCAGGCCGGTTTCTGGGTTAACCTGACGCTGCACCGGTCCGCACCGGCGCGAACAGGAGACCCTCATGTCGATGTTCCGCACGACCCGCACCATGGGTCGGCGCGCGCGCGTCGACATATGGTCGAGCACAGCCTGCGTGCACGAGCACGCCCCTGCATGACGAGAGCACTGCCCATCCGGGTGGTGCTCTTCGTGGTTCCAGGGGTGTGAACAGGTCGTCCTCACCCGTTCGCGTCGTCGGTCCGACGCACCCGCAGCGCCTGGAAGCCGTCCAGGCACGTCGGAAGGGAACCCATGCGCACTCTCGTCCTCAACGCCGGTTACGAGCCCCTCGCGGTGATCTCGTTCCGACGAGCCCTCGTGCTGGTCATGAACCAGAAGGCCGCCATCGTCGCTGCCGACGTCGAACACCCGGTCACCGGGTCGACGTCGAGCTACGACCGTCCGTCCGTCATCATCCTCACCCGCTACGTGCGCATCCCGCACTCCAGACTCGTGCCGGTGTCCCGTCGCGGTGTGCTGCGTCGGGACGGCAACCACTGTGCCTACTGCGGCCGGCACGCCACCACGATCGACCACGTGCAGCCGCGGTCGCGCGGTGGGCAGGACTCGTGGGAGAACCTCGTCGCCTGCTGCCTGGCCTGCAACAACACCAAGGGTGACCGCACCCCGCAGGAGATGGGGTGGCGCCTCCGGTTCCCGCCGAAGGTGCCGCACGGGTCCTCGTGGGTCGTGCGCGGCATCGAGCGCCCGCAGGCGGAGTGGGACGAGTACCTCGTGGCCGCGTAGCGGCCGCCGTCGCGTTCGTGAGCAGCAATGGTCGGCTCGACCAGGCCGACCCGACCGTTGCTGCACACCATGTGACGGACTGGAGGCCCGTGGTGACGCCGCCACGGGCCTCCAGTCCGCCTGTCGGTGGCGCTGACTAGCGTCGCCGACATGGGCGAGACACCGCACATCGACGACGCGACCATCGACGACCTGCGCGCTCGGCTGCGCGCCACGCGCTGGCCAGACGCGCCCGCCGGGGTCGCCTGGTCGCTCGGCGTGGACCTCGACGTCCTGCGCCCGCTCGTCGAGTACTGGGCCGACGGGTTCGACTTCGACGCGCACCGTGCCGAGCTCGCCGCGCTGCCCTCGCGCCGTGTCGTCGTGGACGGGATCGGCGTCCACGTCCTGCACGCCCGCGCTCCGCGGCCCGATGCTCTGCCGGTCCTGCTCGCGCACGGCTGGCCGGACTCCGGGTGGCGGTACCGCAAGGTGCTGCCGATGCTCGTCGACGCCGGGTACGACGTCGTCGTGCCGGACATGCCCGGGTACGGCTTCTCGGATGCACCGCCGCAGGTGCTCGATGCCCGGCAGGTGGCCGGCATGTGGGCGACGCTCATGACGGACCTCGGGTACGAGCGGTTCGCGGTGTCGGGCGGCGACATCGGCACACACGTCGCCCGCTACCTGGCGCTCGACCACCCCGACCGGGTCGTCGCCGTCCACCGCATCGACGGCGGGCTCGCGTGGCCGGGAATCGATGCGTCGACGTTGTCCGCTGCCGAGCGGGAGTTCGTCGCCGCGACCGATCGGTGGCGCACCGCCGAGGGTGCCTACGCGATGCTGCACCGCACGAAGCCGCAGACCGCGGCCGTCGGGCTGAACGACTCACCCGCGGGTCTCGCTGCCTGGATCGTCGAGAAGCTCCGGGCGTGGAGCGACTGCGACGGGGACCTGTGGTCGGTCTACACGCGCGACGAGGTCCTGGCGCTGCTCACCGAGTACTGGGCAGCCGCCACGATCGGCTCGGCGATGCGGATGTACCACGCGAACGCGGCGATCCCGGCGGAGCAGCTGGAACGACGGGTCGAGGTGCCGTCCGGGTTCTCGATCTTCCCCGGCGACATCGTGCGGGCGCCGCGCGAGTGGCTCGAGCGCACCACGAACCTCGTGTTCCACCACGAACTCGACCGCGGTGGGCACTTCGCGCCGTTCGAGCAGCCCGACCTGTTCGTCGACGAACTGCACGCGTTCCTGCAGGGCTTCCGCCGCTAGAGTGGACGGGCCAGCCTCTGTAGCTCAATGGAAGAGCAGTTCCGTCCTAAGGAAACGGTTGGGGGTTCGAGTCCCTCCAGGGGCACCAGTACATCGAAGTGGTTCGAGTCCCTGCAGTGCCCCCTAGGGGCACTTTGCAGCCCAGTTCTCCACAACCGTCGCCCCGGACGGTAGCCCGGCCCGCTGGCCCCGTACGATTGACCCCGTGTCCAAGGTCCTGAGCAGTCTCCCCGTCGGCGAACGAGTCGGCATCGCGTTCTCAGGGGGTCTCGACACCTCCTGCGCCGTTGCCTGGATGCGCGAGAAGGGAGCGATCCCCTGCACGTACACGGCCGACATCGGCCAGTACGACGAGCCGGACATCGACGCC
Organism: Curtobacterium flaccumfaciens; assembly: GCF_018598405.1. Lineage (NCBI taxonomy): Bacteria > Bacillati > Actinomycetota > Actinomycetes > Micrococcales > Microbacteriaceae > Curtobacterium > Curtobacterium flaccumfaciens. The sequence continues at coordinate 71,734 of NZ_JAHEWS010000009.1, read as the reverse complement.
GTCCCGAGCCGCGCCCACGAGTACGGCGCCGAGATCGCCCGACTGGTCGACGCGAAGAGCGCCCTGGTCGAAGAAGGCCTGGTCGCCCTGCAGACCGGTGCGTTCCACATCCGCTCCGGCGGCAAGACGTACTTCAACACGACGCCGCTCGGCCGCGCGGTGACGGGCACGATGCTCGTCCGCGCGATGAAGGAAGACGGCGTCGACATCTGGGGCGACGGCTCCACCTACAAGGGCAACGACATCGAGCGGTTCTACCGCTACGGCCTGATGGCCAACCCACGTCTGCGCGTCTACAAGCCGTGGCTCGACTCCGAGTTCGTCGAGGAGCTCGGCGGCCGCAAGGAGATGAGCGAGTGGCTCGTCGCCCGCGGGTTCCCGTACCGCGACTCCACCGAGAAGGCGTACTCGACCGACGCGAACATCTGGGGCGCGACGCACGAGGCGAAGAGCCTCGAAGAGCTGTCGAGCGGCCTGGACATCGTCGAGCCGATCATGGGTGTCGCCGCCTGGCGTGACGACGTCGAGGTCGCAACCGAGATCGTCAGCGTCCGGTTCGAGGCCGGTCGCCCCGTCGCGATCAACGGCGTCGAGTACACCGACGCGGTCGTCCTGGTCTACGAGGCGAACGCCATCGGTGGCCGCCACGGCCTGGGTGCGTCCGACCAGATCGAGAACCGCATCATCGAAGCGAAGAGCCGCGGCATCTACGAGGCTCCGGGCATGGCGCTGCTGCACATCGCCTACGAGCGCCTGCTCAACGCGATCCACAACGAGGACACGGTCGCCTCGTACCACAACGAGGGCCGCCGTCTCGGTCGCCTGATGTACGAGGGCCGCTGGCTCGACCCCCAGTCCCTCATGCTCCGTGAGTCGCTGCAGCGCTGGGTCGCCTCCGCCGTCACCGGCGAGGTCACGCTGCGCCTGCGCCGTGGTGACGACTACACGATCCTCGACACCACGGGCCCCGCGCTGTCGTACCACCCGGACAAGCTGTCGATGGAGCGCGTCGGCGACGCCGCGTTCGGCCCGGACGACCGCATCGGCCAGCTCACCATGCGCAACCTCGACATCGCGGACTCCCGTTCGCGGCTCGAGCAGTACGCCGCCGCCGGCCTCATCGGTGGCGCGACGGCCGAGCTCGTCGGGGAGCTCGAGGCGGGCGAGGCCGAGGAGATCCTCGGCGGCGCGATCGTCGCCTCCGACGCCGAGGACGCGATGGGTCGTCGCACCGACCTCGCCTCCGAGGGCGCGGCCTTCGACTCCGGAACCGACTGATCGAGCAGACCCGCGCCCTGGGCGCGACCCCCTGATGACGGGAGGCCCGGTGCCAGCTGGCACCGGGCCTCCCGTCCGTCAACGGCTGGTCGGCCGAGAAGCGCACTGCGTTCGACGCAACGCGCCCCACCACCTAGCGTGGAGGTACCGGGTCGGTCATCAGGGACCCGTCGTCACGATGCTCCTCACGATCTGTGGGGTCTGGCACAGCGGGTCGACCCGGACGGATCCGAGATGCGCATCATCTCGATGAAGGGCTGGTCGTCATGACCGCCACCATGCAGAACGCCTGGCACCGCCACGGCCTCCGTTCGCCCGAGGACCTCGCCGCCCTCGTCGCCGAACGCCTCGAAGGTACCGGCCACCAGCTCGTCAGTGTCAGCGAAGCGCGCTACGAGCCGACGTACGCGGACTTCCTCGGCGAGCAGCTCTGACCCCCAGCGGGCTGCCGCTCGACCGTCGGTAGAGTCTGCGCATGCGCACAGCCCGAACCACGGCGGCGGCACTGGCGATCGTCGCGGCGGGACTGCTGACGCTCGTCGGGGTCCAACCCGCGTCGGCCCACTCGGCCCTGACCAGCAGTACCCCGGCTGACGGGGCGGTCGTCACCGAACCGCTCGAGTCCGTCGACCTGACCTTCTCCGAGGCGCCGCTCGCCGGCCTCGACGCCGGCCTCCGCATCCAGGTCACGGATGCGTCCGGCACCGATGTCGCCACCGGCGACGTGTCCGTGTCGGGGACGACCATGAGTCGCGCGGTCGACCTCGACCGGGGGAACTACACCTTGCTCTGGCGCTACGTGTCGCCGGACGGGCACCCGATCGAGGGCACGCTCGCGTTCGAGTACCGGGCAGCTGCTGCGTCGCCGACCGCGACGGTCACACCGAGGCCGACTCCGACAGCGAGCGCCCTGCCCACGCCGAGTGCCACCGCGACGGCCACCGGGGCTTCGGATGGTGCACCGTCCTCGTCGCCGGGCATCGCGCCGGGCGTGTGGATCGGCCTCGGCGCCGGAGCCATCCTGGTGGCCGGCGCGGTCGTCGTGCTGCTCCTGCGGCGCAGCCGCGGCGCGTAGCGCGTAGCGCGCGGCGCGCACTTCGTGAGCAGAAATGGTCGGGTCGCACGCGCACACCCCACCATTCCTGCTCACGAAGCGCATGCACGCAGCGCACGCGGCGAACGCGGCGCACGGAACGCGACCACCAACGGACGGGAGGCCCGGCGCCGGACCGGCACCGGGCCTCCCGTCCGCACGTGGTGCGTGACGCCGGGGCGACGCGCCTCACGCCACGGGGGCGGCCTCCAGCGTGGCGTCCGCGCGTGCCGCGCTGCCCTCGGCCAGGCCCCGGGCGATGCGGCCCCGCGTCGCCAGCCAGAGGACGACGGCGGCGACGAAGACGATGCCCTCGGTGACGGTGAGCGCCCAGATGATCCCGGCGAGCCCGAACCACACGTTGCCGGCGATCACGATGGGGACGAACAGCACGCCCTGCGCCATCGACAGCACCATCGCGGGCATGACCATCCCGGTCGCCTGGAACAACGAGGTGAGCAGACCCGTGAACCCGTTGACGACGGCGGCGACGAGCTGTGCCGTCAGGATCGTCATGCCGATCGCGAGCACCGAGTGGTCACCGGAGAAGATCGTGAAGACCTGCTCGCGGAACATGAACACGGTGCCGGAGAAGACGAGCACGATGCCGCCGACGGTCAGGGCCGCGGCGCGCAGGGCGGAACGCAGTCGAGCTGCGTCACCCGCGCCGAACGCGTAAGCGAGCAGCGGCAGCACGCCGATGGTCACGCCCATCACCAGGAACTCCGGCACCTGAGCGATGCGGACCGCGACGCCCATCGCTGCCAGCGGGTCGTCGCCGTAGGCGGCGGCGAGGTTGTTGAGGACGAGTGTCGTGACGATGAGGAACGCGGACTGCAGGAGTTCTCCGACACCGATGCCGAACACGGGCTTCAGGATGTCCGCACGCAGGGTGAACCACTTCGGCGCGAAGCTGACGTTCTCGCTGTTCCGCTGCAGCCACGCCACCCAGTAGGCGATCGAGACCACGTTGGCCAGGCCCACCGCGAGTGCGGCGCCGCCGACACCCCAGTGCAGCCCCAGGATGAACAGGACGTCGAACACCAGGTTGCCGACCGTGGAGAGGACCAGGCCGATCATCGCCTGGCGGGCGGCGCCCTCGGAGCGGACGATCTGTTCGAGCGCGAAGGACGCGGCGAGCACGGGGACGAACGCGAGCATCACGGCGACGTACTCGCTCGTGGCGGGGACCGCTGCGGCGTCGGCGCCGAGGACGGCGACGAGCGGGCGGAGCAGCAGGAGTCCGACGACGCCGAGCACTGCTCCGGTCACGACCGCACCCCACAGGGCGAACGAGGCGACGTGCTTGATGTCCCGAGCCTTGTCGGGATCGTGTTCCGATGCTCCGAGCAACCGGGACATCAACGCGCTGCCGCCGACGCCGAACACCCCGCCCACGGCCATCACGAGGCCGAGCAACGGCGTGCCGAAGGTGATCGCGGCGAGCAGGGACGTGTCGTGCTGGGCGCCGATGAAGCCCGCGTTGATGACGTTGTACAGGGCGCTGACGACCATCGCCGCCGCCATCGGCACGCACAGGTGCACCAGGGCTCGGGCGATCGGGGCAGCGGAGAGGTACCAGCGGTTCGTCGCCGCAGTGGTGGTGGTGGTGGAGGACATGACGGTTCCCTTCCGGGCATGGCGGTGGGCGCGCCGACGAACGCCGGCACGGCAGGGTGGAGCGCGCGTCGACGGGTGCCGGCGCGGCAGGGTGGAGCGCGCGTCGACGGGTGCCGGCGCGGCAGGGCGGAGCGCGCGACCGGTGGGGTCACGGGCGGCGTGACCGGGGAGGGTCGCGTGGGCGCGCCGGCGGATCCGACCGGGAGGCGCCGGTGCGTGGAGCGGGTCGGTGCGGTGGTTCGGCGGTGCGGCTAGCGGGTCGGTGGCGCGAGTTCCGCGGTCACCTTGAGCAACAGCTGTCGCAGGGTGTCGCGCTCGTCCGCGTCGAGCGGTGCGAGCAGGGAGTCGTCGAGGGCGATCATGGCGTCGGTGAACCCGGCGATGAGGTCGATGCCTGCCTGGGTGGCGTGCACCGTCTTCGTCCGCCCGTTCGTGGCGTCCGGTCGTCGTTCGATCAGGCCGCGCCGCTCGAGCCCCTGCAGGAGACTCGAGACGCTGGCCGCGCTGGTCCGGGTGGCCTCGGCGACGTCCCGCTGGATGGCGCCGGGGTGTTCCTGCAGGTACCCGAGCACGAACGACTGCTCGTGGGTGAGGTCGCGCTCACGGACCCACTCCTCGGCGCCCTTGCGCTGTGCCCATCCGATCCACCGCATGAGCTGGAGCGGTGTCGTGAAGTCCGGTGCCTGCATGGTCAGGACTCTAACTGTTAGCCATCGAACTGTCAACGACGCGTGCTTCGCGGCCCCACAACGGGGGCGTCACCGCGTGATCCGATCCTGGTAACTTGCACAGGAAGCGGCCCCACCAGCCGCGTTCCGGCCCGTCTCTCGGGCCCTCACATCCCTCGGCTCACCACCGGGGGCGGATCAGCGGCGGGCCCCGTCGGAGGAAGAGGCATCGTGCCACACCACGGAGCACCCACCGCGATCCCGGCGCGACCACCCCGTCGCGCCTGACCAGGACGGGCGCCGGCGGGTACCGGCGTCCGCCCACCGGGTCCGCGACACGTTCGGGTCGTCGCGGATCCCCGGGGCGGTGGTGATCGGGTCACCACCGCTCCGGGACCTCCGCCGGTCAGTTCGTCCGCCGGGTTCGGGACGGTTCCGGTCCACGGAGCCGGATCGGCGTGATACTGGGGTGGTGCGTGAACTCCAAGCCGCCATCGCAGCGGACCTCAACGTCCAGCCGACCATCGACCCGGAGCAGGAGGTCGCCCGTCGCGTCGGGTTCCTGCGCGACTACCTGCTGACGACCGGGGCGAAGGGGTACCTCCTCGCGATCAGCGGCGGGCAGGACTCCACCCTCGCCGGCCGCCTGACCCAGCTCGCGGTCGAGTCGCTCCGTGCCGAGGGGCACCCCGCCGAGTTCACGACCGTCCGCATGCCCTACCGCGTGCAGGCCGACGAGGACGATGCCCAGCTGGCCCTGCAGTTCATCGCGGCCGACCCGGGCATCACCGTGAACATCGAACACGGGGTCGACGGGGTCATGGAGGACACCGCGGCGTCCGGCGTCGAGCTGAGCGACTTCGTGAAGGGCAACGTCAAGGCCCGCATGCGGATGGTCGCCCAGTACGCGGTCGCCGGGCAGCGCGGTCTGCTGGTGGTCGGCACGGACCATGCGGCCGAGGCCGTCACGGGCTTCTTCACCAAGTACGGCGACGGCGGCGTCGACCTCACTCCGCTCACCGGGCTCTCGAAGAGCCAGGGGCGGCAGCTGCTCGAGCACCTCGGAGCACCCGCCCGCCTGTACGAGAAGGCGCCGACGGCTGACCTGCTCGACGAGCTGCCCGGGCAGACCGACGAGGCGAACCTCGGGCTCACGTACGCCGAGATCGACGCCTACCTGCAGGGACACGACGTGCCGGTCGAGGTCGCCGAGGCGATCGAGTCGCGCTACCGCGCGACGGAGCACAAGCGCCAGGTTCCGGCGACCCCGTTCGACGACTGGTGGCGTGCGGGCGCGTAGACGCTGACGCAACCCCGGCCTGGAGGCGCGGTGCAGGTGATCCTGCGCCGCGCCTCCTGTCTGTGGACAAGTCCGCTGCCGTCGGTGCGCGCTCCTAGGATGGGAGCCAACGGAACAACAGATGCGGAATCCAGGCTGGCGCCTGGTCCGGAGGGGGAGTCATGGAAGTCCTGTTCGCGCTCGGAGCCGTCCCGCTGATCATCGTGGGGATCATCGTCCTCGCCGTGATCGCGCTGATCTACGCCAAGGTCGTGTACCGCAACGCCGGCGCCGACGAAGCGCTCATCATCACCGGCAAGCGCTCCCGCAAGGTCAAGAACGACGATGGCACCGAGACCGTCGAGTCCGGCATCAAGGTCGTGCTGGGCGCCGGTGTGCTCGTGCGCCCCTTCTTCGAGAAGGTCGCGAAGCTGTCGCTCAGCTCGCGGGCGATCGACATCAACGTCAACGCGCAGGACTCCCGCGGCGTCACCATCGACGTCGAGGCGGTCGCGCTCGTGAAGGTCGGCGAGACCGACGCCTCGATCCGGGCGGCCGCGCAACGGTTCCTCGGGCAGGAGAAGAAGATCGACGACTTCGCGCGCGAGGTGCTGTCGGGTTCGCTCCGCGCCTCGATCGGTGCGACCGACGTGTCGACGATCATCCGCAAGCGCGACCAGCTCACCGTCGCGGTGCTCGACGTCGCCAAGGACGCCCTGCACAGCCAGGGTCTCGACGTCGACTCGTTCGAGATCAAGGGCATCTCGGACCGCAACGAGTACATCAGCGACCTCGGCCGTGCCGAACGTGCGCGTGTGCGACTCGAGGCCGAGAACGCCGAGGCCCAGGCCGACCGTGAAGCGCGAGAAGCTCGTGCGACCGCCGACCAGGCGATCGCCGAAGCCGAGAACACCCTGGCGATCCGTCGTGCGGCGCTGCAGCTCGACGCCGATCGCGCGTCGGCCGAGGCCGCCGCCGCCGGCCCGCTCGCCCAGGCCCGCGCGTCCCAGGGCGTCGTCGAGCAGGAGCAGATCACAGCGCAGAAGCGTGCCGAACTGCGTCGCGCCGAGCTCGAGTCCGAGGTCTCCGCCGTCGCCGAGGCGCAGGCGCGCAAGACCCGGGTCGAGGCCGAGGCCGCCGCTGGGGCCCAGGTCGAGACCGCACGCGCCCAGGCCGAAGCCCGTCGGATCTCCGCCGAGGCGATCGCTGCCGAGGCGAAGGCCGAGTCCGAGGCGCGCAAGCTCGCCGCCGACGCGTCACGCGCCGAGGGCGAGGCAGCTGCCGATGCGATCCGTGCGAAGGGTCAGGCCGAGGCCGACGCCACCAAGGCGCAGGCCGACGCGCTCGCGCAGCACTCCGAGGCCGTCCTGCGGGTCAAGGCGATCGAGACGCTGCCGAGCATCGCCCGCGAGCTCGCCGCGCCGATGAGCAACATCGACACGCTCACCGTGGTGTCCTCGGACGGCGCGGGTGCGCTGTCGAAAAGTGTCGTCAGCCAGTTCAGCGAGGTCGACGCGCTGCTCGGTGCCACCGCCGGGTTCACCCTGAGCGACATCGTGAAGAGCACGACGACCGGTCAGGCCGCCGCTCGTGCCGTCGTGCGCGAGCAGTCGGTGCCGGCCCAGGTCGAACCGGCCGAGTAGCCGACCGGACGCACGCAGCGGGCGTGGCGGGGGTTCAGCCCTCGTCGCGCCCGTTCTCGTTCCGCGGGTCGCGCTGCTGCGCACCGGCGTCCTCACGCTCCTGCGACCCGGCGTCTTCGCGCTCGTCGGCAAGTCGTTGCTGCCACAGGACGCTGCGCGCCGCGCCCTCGAGCACGTCGTCGACGCTGCGGCCGCTCTGGGCGGCGAGGGCACCGCTCAGTCCGGCGGTGAGCGTGCCACCGGCCGAAGCGAGTCGTTCGACGACCTCCTCCTGCCGCGGGGTCAGGGGCTCGTCGACCAGCTCGTCGATCGTGTCGCGGATGTTCTGCTCGCTCGCGTCCAGTGCCGCCTCGTCGCCGGCCTGCAGCGCTGCTGCCTCTCCGACGACCACGAGACCGAGGCGCGCGGCGTCGTCTTCGGGACGCGGGGTGCGGTGCTCATCAGTCATGCGGTGGACCGTACGCTCCGGTGCGCTGCGCTCCCTGGACAGGCGCGTCCCCCGGGTCACCCTGAGAACCCGTACACGAACGTGCACCCTCGGCAACTTTGCGTTGGTGGCAAAGGTGCTGGCGGTGTAAAGTTGCAGAGCCTGCAAGGTTGACCCTCGTTCGGGGTCCCGCCCGGGCCGACGACCACCACGCCACATCCCCTGTGAGGAACCCCGCATGTCCACTGCCACCGCACCCGTCGAGGTGTCGCGCGGACGACAGGACTCCCCGGCGAACACGCCGGGCAAGCCGATCATGTCGCACCGCCAGATCCTGCTCGTCATCTACGGCCTGATGGCGGGCATGTTCCTGTCGTCGCTCGACCAGACCATCGTCGGCACCGCGATCCGCACCATCGGCGACGACCTGCACGGCCTCGACCAGCAGGCATGGGTCACGACCGCGTACCTGATCGCGTCGACCATCACGACCCCGATCTACGGCAAGCTGTCGGACGTCTTCGGCCGCCGCCCGCTCTACATCTTCGGCATCGTCGTCTTCATCCTCGGCTCGTTGCTGTCGACCATGTCGACGTCGATGACCATGCTCGCCGCCTTCCGCGCGTTCCAGGGCGTCGGTGCCGGTGCGCTGATGTCGCTGCCGCTCGCGATCATGGGCGACATCCTCGCGCCCCGCGAGCGCGCGAAGTACCAGGGGTACTTCCTCGCCGTGTTCGGTATCTCCTCGGTCATCGGCCCGCTCATCGGTGGCCTGTTCGCCGGCGCGAGCTCGATCATCGGCATCACCGGCTGGCGATGGGTCTTCCTGATCAACGTGCCGATCGGCGTCGCCGCGCTGCTCATGGTGATCGCGTTCCTGCACCTGCCGAAGTTCGGCGAGGCGAAGGCCAAGCCGCGCATCGACTGGTGGGGCGCGACCTCCGTCATCGTCACGCTGGCGCCGCTGCTCCTCGTCGCGGAGCAGGGTCGCACGTGGGGCTGGGGCTCGGCGAGCGCGATCGCCTGCTACGTCATCGGCGTGCTCGGCCTCGTCGCGTTCCTGGTGATCGAGACGCGCATGCAGGACGACGCGATCATCCCGCTCAAGCTGTTCCGCTCGAGCACGTTCTCGATGGCGACGATCCTGGGCTTCCTGGTCGGCTTCGCGATGTTCGGCGCGATGCTCACCATCCCGCTCTACCTGCAGATCGTCACGGGTCTGACCCCGACGCAGTCCGGGTTCGCGACCCTGCCCATGATCGGCGGCCTGATGATCGCCTCGATCGCGTCGGGGCAGATCGTGGCGCGCACCGGCCGCTACCGGATCTTCCCGGTCATCGGCACGGCCCTCGTGTCGCTCGGCTACGTCGTCCTGACGTTCATGACGATCGACAAGCCGCTGTGGTTCCTGATGATCGGCATGTTCCTGATCGGCCTCGGGCTCGGACAGCTCATGCAGAGCATCACCCTGGCGTCGCAGAACTCGGTGCAGCCGCGGGACATGGGCGTCGCGACGTCGTCGGCCACGTTCTTCCGGCAGATCGGTGGCACGCTCGGCACCGCCGTCCTGCTCTCCGTGCTGTTCTCGCTCATGCCGACGAACATCCTGCACGCCACGGCGGACGAGTCGAACCTGAAGCCCGCTCTCAGTGCGGCGCTCGACCCGGAGGTCGCCAGCGCGAAGGCCAACCAGGGTGTGATGGACCAGATCTGGGACCCGATCGTCACCCCGCTGCAGCAGCAGGTGCAGTCCGGCCTCGACACCGCCACCGACCGGGTGACCCAGGCCACCGCCGGGGCTCCCGACGCCGTGCAGCAGCAGGCACTCACCGCCGCCGCGGACAAGGCGCACGCCAGCGTGCAGGACGGCCGGCTCGTCGTCGACTGGTCCGACTCGGCGCAGCGCACCTACTGGGTCGACCAGCTCGCACCGGAGTTGTCGAAGCAGATCGACAAGGGCGCGAACGACTCGAGCGACTCGAACGCCGAGACGAGCGACACGTCGTACCTCAACGGTGCGGACTCGGCCCTGACCCGGCCGTTCATGTCCGGGTTCAACGCCTCGGCCGTGACCGTCTACTGGGTCGGCTTCGCGGTGATCCTGCTCGCGTTCGTCCTGAGCTTCTTCTTCAAGGCGCCGCCGCTCCGCAAGAGCTCGGCCCTGCAGGAGCAGGCGGACGACGCCGGCACCGCCGACGACCTCGAGGTGCAGGCCGTGCGGGCCGCGGACGCGATGGGCTCGCCCACCGCGCCCGGCACCGGTTCGATCCCGGTCCAGCGGGACCGCGCGTAGGACCCGACCGGGGCCTCCCGCCACCCGGCGGGAGGCCCCGCCCAGCAGGACCCGTTCCACCCGAGGAGCAGCACGTGAGCACCACCGAAGGGCCGACGACCGGCGAGTGCGGCCTGCGGGAGCGCAAGAAGCAGCAGACCCGGCAGGCGATCCACGAGGCCGCGCTGGCACTGGTGTCCGACCGGGGCCTGGCCGGCGTCACGGTCGAGGAGATCTGCGCCGACGCCGGAGTCTCGCCCCGCACGTTCTTCAACTACTTCCCGTCGAAGGGTGACGCGGCCCTCGGGCTCCCCGACAGCTCGGTCCCCGAAGCCGCTCGGCAGGCGTTCCTGACCGCCGAGGGCCTGCTGGTGTCGAACCTCTGCGACCTCGTCGCCGACACTGTGACACTGCCCGCTGACCGGCGCCGCATGAAGGAACTCGTGCAGGCGCGGCCGGAGATCGTGCCCGCGATGCTGCAGTGGATGGCGCGGGCCAGGCTCGCCGTGTTCGAGGTCGCTGCTGAGCGGACCGACGTCGACTCGGCGCGGACGGCGGTGACGCTCGTCATGGCGGCGCTCGTCGAGTCGGCGCACCGCTTCGCCGACGGCTCGCGCGACGAGCTGGCGGACCGCCTCCGCGGCGTGGTGGCCGAGATGGGCCGGCTCGCCACCGCCTGAAGCGCGCCCACGGACGGGAGGTGGGATGCGGTTCGGACCCGCACCGCGCCTCCCGTCCGTGGTCTGGTCGCACCCCCTTTGCCGAAGCGACAGGTGTGCGTGCTCCGCTGTCGACTGTCCCGCGAGCGCGACAGATCCCCCCGAACAGTTCGCGGGGATCTGTCGCTTTCGCGGATCGGCCACAGGGATCGACGGGCCGGCGCACCCCACGCCAGTCATCGGACGGTTGCGCGCCGACTTTCGCCAAAACGGCATGAACAAGCCTCTTGACGCGCAAGACATCGGATGTTTTGATTGCACCGTTCGGTCGACGGAGACCGGACGGCAGGAGACACAGATGAGCCGCATCACCGGTCTGCACGTGCACGACATCCGGTTCCCGACCTCGCGGGAGCACGACGGGTCCGATGCCATGAACCCCGCACCCGACTACTCCGCCGCCTACGTCGAGATCACCACCGACGCGCTCGACGGCCTGGTCGGCACCGGCTTCGTCTTCACCATCGGCCGCGGCAACGAGGTGCAGGAGTCGGCGATCGCGGCGCTTCGTGGCCACGTCGTCGGTGCCGAAGCCGAGGCCGTCCTCGCCGACATGGGCGGCACCTGGCGCGCGATGGTGCACGACTCGCAGCTGCGGTGGCTCGGGCCGGAGAAGGGCGTGATGCACATGGCGATCGGCGCCGTCGTGAACGCCCTGTGGGACCTCCGGGCGAAGCGTGCGGGGCAGCCGCTCTGGGCACTGCTCGCCGACCTGCGCCCCGAGGAACTCGTCGACCTGGTGGACTTCCGGTACCTGACCGACGCGATCACCCCGGCCGAGGCGCTCGAGCTGTTGCGCGCCGCCGAACCGCTGCGCGCCCAACGCCGAGCCCGCCTGGAGCGCGAGGGCTACCGCGCCTACACGACGACCCCGGGCTGGCTCGGCTACGACGACGAGAAGCTCGCGCGGCTGTGCCGGGAAGCCGTGGACGACGGGTTCACCCAGATCAAGCTCAAGGTCGGCGGCGACGTGGACGAGGACGTCCGCCGGATGGGCATCGCCCGCGCCACCGTCGGCCCGGACGTCCGGATCGCGATCGACGCGAACCAGCGCTGGGACGTCGACGAGGCCGTCGCGTGGATCGACCGGCTCCGCCCCTTCGACGTCGCGTGGGTCGAGGAACCGACGAGCCCGGACGACATCCTCGCCCACGCCGAGATCGCCCGACGCATCGCCCCGATCCCGGTCGCGACGGGGGAGCACATGGCGAACCGGGTGATCGCGAAGCAGCTGATCCAGGCCGGGTCGATGTCGGTGCTGCAGATCGACGCCACCCGGGTCGCCGGGGTGAACGAGAACCTGGCGATCCTGCTCCTCGCCGCCAAGCACGGCGTCCGCGTCTGCCCGCACGCCGGCGGTGTCGGCCTGTGCGAGGCGGTGCAGCACCTGTCGATGTTCGACGCGGTCGCCCTGACCGGTGACCTCGACACCCGTTGCATCGAGTTCGTCGACCACCTGCACGAGCACTTCGTGACCCCGGTCGACGTCCACGACGGCCGCTACTGGCCGCCGACCGCACCCGGCGCCGGCACCGAGCTGCTCGCCGACACCCTGACCACCCACGCGTTCCCGGACGGCCCGGTCTGGGCCGAGTCCGATCCCGATCGGGTGCCGGACGCCGTCCGGGTCGCCTGAACACCCCACCGCACACCCCATCACCACGACGAAGTGGAGACACCGATGCAACGACGACGCACCGCCGGGCTGGCGGCAGCAGCAGCTGCCGTGCTCGTGCTCACCGGCTGTTCCGCTGGCAGCAGCGCCAGTGACGGCCAGTCCGAGGACGCCCTCACCTGGGCCATGTGGATCGCCGGGAAGGAGGACAAGGCCGCGTGGCAGAAGGTCGCGGACACGGTCAAGACCGACGACGACGTGGACGTCTCGATCCAGGGTTCCCCCTTCAACGACTACTGGACCAAGCTCCGCACGCAGTTGTCCACCGGCACCGCACCCTGCATCGTGAGCATCCAGTCGCTCCGCGCCGCGAACTACACGGACGTGCTCGTCCCGATCGACGACATGGCGAAGCAGGCCGACCTCGACCTGAGCGAGTACGACCAGACCGGGCTCGACGGCATGGAGGTCGACGGCAAGCTCTACGGGCTGCCGTACGACACCGGCCCCATGGTCATGTTCTACAACAAGGACATCTTCGAGAAGGCGGGCGTCGACGAGCCGAAGCCGGGCTGGACGGTCGACGAGTTCGAGGACGCCGCGGAGCAGCTCAAGGCCGCAGGCACACCGATCTGGGGCACGAGCGTCGAGGACATCCCCCTCGAGTCGATGATCCTCGGCTACAACGGCGGTCGGGTCATCGACGAGGACGGCACGCTCGACGCGACGAACGCGGAGTTCGCCGAAGGGCTCGACTGGATCGGCGGTCTGGTGAAGGACGGCTACGCCACGCAGGCGAGCACCGACGGCTCCACCGACGACAACGCGTTCGTGTCCGGTGACGTCGCGATGTACAGCGACGGCCCCTGGTCGATCATCAGCCAGAAGGCCAAGGTGCAGTTCGACCTCGGCATCACGACGATCCCCTCGGGCACGGACGGACCCAGCTCGTTCGCCGCCGGGTCGGGTTTCGGCATCTCGAAGCAGTGCAAGTACCCCGAGCAGGCGTTCAAGGCCATCACCACGATGACGAACGAGGCCACGCTCACCTCGCTCGCCGAGCAGGGGCGCGCCTTCCCGGCGCGCACCGCGGCGCAGCAGGCCTGGTACGACAACGCCGGCATCGACGGGGTCGAGGACGCGTTGAAGACCGGGCTCGAGAACGCCACCCCGCTGCCCGGCAACAAGCAGAGCGACCAGCTCAACCAGCTCTTCGCGCAGTACGCCCTGCAGGCGGTGAACGGACAGACCTCCGGCAAGGAGACGATGTCGTCCATCGCGAGCCAGCTCGGCTCGCAGTGACGGACACCACCCCCTGACGGACGGGCGCGGCCCGCTTCGAGCGACGCGAAGCGTTGCGCGGGCCGCGCCGACGGAGCCTGCGGAGGCGCGGGTCGACCCCGCCCCGAGCCTCCCGGTCCGTCCCATCCCCTGACCAGGACCGCGCGAACGACGAGGAGGTCGTCGCATGACCACCATCCAGGACCCACCCGCCGAGGCGGCTCTGCCCGCTCCCGCGGTCGCGGTCGCGACCGGCGCGGCCCCGCGCCGGAAGGACAGCGGCGCCGACGCCGAGCTCGGCCGCCGCTCCTGGTGGGGCGCCGCCTTCGCCGCTCCGCACTCGATCGGCCTCGTCGTGTTCACGGCGTTCCCGATCCTCGCGTCGCTCGTCGTCAGCTTCATGAACTGGCCGATGCTCGGCGAACGCTCGTGGGCCGGCCTGTCGAACTACGCGCAGCTGTTCTCCGACCCGATCTTCCGGACCGTGACGCTGAACACCGTGCTGTTCGTCGTGCTCTACGTGCCGCTCAACCTGGTCGTGTCCCTCGGGCTCGCGGCCTGGCTCACGCCGAAGATCCGCCACCGGCACGTCTTCCGGGTGCTGTTCTTCATCCCGACCATCACGCCGATCGTCGCGAACGTCGTCGTCTGGCGGATGCTGTACCAGCCGGGTGGTGCCATCGACGCGACACTGCAGTCGACCGTCGGCGTGAACGCCCCGAACTTCCTGGCCGACGACGACTGGGCCATGCTCGCCGTCGTCGCGATGAGCGTCTGGCAGGGGTTCGGCTACAACATGCTGATCTTCTCGGCGGCGCTCGACTCGGTGCCGGAGAACCAGATCGAAGCTGCGCAGCTCGACGGTGCGAACGCCTGGCAGATGTTCTGGCGGATCAAGTTCCCCCTCATCTCGCCGTCGATCTTCTTCGCCACGATGATGACCCTGATCACCTCGTTCCAGGTGTTCGTGCAGCCGTTCGTCCTGACGAAGGGCGGCCCCGGCACCGCCACCGAGACCCTGGTGCAGTACATCTACAACACGGGGTTCCAGACCCAGCAGCTCGGACTCGCATCGGCCGGGGCCTGGGTGCTGTTCGTCATCATCCTCGGCATCACGGCCATCCAGTTCCTCGGACAGAAGCGGTGGGTGCACTATGACTGAGCTGACCTCGTCCGACCGGACGATCAACCCGCGGGCGCTGCCCCGCACGCACCGGCAGACCGGCCGGGTGCGCCACGCGGTGGGGTACGTGCTGCTGTGCCTGGTGGCCCTGCTGTTCGTCTCGCCGCTCATCTACATGGTCGCGACGAGCCTGAAGCCGTCCGCCGACGTGTTCACGACCCCGCCGACCCTGTGGGGCTCGTCCATCGAGTGGGGCAACTACGCACAGGCGTTCACGTACCTGCCGTTCGCCCGGTTCATCCTGAACGGCGTCGTCGTCGCCGCAGCTGGCACGGCGATCAACGTCGCCGTCGCGGTGCTGTCCGGCTACGCGTTCTCGCGACTGCGGTGGCGCGGCCGGAACACGGTGTTCGTCCTGTTCCTGGCGACGCTGATGATCCCGCAGGACGTCCTCGTCATCCCGATGTACGTGATGATGCAGGGCTTCGGGTGGGTCGACACGTTCCAGGCGCTCATCATCCCGTGGGCGTTCACGGCCCTCGGCGCGTTCCTGGTGCGGCAGTTCTTCCTCACCGTGCCGCAGGAGCTCGACGACGCCGCCCGCGTGGACGGTGCCGGGGCGATCCGGACGTTCTTCTCGGTCATGCTCCCGCTCGCCCGGCCGACGATGGCGGTCCTCGCCGTGTTCTCGTTCATCGCGTACTGGAACTCGTTCCTCTGGCCGCTCGTCATCGTCAACGACGTCGAGGCCCGTGGCACCATCCCGCTCGGTCTGCAGCAGTTCTTCGGGCAGCAGGGCTCCGAGTGGAACCTCGTGATGGCGGCGTCGGTGATCTCGATGCTGCCCACCGTGATCCTGCTGATCCTGCTCCAGAAGCACCTCGTCAAGGGGATCGTCACCAGCGGCCTCGGCGGCCGGTGACGCCGCCGAACGTCTTCCCTCGTCCTCCACTGAAAGGAACACTGGCCTCATGACCACCACCGCACCTGCCGAGCCGCAGACCGCGACCGACTCCGCGGGGTTCCCCGCGTGGTTCTCCCACGACCGGTTCGGCATGTTCATCCACTGGGGGCTCTACGCCCTGCCGGCACGGCACGAGTGGGTGAAGAACCGCGAACGGATCACCGACGCGGACTACCAGAAGTACTTCGACCACTTCGACCCGGACCTGTTCGACGCCGCCGACTGGGCCCGCCGTGCTCGAGCGGCGGGGATGAAGTACGTCGTCCTCACCACGAAGCACCACGAGGGCTTCTGCCTGTGGGACACCGCGCTCACCGACTACAAGTCCACGAACACCCCCTTCGGTCGGGACATCGTGCGGGAGTTCGTCGACGCCGTCCGTGCCGAGGGGCTGCGGGTCGGTTTCTACCACTCGCTCATCGACTGGCACCACCCGGACTTCACCGTCGACGGCGTGCACCCCCGGCGCGACGACTCGCCGGAGGAGATCGAGGCGTTCAACGAGGGCCGCGACATGTCGCGCTACCGCGAGTACCTCCACGGTCAGATCGAGGAGCTGCTCACCGACTACGGGCAGATCGACTACCTGTTCTACGACTTCTCGTACCGGGACAACGACCACGAGGACATCTGGGGTGGCAAGGGCCGGGACGAGTGGGGGGCCGAGGGGCTCATGGCGCTGACGAAGCGCCTGCAGCCCGGCATCATCGTGAACGACCGGCTCGACATCCCCGGTGACCTGGTCACCCCGGAGCAGTACCAGCCCGACAAGCCGATGGAGGTCGACGGCGTCCCGGTGCCGTGGGAGGCCTGCCAGACGTTGAACGGTTCGTGGGGCTACGACCGCGACAACGTGAACCTGAAGCCGGTCGACCTGCTCGTCCGCATGCTCGTCGACGGCGTCTCGAACAACGGGAACATGCTGCTCAACATCGGGCCGACCGGTCGCGGTGAGTTCGACGGGGTCTCCCGGCAGACACTCGACGGCATCGGGACGTGGATGCACCAGCACGCCCGCTCGGTGTACGGCGCCGGACCCTCGCGGTTCGTCGCCCCGCGGAACACCGTCTACACGCAGAACGGCAACCGCCTGTACCTGCACCTGTTCGCGTGGCCGTTCGAGCACGTGCACCTGCCCGACCTGGCCGGCAAGGTGGCGTACGCGCAGCTGCTCAATGACGCGTCGGAGATCCACTTCCGCGAGATCCCGCCGGGCACCCGGGCGCAGAACACCGGGCTCGGCGGGCAGCCCGCCGGCACCCTCACCCTGACGCTGCCCATCGTGCGGCCCGACGTCGCCGTCCCCGTCGTCGAGCTGTTCCTGCGCGACTGATGCAGCGGATCCTGACACGGACGCGACTGCGGGCCGGGAACGAGGCGGCGTACGACACCGTGCACACCTCGGTCCCGCCCGCGCTCGCCGCACGACTGCGCGAGGCAGGGGTGCACGACTGGACGATCTGGCGGGACGGGCTCGACCTGGTCCACCTGATCGAGGTCGAGGACCACCGGGCGATGCGCCGGGCGCTCGCCGACGACCCGGTCAACGCCGAGTGGCAGGAGACGATCAACCCGCTGCTCGAGGCGGACGACGACTACTCGGGCGACGACGACGGGGTCCCGCGGGTCTGGTCGCTGGCGGGCCAGGCGGGCCAGGCGGGCCAGGTGGACCAGGTGGACCAGGTGGACCAGGTGGACCAGGTGGACCAGGTGGACCACCTGGACCAGGTGGACCCGTGACCGACCTCGACCTGGACCGTGGCCCGTTCTGGTTCGGCGGGGCCGGCATCGGCAACCTGCTCCGTCCGGTGTCCGACGCCGACGCCCGCGACGCGGTCGACGCCGCCTGGGACGCCGGGGTCCGCGGGTTCGACACGGCGCCGCACTACGGCCTCGGGTTGTCCGAACGGCGGCTCGGTGCGGCGCTCGCCGACCGCCCCC
The DNA here is from genome assembly GCF_018598405.1 of Curtobacterium flaccumfaciens. Lineage (NCBI taxonomy): Bacteria > Bacillati > Actinomycetota > Actinomycetes > Micrococcales > Microbacteriaceae > Curtobacterium > Curtobacterium flaccumfaciens. Next base: position 53,811 of record NZ_JAHEWS010000009.1, on the reverse strand, counting down.
GCGACTCGTTCCTGGTCTCGACCAAGGTGGGGCGCCTGCTCGTCCCGGGGCGCGGCGGCGGTGACGACCTGGCGTCCGGCGGATTCGCCGTGCCGGACGACACCGTGCGGCAGTGGGACCCGTCGCCGTCGGGCGTGCGGCGCTCGCTCGAGGAGTCGCTCGGCCGGCTCGGGCTCGACCGCGTGGACGTCGCCTACCTCCACGACCCGGACGTCTACTCGCTCACCGACGGTCTGACCCAGGCGCTGCCGACGCTCGCCGAGCTGCGCGACGAGGGCGTGGTGCGGGCGGTCGGTGTCGGGTCGAACTCCGTCGAGGCGCTGTCGGCGGCCGTCGGCACCGGGCTCTGCGACGTCGTCATGCTCGCCGGGCGGTACACCCTGCTCGAGCAACCGGCGGCGGCGCTCGTCGACCGGTGTGCGTCGCTGGGGGTCGCGGTCGTTGCGGTCGGCGTCTACAACTCGGGGGTGCTCGGACTCCCGCGACCGACGGCGGGGGCGACGACGTACGACTACGCCGAGGCCCCGGCGGCGCTGGTCGACCGGGCGAACGCCATCGCGGACGTCTGCGAACGCCACGGGGTCACGCTGCCCGAGGCCGCGCTGGCCTTCCCGCGTCGTGCCCCGGCGGTCGCCGCGATCGCGCTCGGTGCCCAGTCCGCCGACCAGGTGCGCTCGAACGTCGCACGGGCGGCCACCGACGTACCGGAGGCGCTGTGGGACGACCTGCGTGCGGTGGGCCTGCTCGCCGACTGACCCTGCGCACAACCGAAATCACCCCGAACCGCGCGGTTGCGTGGTTCGGGGTGACCGTGGTGGTGCGCCGGCGAGGCCGGCAGGGTGTGACTAGCGGTTGCGCGAGCTGCGGCCCGTGACGCGCACGTAGATGAGCAGCACGATGATCGCGCCGATGATCGACCCGATGATGCCGGCCGGCTGGAAGAAGCCGTCGGCCAGGTCGTGGCGGAAGATCAGGAACCCGAGGAACCCGCCCACGAACGAGCCGATGACGCCGAGCAGGATCGTCATGGGGATGGAGATGTGCTGCTTGCCGGGGACGACGAGTCGTGCGATGGCGCCGGCGATGAGGCCGACGATGATCATTCCGATGATGGTGCCGATGACGCCCATGGTGTTCTCCTTGTTTTGCGGCCGGTCCGAGCAACGGCAGGACGCCGTGCTGTGGGCCGGCAACCGACGAAACACCGGACTCCCTGGGAGGATTCACGGGTTCAGTCGAGTGAGCGCCGCAACCAGCGCTCGACACCCTCGACGTGGGACACCACGAGGGCCTGCACGAGCTGCGGATCGCGCCGTCGGATGGCGTCCACGATGGCGGCGTGCTCGTCGAGCGTCCGCTGCACCGACCCGCTCTGCGTCAGCCCGCGCCACACGCGCACGCGCACGGTCTTGCTCGACAGCGCGTCGAGCAGCCCGGACAGGTACTGGTTGCCGCCGATGCCCGCGATGGTCGAGTGGAACAGCAGGTCGTGGGCGACGAGGTCCTCGACGCCGGTGTCCTCGCCGACGGACTGCATCAGCGTGGCGAGCTCGTCGATCTGCTGCTCCGAGGCGCGGGCGGTCGCCAGGACGGCGGACGCCGGCTCGAGGATGCGCCGCACCTCGAGCAGGTCGACGAGCGACCGGTCGTGGTGCATGTCGACGACGAACGACACCGCCTCGAGCAGGACGCCCGGTTCGAGCGACGTCACGTACGTGCCGTCTCCCCGTCGGACGTCGAGCACACGGATCAGCTCGAGCGCCTTGACCGCTTCACGGAGGCTGTTGCGTGACAGTCCGAGCGATTCGCTCAGTTCCTTCTCGGGCGGGAGGCGCTGGCCGGGTTGGAGCTCACCGCTCACGATCATCTGCTGGATGCGTGCGATCGCATCGTCCGTCAACGACGCCACGTCACCACCTCCTGTGGACCCGGCCGCGTGCGCGACGGGACGTCCCGACGATACCCGGGACGGGCCTCCAGGCCGGACCGGCGGAGCCGCGGGGCGACCATCAGGCCGGCCGCAGCCGGAGGGCCTGCATCCCGCCGTCGACCGCCAGCTCGACGCCCGTCGTCGACCGGGCGAGCGGACTCGTCAGGTAGGCGACCGCCTCGGCGACCTCCGCCGCCTGCACCAGGCGTCCGTGCGGTTGACGAGCCTCGAGCGCGGCGCGTTCGGCATCCGGGTCGTCCGCGGACGACAGCAGTCGTGCGATCCACGGGGTGTCGGCGGTGCCGGGGTTGACGGCGTTGACGCGGATGCCCTCGCGAACGTGGTCGGCGGCCATCGCGCGGGTGAGCGCGGAGACCGCTCCCTTCGTGGCCGAGTAGAGCGCTCGTTGGGGGAGTCCGGCGGTGGCCGCGACGGAGCACGTGTTGACGATGCTCGCGGCGCCGGAGGCCCGGAGGTGGGGGAGCGCGGCGCGGGACAGGCGCACCGCTCCGAGCACGTTGACCTCGTACACCCGGCGCCACTCGTCGTCGGTGTTGTCCTCGACCGTCCCCTGGGCGCCGATGCCGGCGTTGTTCACGAGCACGTCGAGGCCGCCGAGCTGGTCGACGGCCGTGGTGACGGCGGCGCGGACGGACTCGTCGGACGACACGTCGCAGGTGACGGAGACGATCCCGTCGGCGGTGGAGGGCTGCAGGTCGAGCACCGCGACCGCGGCGCCACGGTCCTGCAGCGCGGCCGCGATGGCCGCGCCGATGCCGGAGGCGCCGCCGGTGACGATGGCGCGGAGACCAGCATGGCTGCCGGGCGTTCCGGGGGTGCCGGTCTGGCTGGTGGTGTCGGCCATCAGGCTGCTCCGACCGTCTGGCGCTGTGAACCCAGCCCGTCGGCGGTGAGCTCGAGCACGTCGCCGGGCTGCAGGTACGGCGCGTGCCCGGCGAGGGCGACCCCGGCCGGGGTGCCGGTGCTGATGACGTCGCCCGGGTACAGCACCATGAACTGCGACAGGTACCGGACGATCTCCACCGGCGGGAAGATCATGTCGGCCGTGGTGCCGTCTTGCCGGACTTCTCCGTTGACGGTGAGCCGGAGTGCGAGCGCCGCCGGGTCGACCTGGTCGGGCGTGACCAGCCACGGGCCGAGCGGGTTGAACGTCTCGCAGGACTTCCCCTTGTCCCACTGTCCGCCGCGCTCGAGCTGGAAGGCGCGTTCGGAGACGTCGTTCGCGATGGCGTAGCCAGCGATGCAGGCGCTCGCCGCCTCGTCGGAGTCGCAGTACCGGGCGGTCCGCCCGATGACGACCGCGAGTTCGATCTCCCAGTCGGTCTTCTCGCTGCCGCGGGGGATCAGGACCTCGTCGTCCGGGCCGATCACCGTCATCGGGTCCTTCATGAACACGATCGGCTCGGTCGGGATCTCGGCACCGGTCTCGGCGGCGTGGTCGCGGTAGTTCAAGCCGATGCAGACGACCTTGCCGGGGCGGGCCACCGGAGCGCCGCGGCGGAGCCCCTCGGCGTCGGGCAGCGCTCGGACGTCACCGGCGTCGCGCGCATGCCGCACGCGGGCGACCGGATCGGACGCCAGGAACGCCCCGCTGATGTCGGTCGTGATCGGGCAGAGGTCGAGGACCTCGCCGTCGGTGTCGACCGCGACGGGGATCTCGTCGCCCGCGGGGCCGAGTCGTGCGAACTGCATCGTTCCTCGCTCTCCGGCTGCACCGGTGCAGCCGAAGACATCCTATGTCTGCCCCGGGGCTCGGACAAGGCTCTCCGCGCTGAGGGTCCTCCCATGCAGGTACGTGCGCTCCGCCGTCCCGCCGAGGACCGCCTGGCGTTCGTCCGGGGTCAGGCCGGCCAGCGCTCCGGTGGTCCGCCGCACCACGTCGTCGTACGTCGTGGCCAGCGTCGAGACCGGCCAGTCGGACCCGAACAGTGACCGCTCCGGGCCGAAGCGCTCGACCACGGCGCGGACGAACCGGTCGACCGGCTGCCGTCGCCAGTCCGGCCCGGCCTCGGTGAACAGTCCGGACACCTTGCAGACGACGTTCGGCCGCGCGGCGAAGTCGTCGATCCGGCCCGGCCACCCCGCGTCCCCGCCCGCGATGTCGGGCTTGCCGGCGTGGTCGAGGACGAACGAACCCCCGGGGACGGCATCGAGCAGCGCGAGGGCCGCCCGGTGCTCACGTGCGCGGACGAGCACGTCGACGACCAGACCGGCGGCGGACACGGCCCGGACCCCGCGGACGACCTCGGGCCGGGCGAGCCAGTCCGGGTCCGGTTCGTCCTGCGCCTGGTGTCGGATGCCGACCAGGCGGGTGCCGCCGGGTCCCGCGAGCACCGCGGCGATCCGGTCGGAGACGTCGGGGGCGGTCAGGTCCACCCAGCCGACGACCCCGGTGACCGGCTCGGGCTGTTCGAGGAGCCACGTGGTCTCGCCCGGGTCGTGGACGGCCTGCACCACGATCGTCCGGGCCACGCCGGTGCTCCGGGCGGCGGAACGGAGGTCGTCCACGTCGAACCGGCGGCGGATCGGGGAGACCGAGTCGTCCATCCAGGGGTAGGGTCGGTCGGCGGGATCCCAGAGGTGGTGGTGAGCGTCGATGATCACGCGCTCATGATGCCCGATTCATCCGATGTCCGCCCGGCAGGGTGTCGGTGCGACGACCTTTCGCGCTCGGCGACACCGCACGCGCCACAGTGCCCGTGCGGTGTCGCTGGGCGCGTGGAGTCGCAGCGACCAGTGCCGCTCAGACGACGCCGGAGGCCTCGAGCTCGGCACGCAGCTCGGCGTCCGACGGCTCGACGAAGTGCTTGCCGTTCGGCAGCACCACCACGGGGATGTTCTTCCGGCCGCTGATCGCCTCGGCACGGTCCGCCGCGGACAGGTCCTGCTCCACGTCGACGTACTCGTAGTCCACGCCGAGGGTGTCGAGCAGCGCCTTGGACCGACGGCAGTCGCGGCACCAGTCGGCACCGAACATGGTCACGCGGTCGGGGGCAGTCGTCGCATCGCTCATGTGCAGAGAGTACGTCGGACGGTCCCCGGACATTCCCGTGTCGCCGCTCGCCCCGCCCGGAGCACCATGTGGCCATGAGCCTGCCCTGGGACGCCCCGTCGCACACCCTCACCACCGGCACGGCTGGTGGTGGAAGACCCTGCTCGTCGGCTTCGTGCTGTGGGTCGTCACCATCATCGTCACCGTGTCGACGCAGAACACGAACCTCGTGCCGACGATCATCCTGCTCGGCAGCTTCCTCGTGCCGTTCACCGTCGTGCTGTTCGTGATCGAACGGGTCACCGGCACGGTCAGCACGATGCAGCTCGTCACCGCGTTCTTCGTCGGCGGGATCCTCGGCGTGCTCGGGGCGTCACTGCTCGAGGCCGACCTGGAGCAGGGCGCCGGCCTGTACCTGGTCGTCGGCTTCGTGGAGGAGTTCGTCAAGGGCGTCCTGCTCGTCGTCGTGGGGTGGCGCGTCCGCCCGAAGACGGCGAAGCAGGGCGCGCTGCTCGGCGCGACGATCGGTGCCGGGTTCGCCGCGTTCGAGTCGGCCGGCTACGCGTTCAACGCGGCGATCACGGCCCGGGGGATCGACCTCGCCTCGCTCCTGCAGACCGAGGTGGTCCGCGCGGTGCTGGCGCCCGTCGGACACGTGCTCTGGACGGCGATCCTCGGGGCGGTGCTGTTCGGTGCCGCCACCGGACGGGCACGGTTCCGCTGGTCGTGGCCGCCGATCGTCGCGTACGTGGTGGTCTCGGTGCTGCACGGGCTGTGGGACGCCAACGGCACGATCGCGACACTCATCGCGTTCGTCGTGTCCGGGGTCCCGTTCTCGGCCGCGCAGTACGGCATGGTCCCGGCGGCGGTCGGCGGGATCGTGACGACCGTCTACGTGATCGGGCTCGCGATCGTGAGCCTCATCGGCGTCGCCGTGCTGGTCGGGGTGCTCCGCCACCACCGCGGACGCACGCAGGCCCTGCCGGCGCCCGGCGGGTGGGACGGGACGCAGGCACCCGACGGGTGGGACGCGACGCAGGCACCCGACGGGTGGGACGCGACCCCCGGCCCCGACCGGCTGCGCTGAGCCTGCGCCGGGTCGCCGCAGCCGCTCGCCCTACGATTGGCACATGCCGCCAGCACCCGACCCCGAGACGCTGGCCTGGGCCTCGGCGGCCGTCCGGCGCTTCGCCGCAGCGACGAACCTGCTCCTCGCCGCCCGCCGGTTCCGCATCGTCGGTGGCGACCCCTGTGACGCCGCGGCACTCCGGCGCCTGCTGACCGCGCTCGGCGCGCACGAGGCGCAGCAGCCGGACCGGCAGCCGCCGGATCAGCACCTCGACCTCGTCGACCAGCTCTGGTGTCTCGGCACACCCGAGGAGTCGACGCACGCCGTCGAGCAGGCCACCGACCGCCCACGCGGCGCGACGCTGATCGTCATCGACGCCGGCCGCCACCTGCCCGCCGTCGACGAGGACGCCTTCGGCCCCGTCACGCCCGCCCGACCCGGCGTGCTCGCCGTCCCGATGCTCTCCGACGACGTCTTCCTGGTGTCCACCGGCCGCGACCCCGAGGACGACCCGGCAGCCCAGGCCCGCCTGCGCTGGGCACGACGCTCGATGCTGGTCGCCCGGTCGGTCGCCGCCGAACTCCGCGACGGCGGGCTCCTGCGCGGCACACGCATCGGCGTCGCGATGTTCCTCGAGCCGAAGACCGCCGTGCTGAGCCTGCTGCTCCGTGACGCCGGTGCCGAGGTCGTCGTCTACGCCCACGCCGACGAGACCGACGACGCCGTCGCCGAGGCACTGCGGTCCGCCGGCCTGACCGTGTTCGCGAGCAGCACGGCGACGCTCCCCGAGCAGAAGCAGCTGGCCCTCGCGATGCTCGACACGGCGCCGCACATCCTGCTCGACGACGGGTCGCACGTCATCCGGCTCGCCCACCAGGAACGCCCCGACCTGCTGCCGACGATGCTCGGTGCCGCCGAGGAGACCACGAGCGGCCTCCGGCCCCTCCGTGTGCTCGCGGCGCGTGGCGCGCTCGGCATCCCGGTGATCGCCGTGAACGACGCCCGCACCAAGACGTTCTTCGACAACCGGTACGGCACCGGGCAGTCGACGGTGTTCGCGGTGCTCGACCTGGTCGACGAGCTCGCGTCCGGCACACACCGCGTCGTCTCGGGAGGAGCGGCGGTCGTCGCCGGGTTCGGGCACGTCGGCGAAGGGGTCGCCCTGGTGCTCGCCGCCCTCGGGTTCCGGGTGACGGTCGCCGAGACCGACCCGGTCCGCGCCCTGCAGGCACGCTTCGCCGGGTACGCCGTGGCCCCGCTCGTCGAGGCGGTGCGGGACGCCGACCTCGTGATGAGCGCCACCGGGGTGCCGGACACGATCGACCTCGACGTGCTCCGTGTCTGCGCGGGCGGTGCCGTGGTCGCCGTCGCCGGTGGGGTCGACCAGGAGATCGCCGTCGACGACGCCCTCGCTGCCGGTGTCCGGCGGCAGAACGTGGGACCGAAGGCCGAGCGGTTCGTGTTCCCCGGGGCCGACGGCGGGCCGATCGTGCTCGACGGCGGCGGCTGCATCAACATCACCGCGGCCGAGGGCAACCCCGTCGAGATCATGGACCTGTCCTTCGCCGTGCAGCTCGGCGCCGTCCGCATGCTCCTCGAACGCGGCGACGAACTGGAGCGTGCCGTCGTGCCGATCGACCCCGCGGTCGACGACGCGACCGCCCGCGCGGCGCTCGCCGCGTTCGGGAGCCGACCCGCGCCTCCCGGATCACCAGCGGAGCACCCGGCGGACCGCGAGCCGGACGTCCGGACCCACCGTTTCGGAGACCCGGCATGAGCGCCAGGCAGCACCCGGTCACCGTGCACTCGGCGCGCGTCGTCGTGCCGATGACCGCTCCGCCGATCGCGGACGGCGCGGTGGCCGTGCAGGACGGCCGGATCCTGCACGTCGGTGATCGGTCGTGGGTCATCGACCAGCTCACCGGGTCCGGCGCGACCTTCGCCGAGCGGCAGTGGCGTGGTGCGCTGCTGCCCGGGCTCGTGAACGCACACTCGCACCTGCAGTACACCGGCATGGCCAGTGTTGGCCAGCGTCAGTACGACGGCTTCGAGGACTGGGCCGCAGCGTTCAACGTCGACTACGCCGAACCGCACGACTGGCGGACCGAAGCCGCCGACGGTGCACGGGCGTCGATCCTGGCCGGCGTCACGAGCATCGCGGACATCGTCACCGACATCGAGGCGTCGACCGCGCTGCAGGACGCCGGGCTCGGGGGCATCGCGTACTGGGAGGTGATGGACTGGGAGAACGACGCCTGGCAGTCACACGGTCGCGACCAGGTGCTCGACGAACTCGACCGGATCCCCACGACCCCCGGAGCCGGCCTGTCGCCGCACGCGCCCTACTCGCTCGAGGTCGCTCCGCTCCTCGAGCTCCCCGACATCGTGCGACAGCGCGGCCTGCGGTTGCACCTGCACCTGGGCGAAGCGGCGTTCGAGGGCGAGCGCATCGCCCTCGCCCCGGTCCCCGGACTCGACGGTGTCGACGGCGTCGGCCACGGGAACGACTGGCACCTGGCGAACGTGCCGTCGTTCCGGGCGCTGCGAGCCCTGGGCTTCGGGGCCAGCGCGACCGCGTTCGTCGACCGCCTCGGGGTGCTCGGGCCGGACTGCCACATCGCCCACGGCGTCTACATGACCGCCGCCGACCGGGCCCTGTTGCGCGCCCGCGGCACCGCGGTGGCCCTGTGCCCGCGGTCGAACGCCGTCATCGGCCTCGACCCGCCGCCCGTCGCCGACTACCTGCGCGAGGGGAGCCCCATCGCCATCGGCACCGACTCGCTGTCGTCCTCGCCGTCCCTCGACCTGATGGCCGACGTCACCGCGCTGCACCGGATCGCCCGCGCCCAGGGCTACGGACACCGGGACCTGCACGAGCGGCTGCTCGCGGCGGCGACCCTCGGGGGTGCGCACGCGATGGGGCTCGCCGTCGGGCCGGACCGCATCGGGCACCTCGCCGTGGGGGCGCGTGCCGACCTCGCGGTCTTCGACGTGGACGCCCGCACCGTGCCGGACGCGCTCGCCGAACTCGTCGAGGACGGTGCCGGGCGGGCGGCCGCCACCGTGATCCGCGGGGTCGTCCGGGCCGCCGCGGGCGTCGTCACCGAACCGCACCCGAACCACGCCCCCGACGTCCCCCAGGAGGAACGATGACCGAGACAGCACCCCGCCCCGGGATGGCCGCACGCCGAACCGTCACCGGCGAGCTGATCGAGTGGCTCGACGTGCCGAAGCGCGCGATCGCCCTCGGCATGGAACCGCACCCCGAGGGCGGCTGGTACGTCCGCACCTGGACCTCACCGGCGACGGTCACCACCCCCGCGGGGGGCCGTCCGGCCGCCACCCTGATCCACTTCCTGCTGCCCCCGGGCGAGGCTTCCGCCTGGCACCGGGTCGCGAGCGACGAGATCTGGATGTGGCACGGGCCGGACACCGTCGACCTGCAGCTCGGCGGCGACGGTGACGTGCCCGAGCCCGGCGCCACCATCACGCTCGGCCCGGACGCCGGACGTGACCGGGTGAACGACGCGCAGGCGTTCGTGCGCGGCGGGGTGTGGCAGCGGACGATCCCCGGCGACGGCGAGGTGCTGCTGAGCTGCCTGGTGTCGCCGGGCTTCTCGTTCGACGACTTCACGATGGCCGACTGACGTACCACATTGGTATGTTGACCGGATGGAGTCCGGTCGTGTCCCTGCCCTCACCCGAGCTGCACTCGACGCGCCCTTCGAGTTCGCGTACGTGGACGAGACCGGAGACAAGGGTGATCCGGCTGCCTCTCCGGGCGCGACTCGTACCTACACGCTGGGGTGCGTGCTCGTCCCGGGCGGCGACTGGACCGACCGTCTCGACTGGCTGACGGGGGTCCGTCGCGAGATCCGGGACACCTACGGCATCCTCCTGCGTCACGAGCTCAAAGCGAACGTGCTGCTGCGTGGGCGAGGAGACCTGCGCGACCTCGGGCTCGGGGACGGCCAGCGGCGGGACGTGTTCCGGAGGTCGCTCGGTGCGCTGACCGTCGTGGCGTCCGGGGTCTTCGCGGTCGTGATCGACAAGGAAGCCCGGCCGATGGACTACCGGCCAGAGGACCGAGCGTGGACCTACCTGCTCCAGCGTCTCCGGATCCGGTCCGAGCAGACCGGCAAGTCGATCATCCTGGTGCACGACGCGGGCGACGACGCGACGGTCCGCGCGATCCATCGGCGCTTCCGTCGGCACAGTTTCGCGCCAGGGGGTTCTCGTGTCAGTGCGCCGCTGCTCGTCGAGGATCCGGTTCCTCGTGACTCGGCGTCGTCCTACTTCGTCCAGGCGGCCGACCTGGTCGCGTACGCGGGGTTCCGACGGTTCCAGGCACCCGGCGCGAAGACCGGCAGCGTCTGTGACGAGACGATGTGGGACGAACTCCGTCCCGTCTGGCGCACCGAGGTGACGAACGCGCGGCGCGACGCCGTCGTCGTCTGGCCGTGACGGCGTCGGGAACATCCGGAGAACAGAAAGGGGGCGCCCCGTGCTGGGACGCCCCTTGATCTCAGACCTCAGCCGAGCATGCGCCCGGTTCAGCCCGCGTCGCCAGATTACCAGCCCGGCGCCGGCCCGTCGACTGGTGTGTGACACGAGACCGCGTCACCAGGGGCACCCGGAGTCGCATTGGTATCCCACCGCGAAGTACACTTCGACCTGCCCCCACCCCCCTCGCACGAAGGCCCGACCGTGACCCGTCCCCTCCGCTTCACCTTCGCCGTCGCCACCGCCGCGGTCGCCGCCCTCGCCCTGTCGGCCTGCTCCGCCGGCGGCAGCAGCAACGCCGACGGCACCGTGACCGACGGCAAGCTCACGATCGCGACCGGGGACCCGGCGTACTCGCCCTGGATCGAGGACAACGAGCCGGAGTCCGGCAAGGGCTTCGAGTCCGCCGTCGCGTACGCCGTCGCGAAGGAGATGGGCTACGGCAAGTCCGACGTCGTCTGGAAGCGCAGCACGTTCGACAGCGCCATCGCTCCGGGCCCGAAGGACTGGGACCTCAACGTCCAGCAGTTCTCGATCGATGCGAAGCGCAAGAAGGCCGTCGACATGTCGAGCGCCTACTACACGACGACCCAGGCGGTCGTGACGACGTCCGGGTCGGAGGCCGCCGGCGACACCACGATCGCCGCGCTCAAGCAGGACGCCATCGGCGTCGCGACCGGTTCGACGAGCATCGCGAGCGTCAAGGACGTCCTCGGGGTCACCCCACAGGTGTTCAACTCCAACGACGACGCCGTGCTCGCGCTCAAGTCCGGGCAGATCGACGCGATCGTCACCGACCTGCCGACGGCGTTCTACATGGCCTCGGCGCAGGTCGACGACGGCACCGTGTCCGCGCAGTTCCCCGACGACGGCGAGGGCGACCAGTTCGGCTTCGTCCTGCCCAAGGACTCGGAGCTCACGAGCAAGGTCGACGAGGCCCTGAAGACCCTCGACGACGACGGCACCCTTCAGGAGCTGCAGACGAAGTGGCTCTCCTCGGAGACCGGCACGCCGGTCCTGAAGTAACCGGATGACGCTGCCAGCAGGGGCCGGCACCCCGGTCGCCGCATCCGCGCCGAGTCAGGTCGAGCTCGAGCGCCGGCTCTACCGTCGTCAGCGTGGCCGTCGCTCCGTCGTGGTGTCGGTCGTCTCCACCCTGGTCGTTCTCGCCGTCGTGTACTTCGGCGTCGTGAACACCCCCGGCTGGGCGGCGGTGCAGCAGTCGTTCTTCGATCCGCAGACCGCGATCGACACGTTCCCGGACATCCTGTCGGGCCTGTGGCTGAACGTCCGGATCCTGTTCTTCAGCGCCATCGGTGTCGCCGTGTTCGGCACGTTGCTCGCGGTCGTCCGGGGCCTGCGCAACCCGGTGTTCTTCCCGCTGCGGATGCTCGCAACCGGCTACACGGACCTCTTCCGCGGTCTGCCACTCATCATCGTGCTGTACCTGGTCGGCTACGGCATCCCCGGCCTCGGGGTGTTCCCGCGCCTGCCCGCCGAGGTCTGGGGCACGATCGCGATCACCCTGACCTACTCGTCGTACATCGCCGAGGTGCTGCGAGCCGGGATGGAGGCCGTGCACCCCTCGCAGCGGCTCGCCGCCCGGTCGCTCGGGCTCTCGCACGCCAAGACCCTGCGGCTCGTCGTGCTGCCGCAGGCGATCCGCAAGGTCACCCCGGCCCTGATGAACGACTTCGTGTCGATGCAGAAGGACGTCGGCCTGGTGTCGATCCTCGGCGCCGTCGACGCCGTGCGTTCCGCCCAGATCGCCCAGGCGGAGACCTACAACTTCACGCCGTACTTCGTCGCGGGTCTGCTGTTCGTGGTGATCAGCCTGCCGCTGATCCGCGTCACGGACGCGATCGCGCGTCGGCAGCAGCGGCGCGAGCAGATCGGAGGGACCGTATGAGCGAGGCCGGCCTGGAGGCCCGTGGTCCGTCCGGTACGGACGCCGCGGTCCTCGAACTGCGCGGGTTGCGCAAGGCCTTCGGCGAGCACGAGGTCCTGCGTGGCATCGACCTGACGGTCCACCGCCACGAGGTCATCTGCGTCATCGGGGCCTCCGGCTCCGGCAAGTCGACGCTGCTCAAGACGGTCAACCTGCTCGAGGGCATCGACGACGGGGAGATCCTGCTGCAGGGCACGGACATCGCCGACCCCCGCATCGCCGTCGACGCGGTGCGGGCGCGCATCGGCGTGGTGTTCCAGCAGTTCAACCTGTTCCCGCACATGAGCGTGCTCGACAACGTCACGCTCGCCTCCCGTCAGGTGCACGGCATCGGCCGGGCGCAGGCCGAGGAGACCGCGCGGCCGCTGCTCGACCGGATCGGCCTGGCGGAGTTCGCCGATGCGTACCCCGACCGGCTGTCCGGCGGCCAGCAGCAGCGCGTCGCCATCGTCCGGGCCATCGCGTCCGACCCGGAACTCCTGCTGCTCGACGAGGTGACGAGCGCGCTCGACCCCCAGCTCGTCGGCGAGGTGCTCGACCTGGTCACCGAGCTGAAGCGGCAGGGCTCGACGATCCTGATGACGACGCACGAGATGCACTTCGCGCGGAACGTCGCCGACCGGATCGTGTTCCTGCACCGCGGCGAGGTCGTCGAGCAGGGGTCCCCCGCCGACGTCCTCGACCGACCGCAGCACCCCGCGCTCGTCGAGTTCCTCGCCCGCGTGCACGCCTAGGGCGTCAGCAGCACCTTGCCGACCACCTCGCCGTCGCGCACGCGACGGTGGGCCTCCTCGACCTCGGTGAGCGGCAGCACGGAGTCGATGACCGGGCGGACGCTGCCGTCGGCGACGAAGGGCCAGACGTGTTCTCGGACGGCGGCGACGATCGCGGCCTTCTCGGCGAGCGGCCGTGCACGCAGGGTCGTCCCGCTGATCGACGCGCGCTTGCGCATCAGCACCCCGAAGTCGAGCTCGGCGGTGCGGCCGCTGCCCGAGGCGATGACCGCGATGTGCCCGTTCGGGGCGAGTGCCCGCAGGTTCCGCTCCAGGTAGGACTGCCCGACGACGTCGAGCACCACGTCGACGCCGACCCCGTCGGTGAACGCCAGGACGTGCTCCACGAAGTCCTCCGTGCGGTGGTCGATCACCAGGTCGGCACCGAGGTCACGGGACGCGGCGACCTTGCGTTCGCCGCCGCTCGTCGCGATCACCGTCGCACCGAGGGCCTTCGCCCACAGCACGGCGTGCGACCCCATGCCACCCGTGCCGCCGTGCACCAGGAGTGTCTGCCCGGGCCGGAGCCCGGCGAGCATGCCGATGTTGGAGTACACCGTGCAGGCCGCCTCGGGCAGACCGGCGGCCTCGACGAGGCCGACGCCGTCGGGGACCGGGAGCACCTGGGTAACCGGGGCGACGACGAGTGACGCGTACCCGCCACCGGAGAGCAGCGCGCACACCTGGTCGCCCACGGCCACGGAAGTGACCCCTGCACCGACGGCCCGCACCGTGCCGGAGACCTCGAGCCCCAGGACCTCCGAGGCCCCGGGCGGCGGCGGGTAGTTCCCTGCGCGCTGCTGCAGGTCCGCGTTGTTGACACCGGACGCGGCGACCTCGATCAGGACCTCGTCCGTGCCGGGTTCCGGGTCGGGCAGGTCGGTGACGGACATGGACGTGTCGTCGAACGTGATGGCGCGCATGCCCTCGACGGTACGCGCCGAGTGCCGCGGGCTGGTCATCGGGAGCCCACGACCCGGCCGGTCTCCCTGTGGATCTTCCCTGTACGCTCGATGACGGATCTGCACCTCATCCGGGGGAGTGCGGACAGATCGAGGGGGACCCCCAACCATGCCCAAGAAGCTCATCGCACTGGCCACCGCCGGCCTCGCGCTCACGCTGCTCGCCGGCTGCTCCACCGGGCCGTCCAAGGCCGACCAGTGCACGCAGTTCGAGAAGACCGTCAAGTCCGCAGCCCAGGGCGTCCAGTCCGAGGCCGCCAACCTGCAGTCCGACCCGGACGCGGCCGTCACGAAGCTCAAGGAGCTCGACGAGAAGATCTCCGACGGCGTCGACGACCTGTCGGACGACGACCTGAAGACCAAGGGCGAGGCCTTCGAGGAAGCCTACGGCGACCTGGTCGACGACATCGAGGACATCGCGAACGACCCGCAGTCGGCCGACGTCTCGGCCCTGACGAAGTCCAGCACCAAGGTGCAGGACGCCGGCAACGCCTTCCAGAAGGAGTGCAACTCCTGATGCGCCGCACACTCACCGCACTGGCCACCGCTGGCCTCGCGCTCACGCTGCTCGCCGGCTGCTCGGGCGGCTCGTCCGACGGCGGCTCGTCCGGCGGCGACTCGGGGTCGTCCAGCGCACCCTCGGCGTCGAAGACCGCCGCGGCAGCACCCGCACAGAGCAAGCAGGAAGCCTGCTCCCTGCTCGAGAACGAACTCGCGTCGTTCCTCAAGGAGCAGGGTTCGAACTCGGCCCCGGCCGAACCGAAGGCCCGCGCGGCGCTCATCGAGGAGTTCGTCCAGCGCATCGACTCGGCGCTGACCAAGGTCTCGAACGATCAGGTGCACGACACGTTCGAGGACTTCTCCGGCGCGGCGAAGGGCTACAGCTCCGCCATCCGCTCCGGTGCGGCCGAAGACTCGGCCGAGGTCAAGACGGCCCAGACCGAGGTGCAGACCACGCTCGACCGGGTCTCGGCGGTCTGCCCCGCCAAGAACTGAGCGACGCCGGAACCGCACGGAACACGACGACGTCCCGTCCCTCCTCCACAGGAGCGGCGGGGCGTCGTGTCTGCCGGGGCCTGGTCAGACGGCCGCGGGCTGGGACGCGTCGAGCCGGGCGACGTCCTCCGGACGCAGGCGCACGGTCGGTGCCGTGAGCGAGTTCAGGATCGACTGCGGGCGGGACGCCCCGGGGATCGGCACGACGACGTCGCTCTTCTGCAGCTCCCACGCCAGCGCGATGACCTGCGGGGTGACACCACGGTCGCGGGCGATGTACGCGAAGTCCTCGAACGCGGTGCCGAGGTCGGCCGCGCTCCCGATGCCGCCGAGGGGGCTCCACGGCAGGAAGGCGATGCCGAGCTCGTCGCACAGCTCGAGTTCCGGCTCGCTCGACCGGAACTTCGGCGAGTACTGGTTCTGCACCGAGGCCAGGCGGCCGCCGAGCACCTCGTTCGCGGTGCGGATCTGGTCCGGGTCGGCGTTCGAGATGCCCGCCATCCGGATCACGCCCTCGTCGAGCAACTCGGCGAGTGCCCCGATCGACTCGGCGTACGGCACAGCCGGGTCCGGACGGTGGAACTGGTAGAGCCCGATGGTCTCGACGCCGAGCCGCTTCGCCGAGGCCTTCGCGGCCTCCTTGAGGTACTCCGGGTGCCCGTTCTGCGCCCAGTTGCCGGCTTCGGGACGCAGGTGTCCGCCCTTCGTCGCGATGAGCACGTCCGAGGTGTCGTCGTGGAACTCCCGGACGGCCCGCGCGATGAGCTCCTCGTTGTGCCCCACCTCGTCGTGCCCGCCCAGGTGGTAGGCGTCGGCGGTGTCGATGAGCGTGACACCGTTCTCGAGCGCTGCGTGGATGGTGGCGATGGCCTGACGTTCGTCCGGTCGGCCCTCGATCGACATGGGCATCCCGCCCAGACCGACGGCACTGACGGACACGTCTCCGATGACTCGTTGCTTCATCGGCCCAGCATGCGCCGGGCATGCGCCCGCACGCCCAGGTGACGACGCCGTGGCGGTGACCGACCGGCGGACTGGAGGCCCGTGGCGGCCCCGCCCCGCGCCTCCAGGCCGGAACGCACACACGTTCTCGGACAGCACACGCGTCGATCGACGCGTGTCCTGTCGGAAGCGTGGTGCCGGTGCGCGCCGGTCAGGCGCTGGCTGACACCGACGACGCGGCGGAACCGTCGTCGACGGCGTTCGCGAACACGACGCCGCCCCAGGCGATGACGACGATCGCGAGCACGAAGCCGATCGCGGCGATCCACCACGACGGCTTCCGGCGGATCCACGCACCGATCGACAGCACGATCGTCGCGACCCCGATGACGAAGGCACCGCCGACCGCGATGGCGGCGCCACCGAAGTACCCGCCGGGCGTGCAGCCCGACGAGGCGTCGCACTCCGCCGTGGCCGAGGCGACCGCGATGATGCCGACGACCGTCGTGATCGCGGTCATGACGGCACCGAACACCAGGAGCAGCACCGTCGAGATCCGGTCGGCGAGCTTCGCCGGCGGGAACAACGTGGTGCCGCCGCGCTCCCACGCGGCGCGCTGTGCGTCCGTGGGACCGGAGGAGGACTGCGGCGGAGGGCCGGGGACGTTGGACCAGGTCATGCGTGCAGTCCTACCGCGCCTCGACCCCGAACGCCTGTGCGAGGCGCTGGATCTTCTGCGCCCGACCGAGTCGCGGCAGGTCGGATCCGTCGCGGATGACCCGGCCTCGGGCCTCGAAGTCGTCGAGGAAGTCCTGCGCCCAGGCGACGTCGGTCGGCGTGGGGGAGATGACCTCGTTGATGACGGGGAGCTGCTCGGTGTCGAGGCAGAGCTTGCCGGTCAGACCGAGCGACACGGCCACCTGCGACTGCTCGCGGAGGATCGGGTGCGACGACCCGACCGTGGGGCCGTCGATCGGACCGGGCAGGCCGCCGACGCGCGATGCGACCACCAGCTTCGACCGCGGGTACGCCATCGCGAGGGTGTCGGCGCTCGTGCCGGTGTCGCGCCGGTAGTCGCCCGAGCCGAACGCCAGGCGGAACGCACCCTGGGCCCTCGCGATCGAGACCGACTCCTCGATGCCGAGTGCCGACTCGACCAGGGCGATCACGGGCGTCTGCCCACCGAGCCGGTGCCACGTGTCGGTGACCTGCGCCGGGGACTCGGTCTTCGCGAGCATGACGCCCTGCAGCCCGGGCAGGCCGCGGAGCTCCTCGACGTCGTCGGCCCAGAAGTCCGTCGTGACGTCGTTGATGCGCACCCAGGCCTCACCGCCACCGGCGAGCCAGGCGGCGACGCCCTGCCGAGCCGAGGGCTTCGCGGCCGGGTCGACGGCGTCCTCGATGTCCAGGATGATCTGGTCGGCGCGGGACCGCTGTGACTTCTCGAACCGGTCGGTCGCCGTGCCGGAGACCAGCAGCCAGGAGCGCGAGATCTCGGCGGGGACCGATCGACGCCGGTTCGGCGTGGGGGCGGACGGAGCGGTGCGGTCGTCGATGGCCATGCCCCGTTGGTACCACACCGGACGGGACGAACGTCTGATCGGACGCGCCGCACGGCGCTCACGTCCGTGCGGAAACCCCGAAACCTCGGTTCATTGCCAGAGAGGCCGTCCGGTTCCGCCTACAGTGTCGGATGTGTGGCGAGCGGACAGGGTGACCGACGGTGAGGACGACGTGAACGACGACGTCCCCGTCGAGGGTGCCCGCGTGCGCCCCGATGACGATCGAGACGAGCAGCAGGACGTGGACCAGGAACGGACCGACGACGAGCCGGACCGCACGCTCCGCCCGGAGCTGCAGATGACGAGCCCGCAGGCGATCAGCCTCGGCGACCCGCGACTGCAGGCCGGCAACGCGGCCGAACCGACGTGGGACGGCTGGCGCACCCAGCTGACCGGGGTCGGCGGCACGAGCCCGCTCACGCACTTCAGCGACCACCCGCGCGCACGCATCGAGCTCTCGACCACCCACCCGGGCGGTCTCGCGCAGTTCATCACCGGCAAGACGACGCTGCTGTCCAGCCTGATCCGCGACGAGGTGGCGCTCCGTGCCGCCCGCGTCGCCGCCGGACACGTCGAGGCGAAGGGCACCGAGCTCGCCACGGTGCGCGGCATCGACGCCGTGAAGCTCGGCATCGGCATGGCCGACTGGAAGCACGGTGACGAGCAGTTCCGCGGCCCGGTGCTCCTGCGACCCCTGGCGATCCGCCGGCACGGACGCGACTTCGAGGTGCGGCTGCTCGGCGAACCGGTGCTCAACCCGGGCCTCGCCGACGCGCTGCACGAGCAGTTCGGGGTGATCCTCGACGCGCAGTCCTTCGTGGCCCTCGCACAGCAGGACGGCTCGTTCACGCCGAACCCCGTCATCGACCGCCTGCGTGGCCTGACCGCGCACATCCCCGGCTTCTCCGTGCACGCCCGGCTCGTGGTGTCCACCTTCGCCGAGGTCGCGACCGGCATGGTCGAGGACACCGGCGACCTGTCCCACCCCGTGCTCGACGCCCTGGCCGGCAACCCGAGCGCGAAGTGGCAGGTCGAGCAGTCCTACCACCCGGTCGAGCAGACCCCGTCGGACGAGCGCAGCCCCGAGACCGACACGCTGCTGCTCGACGCCGACGACGAGCAGGAGAACGTGATCGCGCAGATCACGGCCGGCAACTCCATCGTCGTGAAGACCCTGCCGGGCACCGGTGGCACGCAGACCATCGTGAACGCCCTCGGCGGACTGGTGGCGGCGAACAAGCGCGTGCTCGTCGTGAGCCCGCGCCGCGCCACCCTTCGGGGCATCGCCGCCCGCTTCGGTGAGGTCCAGCTGCCCGGGGTCGCGGTCACGCCGTCGACCCTGCGTCGTGACGTCGTCCGCGCCATCGCCCGCAACGAGAAGGCCGTTCGTCCGAACCTCCGCGAGGTCGACGACGCCCTGGTCCGGCTGCGCAAGGTGCTGAAGGACTACCGCGGCTCGCTCACCCGCAAGGACCCGGACTTCGGCGTCTCGGTGCTCGACTGCCTGGTGGAGCTGTCCCGGCTGTCGCTGCTGCCCGTCGCCCCCTCGACGACCGCGCGCCTGTCGAAGCAGTCCGTCGCCTCGATGGTCGAGGGTCGCTCGCGCGTCGCCGAGACCATGGTCAGCGCCGCGAACCTCGGTGAGTTCCGCTACGGCCCCGACGACTCGCCCTGGTACGGCGCGAAGTTCGGAGCGAGCGACGGTGCCCAGCGTGCCCACCGCATCGCGAAGGACCTCGACGCCGACGGCCTGCCGACCCTGCTCCGCCGCGCCCACGACCTGGTGAACTCGACGCACATGCGCCAGTTCACGACGATCAACGAGCTCGGCATCTACCTGCGCCTGCTCACCGAGATCCGTGACACGCTCGACCGCTTCCTGCCGGTGGTCTTCGACCGCTCGGTGTCCGAGCTCGTGGCCGCCACCGCCCCCCGCGGCGAGGGCGCACCGATGTCGTCGACGAACCGCCGCCGGCTCAAGAAGCTCGCCCGTGAGTACGTCCGTCCGGGCGTGCACGTGTCCGACCTGCACGAGGCCCTGACCCGCGTGCAGCAGCAGCGCGTGCTCTGGCAGCGCTACGTCGCCGCCGGCGTGAACCCCGAGGTGCCCACCGGCATCGCCGACGTCCAGGTGCTGTTCTCGAACGTCGCCGAGGACCTCGCGCGCCTCGACGAGCCGCTGGGCCGCACGGAGCGCGACCGCCAGCTCGCGAACACCCCGATCGACCAGCTCGTCCCGACCATCGCCGAGCTCGCCGCCGAGTCCGACGTCCTGCACAACCTGCAGGAGCGCACCGAGCTCATGCAGACCCTGCGCGACCTGCAGCTCGAGCCGCTCATCACCGACCTGGCGAACCGGCACGTTCCGGACGTCCAGGTGCCGGCCGAGCTCGAGCTCGCCTGGTGGCAGTCCGCCCTCGAGACCATGCTCGAGTCCGACCGGGCCCTGCTCGGCGCGAACACCGACATGCTCGACCGGGTCGAGGCCGACTTCCGACTCGTCGACGACGCCCACGCGGCCGGGGTCTCCCAGGGCCTTGCGTGGCAACTCGCCGAGAACTGGAAGGTCGGACTCGTCGACTGGCCCGAAGAAGCGACGGCGCTCAAGACCCAGCTCCGCGACGGCGCGATCACCTCGCGTCTGCTGCAGGACTCCGCACCGCACCTGTCCCGGTCGATCGCACCCGTCTGGCTCGCCAGTCCGTACGAGGTGCCGCAGATCGCCGACACCATGCCCTTCGACACCGTGATCCTGGTCGACGCCGGTGCCGTGACGATCGCGGAGACCGTCGGTGCCGTCCGCCGTGCCCGCCAGACCGTCGTGTTCGGCGACCCGGTGACCCAGACGCCGTCGCCGTTCCGCATCGCCGTGGACCCCGAGCACCGTGCCCTGCAGGTCGACGAGGGCACGCTCGACGCGTTCCACGCCGACTCGGCACTGGCGAAGCTCTCCACCCTGCTGCCGACCCTGTCCCTGTCGCGGTCGTACCGTGCCGGCGGCGAGGACCTCGCCGAGCTCGTGAACCGTCGATTCTACGGCGGCAAGATCGAGTCCCTGCCGTGGGCCGGCTCGTTCCTCGGCCACGGGTCGATCGCGCTCGACTACGTCAGCGACGGCAAGGCCGTGCCCGACCCCGAGTCCGGTGCCGTCGAGAGCGTCGACGCCGAGGTGGACCGCGTGGTCCGGCTCGTCATCGACCACGCCCGCACCCGTCCGACCGAGTCGCTCATGGTCATCACCGCGTCGGCGAAGCACGCCGTGCGGGTCGAGCAGGCCGTGCTGACCGCCGCCCAGGGGCACAAGGACCTCACCGAGTTCGTCATCGGCGACCGCGCCGAGCCGTTCATCGTGGCGACGCTCGAGCAGTCGGTGGCGCAGAGCCGCGACCGCGTCGTGTTCTCCATCGGCTACGGCCGCACCCCGCACGGCCGCGTGCTGCGCGACTTCGGTCCGCTCGGCAAGCCCGGTGGCGAGCGGCTGCTGGCGGTCGCGATGACCCGGGCCCGTCGGTCGATGGTCATCGTCACGTGCTTCCAGCCCTCGGACATCGAGGCCGAGCGCATGGGCCACGGCACCGTCGCCCTCGCCGAGATCCTGGCCGAGGTCCGCGCCCGTACCACCGCCGAGTACGTGCCGGACGACTCCGACCCGCTGCTCGTCGACCTGGCCCGGCGCCTCGAGATGCGCGGCATCCCGGTCGCGCTCGGCCACCGCGGCAAGCTCGGCCTCGTCGCCGCGCACGGTGGGGTGTGCGTCACGATCGAGACCGATGCGTCGCTGGTGAAGGGGTCGCTGCGCGAGTCCCTGCGCCTGCGTCCCGAGGTGCTCCGTCGACTCGGTTGGCACTACGTCCGCGTGCACGCGTTCCAGCTGTTCTCCGACCCGGACCGCGTGGCCGACACCGTCGCCGCCGTGCTCGGTGTCGACCGCGGCGCGACGCAGGAGATCTCGATCCCCCCGATCCCAGCCCGCCGATGAACACGCAGGATCTCCATCCCTGCGTGCCCGGCATCGGCCTCGCACGCCGATGAGCCGCCGGGCCTCGCGGCCCGCCGGTCCGGTGACGCCGGAGACGGACCAGCTGGTGGGCACGTGGACGCGGGCCGACGACGTGTCGTCAGCCGCGCCTCCCGTCCGCCCCGCCGCTGACGGAGGCGAGACAGCGGACCAGCCGGGAGGCCCGGTGCGGCGCCGCAGACGCGTCACCACCCAGCCGGTGGACGGCTACGACCCGGCGCCGCCGCCGGAACCGGCCCGGCACCGCGATGGCGAGAACGACGACCAGCTCCGGCGCGACGTCCCCCCGCACTGGTAACCGGTAGCCTGGCCCGTGATGACTGACACCGCGCGGCAGCGCCCCGACTGGCAGACCTGGCCGAACCTGATCACGCTGTTCCGCCTCGTGCTGATCCCGGTGTTCATCGGCCTCGTCGTCGCCGGCCACCCGGGGTGGGCGCTCGTCGCCCTCGTCGTGATCGGCGTGAGCGACTGGGCGGACGGCTTCATCGCCCGGAAGTTCGACCAGGGCTCGAAGCTCGGCAAGGCCATCGACCCCGTCGCCGACCGCCTGGCGATCATCGCGATCGTGCTGTCCCTGGTGCTCGTCGGCCTGCTGCCCTGGTGGGTGGTGGCCGTCGTCGTGCTCGTCGACCTGGTGCTCGTCGTCCTGTCGAGTGTGCTGTTCCACGGCAACCCGGACCTCGACGTCACGTGGACGGGCAAGATCCGCTCGGCCCTGCTGTTCGTCGGGCTGCCGGTGCTGCTGTTCTCCGCGGTGCACACCGTCGACGAGAACGCGCCGTGGGTCCGGGTCGTGGCCCTGGTGTTCGTGTACCTCGGCACCGCGGGGCACGTGCTCGCCGGCGCCCAGTACGCCGTCGCGATGTTCGCGAAGCGCCGCACGGTCCCCGCCGCCTGACGCAGGCCCGCCCGCTCGCGACGCAAAACACCGGTGTTCCCACTGCGCACCGCGGTTTGCGGGTGTGCAGAGCGCGAACACCGGTGTCTTGCGGCGGGTCCCGGAGCTAGAGCTTCGTCGAGCCGCCGATGCCGGGCCCCTCGGGAGCGTTCGACGGGGCGATGTGCGCCCCCGTGCTCCCGGCGCCGCCGTTCTGCGGGCGGAGCAGGTCGCGGATCTCGAGCAGCACCTCGACGTCGGTCGGGGGGACGTCCTGCGGGGTCTGCTGCTCGTCGTTCTTGACGCGCTCGAACGCGGCCTTCTTCAGGTGGTTGACCGGCACCACGAGCGCGAAGTACACGACCGCGGCGACGATGACGAAGTTGATGACGGCACCGATGATCGCGCCGAACATGAGCTTCGCGTCACCGCCGGAGATCGTCGGGATGTGCACGATGAGTGCCTTGTCCAGGCTCGAGGCGTTGAACACGGCACCGATGAGCGGGTTGATCAGGGCGTTGACGATCGTGGTGACGATCGCGGTGAACGCCGCACCGATGACGACTGCGACGGCCAGGTCGATGACGTTGCCGCGGAGCAGGAACTCCTTGAAGCCCTTCATGCGAGGGTCTCCTTCCGGGTCGAGGACGGCCGCCGAGTGGCGACCGGCCCAACCTATCCGGGGAGCGCAGTCCTCGTCAGGACGCGGGCTTCGACGTGCTGGGCTTCGACTCGGCCTTCTTGGTCGGCTCGGACTTCTTCGGCTCGGACTTCGCGGAGGTGCTCGACGACCCTTCGGACTTCGGGGCCGGGCGGGAGTCGGTGCGGTAGAAGCCGCCGCCGTTGAAGGTCACGCCGACGGGGGAGAACACCTTGCGGAGGACACCGCCGCACACCGGGCATTCGGTCAGGGTGGCGTCGGAGAACGACTGCTTGATGTCGAACGCGTTGTCGCACTCGGTGCAACGGTACGAGTAGGTGGGCACGTCAGCTCCGGAACGTGATGATGCGCGACGGCGTGATGATGCCGTCGACGGGTTCGTCGTGGGGTTCGCGCGGGACCTCGTCGAGGTACTCCGCGTCGAAGATCACAGCATAGACGGGCGGGCGGTTCGCCATGGACCCGAGGGTCTTGTCGTAGTAGCCGCGCCCCCAGCCCATGCGGACGCCGTCGTGTCCGACCGCCGCCGCCGGGGCCAGGATCGCGTCGACGTCGTTGATCGCGAGCGGGGAGAGGACCTCGCCGACGACCTCCGGCAGGCCGAGCAGGCTCTCGGTCTCGCTCTCGCCGTCGCCGACGGCCCAGTCGAGCAGGCCGTCCTCGCGGGTGACCGGCAGCAGCACACGGATGCCCTGCTCGAGGGCCCAGTTCAGGAACGGCCGGACGTTCGGCTCGTCCGGTGCGGAGAGGTAGAGGGCGATGGACGTCACCTGGCGCTCCTCGACGAAGCGCTGCAGGGTCGCGGTCAGGGTCTCGGTGTCCGCGTCGCGTTCGGTCGTGGTCCGGGTGCGCCGCCGCTGCCGGAGTTCGGCTCGCAGGGCGCGCTTCTCGTTCCCGAGATCGGCGATCATGCCGAGGAGTCTACCGAGCGCTCCCGTTGCGGCTTCCCGCCGGGAACCCGCGTCGATGTCGTGTCCCCAGTAGCGACGACATGCCCTCGAAAGGGGGATCGGATACGGTCTGAGCATGGGCTTCCAGATTTCGAAGGCGGTGATCCCGGCCGCAGGGTTGGGTACCCGCTTCCTCCCCGCTACCAAGGCGATGCCGAAGGAGATGCTCCCCGTCGTCGACAAGCCGGCCATCCAGTACGTGGTGGAAGAGGCTGTCGGCGCAGGACTCACCGACGTGCTGATGATCACCGGGCGCAACAAGAACGCGCTCGAGAACCACTTCGACCACGTGTCGGAGCTCGAGGAGACCCTCCGCAAGAAGGGCGACCACGAGAAGCTGCAGAAGGTGAACCAGTCGACGGACCTCGCCGACATGCACTACGTGCGGCAGGGTGACCCGCTCGGCCTCGGCCACGCGGTGCTCCGCGCGAAGATGCACGTCGGCCGCGAGCCGTTCGCCGTGCTCCTCGGTGACGACATCATCGACGCCCGTGACCCGCTGCTGCAGCGCATGATCGAGGTCCAGGGCGAGAAGAACGCGACCATCGTCGCCCTGCTCGAGGTGCCCGAGTCGCAGACCCACCTGTACGGCATCGCCACGGTCGAGCCGACCGACACCGACGACGTGGTGAAGATCACCGGGCTCGTCGAGAAGCCCCCGCAGGGCGAGGCGCCCTCGAACCTGGCCATCATCGGCCGCTACGTCATCCGCCCCGAGGTCTTCGACGTCCTCGAGAAGCAGGAGCCGGGCAAGGGCGGCGAGATCCAGCTGACCGACGCGCTCATGAAGATGGCGAGCGCCGAGGAGTGGACCGGCGGCGTGTACGGCGTCGTGTTCCGTGGACGCCGCTACGACACCGGTGACAAACTCGACTACATCAAGGCGATCGTGCAGCTCGCCTCGGACCGCGATGACCTCGGCCCCGACCTCAAGTCGTGGCTGAAGGAGTTCAACGCGGGCGAATAGTCGGCCATCCCGCTCGGGTCCGGTGATCACGGACCCGAGCGGGACACCCCGTCCCGCACCGGGGCGGGACCCCGGAGGAACCCAGCGATGACGACGATCCCGACCCTGTCCCACGGGCGGGTCACCATCCGGCCCCTCCGGCTCCGCGACACCCGTGACCTCGACGCGGCGCTCGCGACCAACCGTTCTTGGCTCCGCACGTGGGAGGCCACGAACCCCTCCGGCCACGTCTCCACCGACGTCCGGGGCAGCATCCGCGCGCTCCAGGCCAACGCCCGCGCGGGACTCGGACTCCCCTTCGCGATGGAGCTCGACGGCCGCTTCGTCGGTCAGCTCAACGTCTCCGGCATCTCGTACGGCTCGCTCGCGAGCGCGTCGATCGGATACTGGGTCGTCGAGGACGCCGCCGGCCACAACGTGACGCCGATCTCGGTCGCCCTCGCCGTCGACCACTGCTTCCGGTCGCTCGGCGTGCACCGGATCGAGATCTGCATCCGTCCGGAGAACGCACCGAGCCTGCGGGTCGTCGAGAAGCTGGGCTTCCGGTACGAGGGCCTCCGTCGCCGCTACATCCACATCAACGGGGACTGGCGCGACCACTTCTGCTTCGCGCTGGTGGCGGAAGAGGTCCGCGGGGGCGTCCTCGAGCGCTGGGTCCGGGGGCAGGTGCCTCCCGGCGTGGGAGCCGTGCCGCCCGCCGCACGCGACGAGGCCGCGATGCCGCTGGACACGACGCCCCGCATCTGACGGACCGCACCTGACGGGCCTGGAGGCGCGGCTCACCTTCGGCAGATTCCGCCCGACACGCGCAACACGCGTCCGGCAATGACGCGGCGCGGGAACCGCCGCCCCTACCGTGTTCGCATGGCAGGAATCGGCTCGTGGGGTGGCGGCATCGTCCTGCTCGTCGCGGCCGTCCTCTGGCTCGTCTACCTGATGCCGTCGTGGGCCGCCCGCCGCCAGTACCTGGCCACCGAGCGGAACGCCATCCGGCTGCAGCAGACCCTCCGGATCCTCGCGCAGACCGCCGAGCTGCCGGACGAGGTCCGCATCGAGATGAACGCGAAGTCCCTGGCGCAGGCGCAGCGCGTCGCCCGGTCCGAAGAGGCCAAGCGCACCGCCATCGTCCGTGCCCACGAAGCAGCGCGGCAGCGTGAGATCACCCGCCGGCTGGCCGAGCAGGCACCGGTGCTCGAGCGGGCGTCCGCCGTGCCGGCCCTGACCGCGATGCGCATGCGCCGTTCCCGGCTCGGGGCGACCCTGTTCGGCACGCTCGGCGTCGTCGTGGCCCTCGTGGTCGTCGTTGCGGCACCGTCGCTCTGGCTCATCGGTGTCGCCGGGCTCGTCGCCGCCGGTGGATCCGCAGCGGTCCTGGCCCAGCTGCACCAGGTGGCGACGGCGCGGAAGCAGCGTCTCGCGGCCGGCGAGACGGGCGCGACCCGCGCCTCCCGGCCGGCCACCGCCTGGACGGACCCGGCCCCGCCCCTGTCCACCGAGCAACCCGCTGCGCCCGTTGCGGACCGCTCGTGGACCCCGAACCACGTGCCGAAGCCCCTGTACGTGGAGCGGCCGGCCGCTCCGGCCGCGTCGCCCGAGTCGTCCGCCGAGCTCGCCGCCCGACTGAAGGAACGCGTCGCCGCGGCCAAGGCGGAAGCCGAGGCCGAAGCTGCGGCGATCCGCGCGGGGGAGTCGGACCCGTCGTTGGCACGGGTGTCGCGGATGCGGCCCGAGCTCGAAGAGGCCGCGGCGTCGCTGTCGGCGCACGACCAGGGGCGTCTGGCCGAGCGGCTCGGGCTGCGGGCGCCCGCGGCGCCGGCCGGCGTTGCTCCTGGTGCTCCTGCTCCCGTCGGCGAGCCCGCCGGGCCGCCCAGCAAGTGGGCAGGCATGGGTGTCCTCGACGACGACGCCTACCAGCAGGCCGACCTCGACGCGATCATGCGACGGCGCCGCGCGGTCTGACCCGCGGCACGCCCGACGGCCCACCGGCGATTTCGGCTGGGCCGAACGAGGGTGCTAGTGTGGTCGAGCACTTGGGGCTATGGCGCAGTTGGTAGCGCGTCTCGTTCGCAATGAGAAGGTCAGGGGTTCGAATCCCCTTAGCTCCACCAGGTAGTCAGCACGAGAACGGCTCGGAACCGACAGGTTCCGGGCCGTTCTGTCGTTCCGAGGCTGTGCTGCGAGACACTCCTCCACAGGCCGAGCGGGGTAGATCGTTCGACACAGTTCACGGATCGGGGTGGTGTGTTGTCCAACGCATCGCCCTAGACTCCCCGTGCGCCGCAGGGGCGCCGCCGGCCCGCGGGGCCCGACCAGGGGGAGAGCATGTTCCGTATCAGTCGTCTCGTCGCGACCATCGCGACCACGGTGGTGGTGGCCGCCGGCATCGCGGTCGCCGGCCCCTCGTCGACCGCCTCGGCAGCGGTCACGCCGCTCGGCGTCGACATCTCCTGGCCGCAGTGTGGCAGCCAGGTGCCGACCGACCAGGCGTTCGGCATCGTCGGCGTCAACGGTTCCCTCGGCAACACCACGAACCCGTGCCTCGCCGAACAGCTCGACTGGGCATCGAAGTCCGTCGGCGGTTCCGCCCAGCCGAAGACCCAGCTCTACGTGCTCTTCGCCAACCCCGGCCTCGCGGCGTCGGTCTGGCCGACGTCGAACCGGTACCAGGGCACCGTGCCCACGAACCCGTTCGGCAAGTGCGTGACCAAGGGCGGGAAGAAGCAGGTCACCCTGGCGTGCTCGTTCATGTACGGATACGCCCGCGGGTACGACGACGTCCAGAGTCGCGGTGTCGCGAACCCGTCCGCCTACCGCTGGTGGCTCGACGTCGAGACGGGCCTGTCGTACCAGCGCGACACCGCGCAGAACCGCGCCGCGATGCAGGGCATGATCGTCGGGCTCAAGACCGCCGGTGTGAAGCGGATCGGCCTCTACTCGACCGGCTCGCAGTGGAAGACCATCGCCGGCACGGTCAAGGCGAACAGCGCGCTGTACGGCCGCTCGAACTGGATCGCGCTCGGCAGGAGCACCGTCACCAAGGCGCGGAAGGCCTGCTCGAGCACGCCGCTGCCCGGCGGCACGATCGCCATGGTCCAGGTCGAGGTGCCCTACGGGTCCGGGACCATCGACCGCAACGTCTCGTGCACGTGATCTGACTGCGTGATCCCCTGACGGAGCGTCAGCCCGCGATGCTCTCCGTCAGCACGCCGGACTGCGCGAACGTGGTGTGGATCGCGTTCGCGGCCTGTTCGAAGGCGCGGTTGCCGCGCGAGATGCCGAGTGCTCCGCCCTTGATCGCGGACTTGCCGGAGCCGCGGAGCAGTCGGGCGACCGTGCGGCCGTCCGGGGCGATCATGATCTGCACGTCCAGGCGGGTGTGGAACGTGCGGTCGTTCGCCATGCCGCCGATGAGCAGCGTCAGGCCGAGGCTGCCCCGGGTGGCACGGAGCGCTCCCTGCTCGCCGTCGTCGACGGTGTAGCCCTCGCGGGTCAGGGCGTCGCGCACCTGGGCACGGGCGGTCTCGGGGTCGGTGGCGACGAAGAAGTCGTGGCTCTCGGGCATGTGTGTTCCTCTCGAACGGGTCCGCTGGGACACGGAGGACGCGCGCCCCCGAAGTCGATCATGCCGTGTCGGAACGACGGAGGTGTCGCTTACGCTGGTCGTGTCATGACTGCCTCGATGAACCGCCGCGCACTCCTGTCCCTCGCCGGCGTCGCCGGGATCGGGCTCGCCGTCGCGGCGTGCTCCTCCGGCAGCGACAAGGGTGGCGACTCGGGCAACCGCGCGGGCGGCGGGCGCGGGAGCTCCGGTGGTGGGGACGCAACGTCCACCCCGACGGCGAAGCCCGTCGCGAAGGCCGTCACTCCGGCCCAGGTACCGCTCGCCGGTGGCGTCACGGTCACCGTCACGGGGACCGGACTCGCCGCCGTCAAGGGCGTCACCGTCGGTGGTGTCGCCGCGCGCGACGTCGAGGCGACCGCGTCGAAGGTGACCTTCACGGCCCCGCACCAGGCGATGTACACCGCCGGTGACGCCGCCGTCGCACTCTTCACGTCGGCGATCGAGCCGACCCCCTCGGCGAACCAGTCCTCGGACGGCAACGGCAGCGCCGCGAACGACGGGCAGAGCGGCGCCACCCAGGACACCGCCACCGCCACGCCGACCCCGACCGCCGCCGCCACACCGGACGCGGGCAGTGCCGTCGTGACGACCACCCTCGCGTACGCCGCGCTCACCGACGTCGACCGGCAGCTCGCCTACGCGATGCGGTACTGGAAGGACTACAACCTCGCCGAGTACGGCACCATGAACCCGATCGGCGGCGACTGCGCGAACTACGTCAACCAGACGCTCATCGCGCGCGGGTGGCAGCAGCGGCCGGACTGGTACAACCGGTCGGCCGGTGCCGAGCACAGTGCGACCTGGACCTACTGCCCGACGATGGACCCGTGGCTCGAGGACAACGCGGCGGAGTTCGGGCTCACCCGGCGTTCGTCGGACGAGCGCGACAAGGTCAAGGTCGGCGACATCGTGTTCTTCGACTGGAACGCCAACGGCTCACCGGACCACACCACCATCGTGTCCGAGGTCTTCACCGAGCCCGACGGCACCATCCGCATCAAGTCGGCGAGCCACAACCAGGACGGGCCGTACCGCGACCTCGACGAGATGATCACGGTGCAGCACCCCGGCGGATCGGCCTGGTTCCACACCTTCGACGCGTAGCGCCCGTCGCGCCCGCAAGACACCGGTGTTCGCACGTCGCACCGCGGTCTGCGCGTGTTCAACCGGCGAACACCGGTGTCTTGCAGACCAGCCCGCGCCGCGCCCCGCCGCTCACGGGTAGCCGAGGAACCACAGCAGCACGATCGCGACCGGCTGCAGGCACACGCCGACGACCAGCCACGTGACCGCCCGGCGCCGTGTCCCGACGAACACGTCCGACCCGAGCAACGGCGCCATCGGCATGAGCAATCGTGGCAACGACTGCTGCGGCAGGAACACCGCCACCAGGTACAGCGCGTAGGACGCCGTGAACGCGAGGACGTCGGTGCCCAAGGCCCGCGTGCTCCCGCGCGAGAAGAACCACACCGCCCCGCCGAGCACCACCACGACGAGCACGATGCCGAGCGGCCCGAGCCACGTCGACGCCATCGTGAACCACGGCGTCAGCGGCGCGAAGTGCTGTCGGCCGACGAACCCCACCCACCACGACAGCTCCGTGTCCAGGTACGCGTTCGGTCGGCCGGTGACGGCCGTCGCGATCACGGGCCACGCCAGACCCGCGGCCGCGACGACGAGTCCGGACACGACGATCACGGCACGGTCGCGCCACGGGAACACCTCGGCAGCCTGCCCAGACCGGCGCGCTCCGACCCACCGAACGACCAGGTGCACGGCCAGTGCCAGCGCCAACGCGAGGACCCCCGGCTTCGTGAACGCCGCCACGACACCGAGCGGCGCGATCAGCCAGTACCGCC
Organism: Curtobacterium flaccumfaciens; assembly: GCF_018598405.1. NCBI lineage: Bacteria > Bacillati > Actinomycetota > Actinomycetes > Micrococcales > Microbacteriaceae > Curtobacterium > Curtobacterium flaccumfaciens. Next base: position 23,156 of record NZ_JAHEWS010000009.1, on the reverse strand, counting down.
GCCGGACGAGGGCGAGCAGCGCGCCGAACAGCAGCACGAGCAGCAGGCTCTCGGCGTAGGCGACCTGCAGCAGGAACCCCGTCGGCGCGAACGCGAACAGGGCGGTCGCCCAACGAGCCCGGTGCGAGCAGCCGACGGCGACCACCAGCCGGTACAGCAGCACGCAGGCCCCGGCCCCGGCGATCGACGCCACCACGACCCCGGCGACCCAGAACGACGCGCCGGTCAGCGTCATCACGCCCCGCACGACCGCGGGGAACACCGGCAGGAACGCCCAGGCGTTCGGCAGCACGTGGCCGGTCTCGTCGACCGGCAGCGTGGTGGGGTACCCGTGCTCGGCGATGATCCGGTAGAACGACGCGTCCCACGAGCCCGAGAACGTGAAGAAGGACGGGTCCTGCCGGTGTGACGCGAACGGCCAGTCGCTCACCGTCGCCAGCACGTACATCGTCGCCAGCAGCACGGTGCTGACCACCCGCGAGGCGCCCCAGATCAACAGCGGCGCCGTCCACGCGCTGTGCCGTCCGGTCAGCAGGCTCCGGAACCCCCGCCTGGAGGCCCGGCTCGCTTCCGCCACGCTCGTCACCCGCCGATCCTCCCAGACCACAGGCCGTGCCCCGCATCGCGGGCCACCTCCCGCCCGTCGCGAGCCGACCCGTGTGCTTCGAGAGCAGCAATGGTCGGATCCGTCTCACGGACCCGACCATTGCTGCTCACGAAGTGCGGGCCTCCCGGCTAGCGCCCCGTGACCGCGCGACGGATCTGCTCGATCGGCACCTTCGGCGACCGGTCCGCGTTGAGCAGGCCGTTCGTCTCCTGCATGGTGTCGGTGAGTTGCGTGTAGCAGGACCCGGCGAGGAACGAGCTCGCACGGATCGCGTCGTACAGCGCGGTGATGCGGGTGACCCAGTCGTCGCCGTCACTGGCCGAGGTGTAGCCCCAGCCGTCCTCGCGCTGGACGCCCGGCTGGTAGTTCACACCGCCGAACTCGGTGAGCATGACCGGCTGGCCGAGGTCCTCGGCACCCCCGACCAGGATGCGGCGGTCCGCCGGGCCGATCCCCCCGAGCAGCCGGGTCCGTGCGGTGTCGTCCGCGTAGGTGAGTGCGAGCCGCGGGCCGTCGCCCTCGTAGTCGTGGATCGTGACGATGTCGGAGTTCGTGTGCTCCCACCCGTCGTTCGAGATCACCGGCCGCGTCGGGTCCAGCGCCCGCGTGACGTCGGCGAGGGCCCGGGCGTAGGCCTGCTGCGCCGGGTCGGTGGCGATGTGCTGCACGCCCCAGCTCTCGTTGGCGGGGACCCAGGTGACGATCGAGGGGTGCGAGGCATCGCGTTCGACGGCGTCCATCCACTCGCGCATCAGACGCTGCACGGCTCGCGGCGAGAACGCGTAAGCCCCGGGAGCCTCGCCCCAGACGAGCAGCCCGAGGCGGTCCGCCCAGTACAGGAACCGCGGGTCCTCGATCTTCTGGTGGTTGCGGGCCGCGTTGAACCCGAGCTCCTTGATGAGTTCGACCTCGCGGCGCAGGGCCTGGCGTGACGGGGCTGCGATGTGCGACTCGGGCCAGTAGCCCTGGTTCAGGACGCTGCGGACGGGGTGGCGTCGGCCGTTGAGCAGGAACGCGCCGCCGTCCACCCCGACGGTCCGGAGCCCGAAGTAGCTCGCGACCGCGTCGATCGGGTCCGCGTCGGGTGCCGTGTCGCTGTCCGTGCGGGGCAGCAGCGTGACCGTGGCGTCGATCAGCCGCGGCGCGTCCGGCGTCCAGTGCAGCTCGTCCTCGGCCTGCCCGTTGGTCTGCCGGGCGATCGGCACGACCACGTCGAACTCGTCCCCGGTCCCGGTCCCGCCGAGCGTGGCCTCGACCGTCGCGAGGTGTTCGTCGCGGTCGTCCCAGCGGGCGTCGACGCGCACGCGCTCGCCGCCGGTTCGGTGTCCGCCGAGCCGGACGGTCAGGCGCATGGTCGCGTGGTCGACGTTCGTCCAGCGCAGGGACTCGATCGAGGCGGTCGGCACGGCCTCGAGCCAGACCGTCTGCCAGATCCCGGTGGTGCGGCGGTACCAGATGGCGTGGGCGTCCTCGTGCCAGTCCTGCTTGCCGCGCGGCTGGGTGAGGTCGTGCGGGTCGTCCTCGGCACGGACCACCAGCGTGTGGACAGCCTCGGGGTCCGTGGCCAGTGCCTCGGTGGCGTCGAAGGAGAACGGGGTGTGGCCGCCCTCGTGCGCGCCGACGAACTGCCCGTCGACCCAGACCCGGGCTCGGTAGTCGACGGCGCCGAAGTGGAGGACGATCCGGGGTGCGCCGTCGCCGAACCCGGCGGCGTCGAGCTCGGAGCGGGTGATCGCGCGGGAGTACCAGACCACGGGGTGGAAGCCGGGCTCGTCGATGCCCGAGGCGGGTGACTCCGGCGGGAACGGGACGACGATGTCGCGGGCGTCCGGGAACCCGGTGCGCCAGGCCTCGTCGTCACCCTCGTTCCGGAACGACCACGTGCCGTCGAGGTCCGCCCACGCGGTGCGGAGCATCTGCGGCCGGGGGTACGTGCCGTCCTGCCGCGAGGCGAGGGGGAGGCCGGGGGCGGAAGCGGAGTCAGGTGCGGCCACGGTGCCGTCGAGCGTGCTCATGGCTCCATGTTCCCGTGCTGGTACATCGTTGTAAAGAGGGCCGCGCGATCGCGAGCACTCCGTTCAGGATCCAGTCCCGCGCAGCATCAGAGCCGCGCGAGCACCCTCCACGACCGCTGGATGCCCTGTCCGAGGGCGGCGTGCTCGGCCGTCGCCAGCGCTCCGTACCCGAACGTGTCCACGCCGTCCTGCGCCGCCACCGCAGCCGACCGTCGGTACGCGTCGGCGGCGTGTGCGGCGTCGAGCGTCTCGCCCAGCGTCTCCTGGACCCGCCGCAGCCGACCGAGCCGGCGCTTCCCGACGTCGGGCAGGTCGCCCGCGGCCTGCAACGCGTACCGCAACCGGCGAGCGGCCTTCCGGATCTCGTGCAGGGTCTCGAGGTCGTCGTCGGCATCACCCAGCTGCCGACCGACCCGTGCCCGTTCGTGCCGGATCCGCCTCGTGGTGAACACCGTCGCGTCCTCGTCACCGTGCGGCCCGGCCGGGGCCCGCAGCAGCAGGTCGTCGAGGGCGTCGAGGGTCCGGAACCACGCCTCGGAGTCCAGGGCGCGCCGGAGTTCCGCCGCAGTGGTGCTGCGGCGTTCGGCGGTCTCCGAGTCGATGCGGCGCAGGGTCTCGGTGTCGACGTAGCCGGTGGGTGTCCGCGCCGCCGAGCGGGACAGCCCCGCGTGCAGCACCTCGGCATCGCGTGCCGTCCCCGCCGTCCGGCCGATCTCCGCGAAGGAAGCCCGCAGGGATTCGGTCGCCTGGCGGTCGAGTGCACCCCGGAACGCCGCGAGCACGCTCCGCAGGCGGCGCACCACCTTCCGCAGGTCGTGGACGGCCTCGTGCTCGTCGTTCCGGACCCGGGGCTCCACTGCGACGAGGTCGTTCCGCAGCGCGTCGAGCACCCGCAGCACGAACCCGGCCGCCGTGTTCGACCGGGGACGCTTCGCCCGACCACCGCGTCGTTCCGGGGCCGGCTCGGGCCCGCGGGGGAGCGCGACCGATGGGACGTCCACCGGGTCGGTCGCCGCATCGTGCAGCGCTCGTTCGGCCGCTCGTGCCGTGGCGCCTTCGCGGCCGTCGACCGTCAGGGCCCACCACCGGGCCGACCGCAGGACGGTGGTGTCCGGGTCGCCGTCGTCCACGCGGACGTCCGCGATCTCGGCCCGGACCCGTCCGTCCCCGCCACGGAGTGTCACGAGGCTCGTGGTGGTGTCCCGGACCAGGACCGTCCGGAGCGCACGGCCACGCAGGAACACCTCGACGGCCACCCGCGGGGGAGTGTCGGGCTCGCCCGCCAGAGGTTCCGGACCGTCCGAGTCCGGGCCCCGGTCGATGCTCCAGGTGCCGTCGGACGACCGTGTGAGCACGACTCCCGCGGCCGCGAGCACCCGGTCCTCGGCGTCCCACACCGTCTCGCGCACCGTCACGGGTCCGTACCGACGCACATCGGCGGCGAAGGGCTCGAGCGCGGGGAGCCGGCGGTCGTCGAGGACCCGCCAGGTCCGGCGGGGGTCGATGAGCACGGGGTCGGTGAGCTCGAGGTCGGCGGCGAGAGGAGGAGCGGCATCGGAGCGAGGCATGCCGCAAGTGTCGTCCGATGCGCCCGTGTCGGAACGGGGGGAGCGGCGTCCTGTGGACCCCGCGCTCCGCAGCGCGTCCTGTGGAGGACTCGGCACCTCGACAGCCCCCGGCGCGTAGGTTCCGCTGCATGAGCGACGGAGCACGCAGCGCCCCCGACACCACCGCCCCCGACACCACCGCCGACACCGGTCAGCCGAGCGACCGCGACCTCGAGTCCTGGATCGCCGACCGCCGGTGGTACGCCTCCAAGGGGTCCGTGCCACGCCTCCGCACCATCTCGACCGACGACGGGACCCGCCTGGTGCTCGACGACGCCCCCGCGGTGCCGGTGCTCTACCAGTCACCGACCACGAGCGGCCCCGACGGCACGGTCGTCGACGCCACCACCGATCTCGCATGGGTCTCGGCGCTCGCCGCACGCATCGACGCGGCAGCGGACAGCCTCAGCCCGATCGGCCGGGTCACTGCGGCCCGCGTCCTCACGGGTGAGCAGTCCAACACCTCGGTCATCTGCGACACCGAGTCCGGCGACCGCGTCATCATCAAGGTCTTCCGCGTGCTGCACCACGGCGACAACCCGGACGTGACCACGCAGCTCGCCCTCACCGCAGCGGGCAGTGCGCGCGTGCCACGGGTCTACGGCGCCCTCCGTGCCGACTGGCCCGACGTCGGACGCCCCGACGGCACGGCGACCGGACACCTCGCCTTCGCCCAGGAGTTCCTGCCCGGACTCGACGACGCCTGGCGCGTCGCACTGCAGGAGGCGCAGGCCCGCACGCCGTTCGGCGACCGGGCCCAACAGCTCGGCACCGCGCTCGCCGAGGTGCACCGGACCCTCGCCCGAGCCCTGCCGACCGAGCCGGCCGACGCGGGACGACGCGACACGGCCGTCGCGACGATGTACGCCCGCCTCGACACCGCGGCCCGCGAGGCCCCCGCCGTCGCCGACCACGCCGACGCCATCCGCGCGGTCTACGCCCGTGCCGCCGACGCGACCTGGCCGGACCTGCAGCGCATCCACGGCGACCTGCACCTCGGGCAGGTACTCGCGGCCCCGGAGCCCCGCGGCTGGGTCTTCCTCGACTTCGAGGGCGAACCCCTCCGCCCGCTCGACGAACGCTCGTTGCCCGACGTCACCCTGCGCGACGTCGCGGGCATGCTCCGCTCCTTCGACTACGTCGCCGGTGCCCTGGCGCACGACGCCGAACCGGTCGACGCAGCAGCCTGGGCGGAGGAGGCACGCCGACGGTTCCTCGACGGATACCAGCGTGGGACCGGCGCGGACCTCGCCGCCCACAGCGCACTCCTCGACGCCTTCGAGCTCGACAAGGCGGTCTACGAGGTCGTCTACGAGACCCGCAATCGACCCGACTGGGTCGGCATCCCGCTCGCGGCCGTCGCGCGCCTGGTCGGCCGCACCGGGTCCTGAACGCGGCCCACCGACGGACGGGAGGCACGGTGCCAGCTGGCACCGTGCCTCCCGTCCGTCATCGGGTGACGTCGTCTAGTTGACGGGGCCCGTGTACTTCTCGCCCGGCCCGGCGCCGATGGCGTCGGGGATCGCCGACGCCTCGCGGAAGGCGAGCTGCAGCGACCGCAGCCCGTCGCGGAGCGGACGGGCGTGGTGGTCGCCGATCTCGGTCGCGGCGGCGGTGACCAGGCCGGCCAGTGCGGTGATGAGCTTCCGCGCCTCGTCCAGGTCGGTCTGCTCCTGCGGGTCGTCGGCCAGGCCGACCTTCACGGCCGCGGCACTGAGCAGGTGCACCGCAACGGTGTTGATGAGTTCGACCGCCGGCACCTCCGCGATGTCCCTGGCGGCGTCGATGCCGGTGTCGTCGATCGGGGTGTCGCTCACGGTGCTCCTCTGCTAGGCTTGCTCGCGGCAGATGCTGTCCGTGTGCCATCAGTTCTCCTGACGTCGGTTCTCCTGACGTCACGATCCCTGACAACACCCGGACGGTGTCACGAAAGAGGAGTCTCTCCCACCCGCGGCCGCGTTCCACCAGGCTACCGGGTCACCACCGCTCCGCGAGTGCACGTGTTGCACTCGTCGGTCGGATCCCACGGGTCCGACGCAGGGCGGCTGCCGAACGGGTCGACATCCCGTGCGTCAGATCTCCTCTCTCGTGCTGTCGTCCAGGGCAAACGCCCCGGACGGCCACCACCTGATTGAAGGAGCTCCGCATCACCGATCCCCGTACCAACGACCGAATCCGCGTTCCCGAAGTCCGACTCGTCGGTCCCCAGGGTGAGCAGGTCGGCGTCGTCCCGATCGCCATGGCTCTGCGTCTCGCGCAGGAAGCCGAACTGGATCTGGTCGAGGTCGCGCCGAACTCGAAGCCGCCCGTGGCCAAGATCATGGACTACGGCAAGTTCAAGTACGAGGCCGCTCAGAAGGCCAAGGAAGCCCGTCGCAACCAGGTGAACACGGACCTGAAAGAGGTCCGTTTCCGCCTGAAGATCGACGTGCACGACTACGAGACGAAGCGCAAGCGCGCCGAGGGGTTCCTCCTCGGCGGCGACAAGGTGAAGGCGATGATCCTCTTCCGTGGCCGCGAGCAGTCGCGTCCGGAGCAGGGTGTCCGTCTCCTCCAGAAGTTCGCGGAGGAGATCGCCGAGTTCGGTGTCGTCGAGTCGCGTCCGACCCAGGACGGCCGCAACATGACGATGATCATCGCCCCGCTCAAGAACAAGTCCGACGTCAAGGGCGAGCAGAACGCCAAGCGTGCTGCGCAGAAGGCCGAGCGTCGCGCCACCGAGCACGCCGCGAAGGGCAAGGACGAGGCCGAGGCCGGTTCCACGTCCGAGGCAGCCGCGGAATCCACGGACGCCGCGGCCGAATAGGTCCCCGGACCGACCCCGCAACGACGCGGCCCCCCATCCATCCCACGGAAAGGCACCACCATGCCCAAGCAGAAGACCCACTCCGGGTCGAAGAAGCGCTTCAAGGTCACCGGTACCGGCAAGATCATGAAGCAGCAGGCCGGTATGCGTCACAACCTCGAGGTCAAGAGCTCCAAGCGCAAGGCCCGCCTGAACGAGGACCAGGTCCTCTCCAAGGGTGACGCGAAGAACGTCAAGAAGCTCCTCGGCCACTGAGCCCCGCAGATCGTAAAGGAATAGTGCAATGGCACGAGTAAAGAGAGCGGTCAACGCCGCCAAGAAGCGCCGCGTCATCCTCGAACGCGCCGAGGGCTACCGCGGCCAGCGTTCGCGCCTGTACCGCAAGGCCAAGGAGCAGGTCACCCACTCCCTCGTCTACGCGTACCGCGACCGTCACGCGAAGAAGGGCGAGTTCCGTCGCCTCTGGATCCAGCGCATCAACGCTGCGTCCCGTGCGAACGGCCTGACCTACAACCGCCTCATCCAGGGTCTGAACCTGGCCGGCGTCGAGGTCGACCGTCGCATCCTCGCCGACCTCGCGGTGAACAACCCCGAGACCTTCACCGCGCTCGTCGAGACCGCGAAGAAGGCCCTCCCGGCCGACACCTCGGCCCCGAAGGCTGCGTAGTCAGTTCTTCTGCTCGCGAAACCCCCGCCGCACGGCGGGGGTTTCGTCGTTCCTAGACTTGGGTCGTGAGCGATCTCCTCGAGAACCCCCGTGCCGGACGCGTGAAGGCCGTTGCGGCCCTGGCCAAGAAGGACGTCCGGGCCGAGACCGGTCTGTTCCTGCTGGAAGGACCCCAGGCGGTCCGTGAAGCGCTGGAGTATGCGCCGGAGCTCCTGCGCGAGCTGTACGTGACCCCGACCGCCGCGTCCCGCTACGGCCTGGACGACGCGCCGGTGGACACGTGGTTCGTCACGGAGCAGGTGCTCGACGCGATGGCCGACACGGTCACCCCGCAGGGCGTGGTCGCGGTGTGCCAGCAGTTCCCGACGTCGGTGAAGGACGTCTTCCCCGACCGTGCTGCGGCTGCCGCCGACCTGGAGGCCCGTGATGCGTCCGACGAGCAGGCCGCGTTGCCGGGACTGGTCGCCATCCTCGAAGAGGTGCGGGACCCGGGGAACGCCGGCACGATCATCCGTGCCGCCGACGCGGCCGGCGCCGACGCGGTGGTGCTGACCGGACGCTCGGTCGACCCGTACAACCCGAAGGTCGTCCGGTCGACGACCGGGTCCCTGTTCCACGTCCCGGTGTCCGTCGGAGTGACCCTGGCGGACACGATCGAGCGAGCGAAGGCCCTCGGCTACACGGTGCTCGCGGCCGACGTCTCCGGCGACGACCTGCCCGTGGTCCGCGCCGAGGGGATGCTCGACGGCCCGACCGCGTGGGTCTTCGGCAACGAGGCCCGCGGACTCACCGCCGACGACCTGGCGCTCGTCGACCGCGCCGTGAAGGTACCGATCTACGGGCAGGCGGAGTCGATGAACCTCGCCACGGCCGCGTCGGTGTGCCTCTACGAGTCGGCGTTCGCACTCCGGAGCTGACGCTCCTCAACAGACCGGCCGTCGGCGTCGGCCATCCACCGTCTGCTCGGTGCAGGTGGGTGGTATCCCGACGGCCGGTAGGCTTGGGTCTCGTGTCAGAACCTCTCGAGATCAGCGAATCGGCCGTCGCCGACGCGGTGGACGCGGCCCTCGCCGCCGTCCGCTCCACGACGACGGTCGCCGAACTGAAGCAGGCCAGGGCCGAGCACACCGGTGAGCAGTCACCGTTGGCGCGGATGAACGCATCGATGCGCAGTGTGCCGCCGGAGCAGAAGGCCGCGGCCGGCAAGCTCGTCGGTCAGGCCCGTGGGCGGGTGAACGCGGCGATCGCCGAGCAGGAATCCGCCCTCGCGGTGGCCGAGGAGCGCGCACGGCTCGACGCCGAGCGCGTCGACGTCACCGCGTTGCCGGTCCACCGACCCACCGGCTCCCGCCACCCGCTCTCGCTGCTGAACGAAGCCGTCGCCGACATCTTCGTCGGCATGGGGTGGGAAGTGGCGGAAGGCCCGGAGCTCGAGCACGAGTGGTTCAACTTCGACGCGCTGAACTTCGACCAGGACCACCCGGCCCGGGCGATGGCCGACACGATCTTCGTCGAGCCCGTCGACCGGCACCTGGTCATGCGCACCCACACCTCGCCGGTGCAGGTGCGGTCGCTGCTCTCGCGTGACCTCCCGCTCTACGTCATCGCGCCAGGACGCGTCTACCGCGCCGACGAGCTGGACGCCACGCACCTGCCGGTCTTCACCCAGGTCGAGGGCATCGCGATCGACAAGGGTCTGACGATGGCGCACCTCCGTGGCACGCTCGAGCACTTCGCCCGGCAGATGTTCGGTGCCGAAGCGCAGATCCGGCTCCGCCCGAACTACTTCCCGTTCACCGAGCCCAGCGCCGAGATGGACGTCTGGCAGCCGAACGCCAAGGGTGGCGCGCGGTGGGTCGAGTGGGGCGGCTGCGGCATGGTGAACCCCAACGTCCTGCGTGCCGCCGGCATCGACCCGGACGAGTACCAGGGCTTCGCGTTCGGCATGGGCATCGAGCGGACACTGCAGTTCCGCAACGGCCTGAACGACATGCGTGACTTCCTCGAGGGCGACCTCCGCTTCTCGCAGCAGTTCGGAACGGTGGTCTGATGCGCGTCCCACTCCGTTGGCTCGGTGAGTCCGTCGACCTCCCCGAGGACGTCACCCTCGAGCACGTCCACGCGGCGCTCGTGTCGGTCGGCTTCGAGGAAGAGGACGTCCACACCTTCGACCTGACCGGACCCGTCGTGGTCGGCCGGGTGCTCGAGCGCGTCCCCGAGCCGCAGAAGAACGGCAAGACCATCAACTGGTGCCAGGTGGACGTCGGCGAAGCCGAGCCCCGCGGCATCGTCTGCGGCGCGCACAACTTCGACGTCGGCGACCTCGTCGTCGTCACGCTGCCCGGCGCCGTCCTGCCCGGGCCGTTCCCGATCGCCGCCCGCAAGACCTACGGCCACGTGTCCGACGGCATGATCGCCTCGGCCCGCGAGCTCGGGTTGGGCGACGAGCACGACGGCATCCTGCGCTTCGCCGACCTCGGCATGGAGCCCACCGTCGGTGCCGACGCGATCGCACTCCTCGGCCTTGACGACGCCGCGGTCGAGATCAACGTCACGCCGGACCGCGGCTACGTGCTGAGCATGCGCGGGGTCGCCCGCGAGTACGCGCACGCCACCGGTGCGAGCTTCCACGACCCGGGCGACCGCGTCGCACCGCGCTCAGCCGAGGGCTTCCGCGTCACGATCGACGACCAGGCCCCGATCCGCGGTCGTGTGGGCGCGAGCACGTTCGTCACGCGCGTCGTCCGTGGCATCGATCCGGCCGCGAAGACACCGTCTTGGATGGTGTCGCGCCTCGCCCTCGCCGGCGTGCGCTCCATCTCGCTGCCGGTCGACATCACGAACTACGTCATGTTCGAGCTCGGCCAGCCGCTGCACGGCTACGACCTGCAGACGATCGCGGGTGGTCTCGGTGTGCGTCGGGCGACCGCCGGAGAGGCGCTCGAGACCCTCGACGGCGCCGTCCGGAAGCTCGACCCCGAAGACCTCGTCATCACCGACGACGACGGGCCGGTCGGCCTCGCCGGCGTCATGGGCGGAGCTCGCACCGAGATCTCGGCGGGCACGACGGACGTCCTGATCGAGGCCGCCGGGTTCGACCAGGTCTCCATCGCCCGCACCGCACGCCGCCACAAGCTGCCGAGCGAGGCGTCCCGCCGCTTCGAACGCGGTGTCGACCCGCTCGTGGCAGAGGCCGCGGCGAACCGCGCGGTGGAGCTCCTCGTCGAGCTCGCCGGCGGCACCGCTGACCCCCTCGGGTCGACGCTGGTCGACGGCCAGCCGCGGGCGACCGTGACGATGCGGCTCACCCGCCCGGCCGAGCTCGTCGGTGTCGACTACACCGACGCCGAGGTCATCGAGACCCTCCGCGCGATCGGCGCCACGGTCCAGGTGGACGGCGACCAGCTCGCGGTCACCCCGCCCACCTGGCGTCCCGACCTGACCGACGACACCACCCTCGTCGAAGAGGTCGCGCGCATCGTCGGCTACGACCGGATCCCGAGCGTCCTGCCCGTCGCCCCGCCCGGTCGCGGTCTCACCCGACACCAGCAGGCACGTCGTCGGGTTGCCTCGGCCCTGGCTGCCGCGGGCCTGACCGAGGTCGTCACGGCACCGTTCGTGTCCGCCACCACGCAGGACGCCTACCCGGGGATCGACCCGCAGGGCGGCCCGAGCGTCGTGCTCGCGAACGCCCTCGACAGCGAGCAGAACCTGCTGCGCCGCAGTGGCATCCCGGCCCTCGTCGACGCCGCACGCCGCAACGTCTCACGAGGACTCGTCGACGTCGCGCTGTACGAGACGTCCCGCGTGTTCCTGCCGGTGACGGGCGTGACGCTCGGCACCGACGGCGTCCCGGCCGGTGCCACCCGCCCCGACCGCGCGACGCTCGAGGCGCTGGAAGCCTCGCTGCCAGCCCAGCCCTTCCACGTCGCCGCGCTGCTCACCGGCAACCGTGTGGTCAAGCAGCCAGGCACCGCCGCGGAGCCCTTCGGCATCGCCGACGCCGTCGACGCGGCCCGCCAGGTCGCGTGGGCCGTCGGTGTCGAGCTGACCGTCGCGCAGACGACCCACCCGTCCCTGCACCCGGGCCGCGCGGCGTCGCTGCTCGTGGACGGCTCGGTCGTGGGCGTCGCCGGTGAGCTCCTGCCCGAACTGGCCGAGGCAGCCGTCCTGCCCCGCGTGGTGGCGGTCGTCGAGCTCGACCTCGACGCGCTCGTCGCCGCGGCACCCGAGCTCGTCTCGGTTGCGCCCATCGTCTCGTACCCGGCCGCCACACAGGACCTCTCCCTCGTGGTCGACGCCGACGTGCCGGCCGGTGACGTGTTGGATGCGGTCCGCTCTGGCGCGGGAGACCTGTTGGAGTATGCTCGGCTCGTGGATGACTACCGGGGCTCCGGCGTGGACGAGGGACAGAAGTCCCTGACGTTCGCCCTGCGCTTCCGTGCCACGGACCGCACCCTGACCGCTGCCGAGGCCACCGAGGCCCGTGACGGCGCTGTCCGACGTGCCGGCGAGCGATTCGGGGCGACCCTGCGCGACTGACCCACACGGGATCAGCACCGCCCGGGGTCGCCGCCTCCGACTCTCTCGACGAACAGTCCGACCAAAGGTGGAATCCCATGTCCGTATCCGTCGCCGTGGCGGGAGCCTCCGGCTACGCGGGTGGTGAGCTCCTGCGCGTGCTCTCCGCCCACCCCGAGTTCGACGTCAGGACGGTGACGGCGTTCTCGAACGCCGGACAGCCGCTGATCGCGACGCAGCCGCACCTCCGCTCGCTGTCGCACCTGACCCTGGTCGAGACGACGGCCGAGACGCTGCGCGGGCACGACGTGGTCTTCCTGGCACTGCCGCACGGTCAGTCGGGCGCGATCACAGCGGAGCTCGGCGACGACGCCCTCGTGATCGACTGCGGCGCGGACCACCGGCTGACGGACCCGGCTGCGTGGGAGAAGTTCTACGGCGGCGACTACTTCGGTGCGTGGACCTACGGGCTGCCCGAACTCCTGCTCGCGGCGCCCACTCCCGGTTCGGCCGAGGAATGGCGTGACGTCGACGACATCGCATCCCAGGGCAAGCAGCGTTCCGCCCTGGTCGGCACGAAGCGCATCGCGGTTCCCGGCTGCAACGTCACCGCGGTGACGCTCGGTGTCCAGCCCGGCATCCAGGCGGGCCTCGTCGAGTCCGACGACCTCGTCGCGGTGCTCAGCGTCGGGCCGAGCGGTGCCGGCAAGAAGCTCAGCACCACGTACCTGGCCTCCGAGATCATGGGGTCCGCCAGTGCCTACGCCGTCGGCGGCACGCACCGGCACGTCCCCGAGATCCAGCAGAACCTGCAGGTCGCCGGTGCTTCCGACGTGACGATCTCGTTCACGCCGGTCCTCGTCCCGATGTCCAGGGGCATCCTGGCGACGACGACCGCGAAGCTCTCGCCCGGCGTCAGCGCGCGCGACGTCCGGCTGGCCTGGGAGCAGGCGTACGCCGACGAACCCTTCGTGCACCTGCTGCCCGAGGGCGAGTTCCCCCGGGTCGCGGACACGATCGGCGCGAACACCGCGCTCGTGGGCATCGCCGTCGACGAGGCCGCCGGTCGCGTCGTCGCGGTGACCGCACTCGACAACCTCGCCAAGGGCACGGCGGGCGCAGCCGTCCAGTCGGCGAACATCGCCCTCGGTCTCCCCGAGACCACGGGCCTCAGCGTGGACGGAGTCGCACCGTGACCGACGCAGGCCAGACCACCCAGACCGCCCCGGGCCTCCAGGACCTGCAGGGCGTCACCGCGGCAGCGGGTTTCCGCGCTGCCGGCGTGACCGCCGGCCTGAAGACCAGCGGCAAGCCGGACGTGGCGCTCGTCGTCAACGACGGCCCCGACGCGGCCGTCGCCGCGGTGTTCACCAGCAACCGCGCCCAGGCGCACCCCGTCATCTGGTCGCGTCAGGTCGTCGGGGACGGCGTGGCCCGTGCCGTCGTCCTGAACTCCGGCGGTGCGAACTGCTTCACCGGTCCGTTCGGCTTCCAGACCACGCACCTGACCGCCGAGGCCGTCGGAGACGCACTCGGGATCGGTGCCGGTGACGTCGTCGTCTGCTCCACCGGGCTCATCGGCGTGGGCGACCAGACCTTCCGCGACAACGTGCTCCGTGGCGTCGACCTGGCGAGCGCGGCTCTCAGCGACGACGGCGGCCCCGACGCCGCGACCGCCATCATGACGACGGACACGAAGGCGAAGCAGTCCGTCGTGACCGAGGACGGCTGGACCGTCGGCGGCATGGCCAAGGGTGCCGGGATGCTCGCGCCGGGCCTCGCCACGATGCTCGTCGTCATCACGACCGACGCGGTGCAGACGCCGGACCAGCTCGACCAGGCCCTCCGCGCCGCCACCCGGGTCACGTTCGACCGCGTCGACTCCGACGGATGCATGTCCACCAACGACACCGTCGTCCTGCTCTCCTCGGGCGCGAGCGGTGTGACGCCCGAGGTCGGTGACTTCCAGGAAGCGCTGACCGCGGTCTGCGCGGACCTGGCCCGTCAGCTGCAGCAGGACGCCGAGGGCGCGAGCCACGACATCGCGATCGAGGTCGTGCACGCCGCGACCGAGGACGACGCCGTGACCGTCGGCCGGAGCGTCGCCCGGAATAACCTGTTCAAGGCCGCCGTCTTCGGCAACGACCCGAACTGGGGCCGGGTGCTCGCGGCGATCGGCACGACCGACGCCGAGTTCGACCCGTACGCGGTGGACGTCAGCATGAACGGCGTCCGGGTCTGCCATGCCGGCGCCCCCGACCAGCCGAGCGACACCGTCGACCTGACCCCCCGTGACACCCACGTGCGCATCGACCTCGGCGTCGGCACGCACTCGGCGACGATCTTGACCAACGACCTCACGCACGACTACGTGCACGAGAACAGCGCGTACTCCAGCTGATGGCGGCGGACACGGACGGGGCAGGCACGCCCCTCACGAAGGAAGAAGAACACGAGTTCGCCGCGGTCAAGGCCGCGACGCTCATCGAGTCGCTGCCCTGGCTGAAGCGCTTCTCGGGCAAGGTCGTCGTGGTCAAGTTCGGCGGCAACGCCATGGTGAACGAGGACCTGAAGCGCGCGTTCGCCGAGGACATGGTCTACCTGCGGTACGCCGGACTGCACCCGGTCGTGGTGCACGGCGGCGGTCCGCAGATCTCCGCCGCGCTCAAGGAACAGGGCATCGAGTCCGAGTTCCGCGGCGGCTACCGCGTCACCACGACGGAGGCGATCACGGTCGTCCGTGACGTCCTGGCCGGCGAGGTCAACCGCGAGATCGTCGACTTGATGAACGAACACGGTGAGGGCCTGGCTGTCGGTGTGTTCGGCGACGGCGGCTCGCTGTTCACCGGCGAGAAGAAGGGCGTGGTCGTCGACGGGCAGGAGTACGACCTGGGGCACGTCGGGGACATCACCCACGTCGACCCGTCCGGGGTCCTCGCCGCGATCGAGGCCGGGCGCATCCCGGTGGTCTCGAGCATCGCGGTCGACGACGCCCACCCCGACCAGGCACTCAACGTGAACGCGGACGCGGCGGCCGGGGCCCTGGCGATCGCGCTCCGAGCGTCGAAGCTCATGATGCTCACCGACGTCCCCGGGCTGTACCGCAACTGGCCCGACCGTGACTCGATCGTCGACCTCATCGCGGTCGACGAACTCCGTGAACTCCTGCCGAGCCTCGAGTCGGGGATGATCCCGAAGATGACCGCGTGCCTCGACGCCGTGGTCGGCGGGGTCGGCGGGGCGACGATCATCGACGGCCGGATCCCGCACTCGATCCTGCTCGAGGTCTTCACCCTGCGGGGTGCGGGCACCGAGGTGATCCCGGACCCGAGCCGTCGCACCGAGAACCAGATGACCCACGCCGAGATCGGCCGACGCGTGGCGTCGCCGTCGATCGACAGCAGTACCGGCCAGCACGTGGCGGGTACGGACGAGAAGGGACACCAGCAGTGAGCACCGAGACGCAGACCGAGACCTGGAACGACCGGTTCGGGGCGTCGCTCATGCGATCCCTGACCCCGCCCAAGATCATGCTCGAGCGCGGCGAGGGCTGCCGCGTCTGGGACGTCGAGGGCAACGAGTACCTCGACTTCCTCGCCGGCATCGCCGTGAACTCGCTCGGCCACGCGCACCCCGCCCTGGTGGAGGCGATCGCCGACCAGGCCGCGAAGCTCGTGCACGTCTCGAACTACTTCGCCACCCCACCCCAGCTCGAGCTCGCCGAGCGCCTGAAGCGCATCACCGGTGCGGGTGACGCCGGTCGCGTGTACTTCGGCAACTCCGGCGCCGAGGCGAACGAGGCCGCGTTCAAGCTGGCCCGCCTCAACAAGGGCGCGGACGGCACGAAGACCCGGATCCTCGCGCTCAAGCAGGGCTTCCACGGCCGCACGATGGGGGCACTGGCACTCACCGGCAAGCCCGCCCTGCAGCAGGACTTCCTGCCGATGATCCCCGGCGTCGAGCACATCGACACCTCGATCGAGGCCCTCGAAGCGTCGATCGACGGCACCGTCGCCGCGCTGGTCATCGAGCCGATCAAGGGCGAGGCCGGCGTCGTCGACCTGCCCGAGGGGTTCCTGCTCGCTGCACGCCGGCTGACCGAGGAGCACGGCGCCCTGCTCGTCCTCGACGAGATCCAGACCGGTGTCGGCCGGACCGGCAACTGGTTCGCGTTCCAGGGCCACGGGATCACCCCGGACGCCATCACGGTCGCCAAGGGCATCGCCGGTGGGTTCCCGATCGGTGCCCTCGTGACGTTCGGCTGGGCGTCCGACCTCTTCTCGGCCGGTCAGCACGGTTCCACCTTCGGCGGCAACCCGCTCGGCACCCGTGTCGCGAACGCCGTGCTCGAGGAGATCGAGCGCGCCGACCTCGTCGCGGCCGCAGTGGTCAAGGGCGAGCGGATCCGTGACGGCATCCGCGCCATCGGCTCCCCGCTCGTCGAGGAAGTGCGCGGCACCGGCCTCCTCATCGGCGTCGGCCTGACCGGCCCGATCGGGCCCCTCGTCAACGCTGCCGCCCTCGAGCGCGGCCTCATCATCAACGCCCCCAACGAGTCGAGCCTGCGCATCGCGCCGCCCCTCATCGTGTCCGACGCGGAGATCGACGCGTTCCTGTCGATCCTCGCCCAGAGCCTCGCGGCCGTCGCCGCAGCGCAGGAGCCCACCGCATGACCCGCCACTTCCTCCGCGATGACGACCTCAGGCAGGTCGAGCAGTCCGCGATCCTCGACATCGCCGACCGCATGAAGGCCGACCGCTGGGCCGACAAGCCGCTCGCCGGTCCGCAGAGCGTCGCGGTGATCTTCGACAAGTCATCGACGCGCACCCGTGTGTCGTTCCACGTCGGCATCTCTGACCTCGGCGGCAGCCCGCTGATCATCTCGACGGCGAACAGCCAGCTCGGCGGCAAGGAGACCCCGTCGGACACCGCCCGCGTACTCGAGCGCATGGTGTCGGCGATCGTCTGGCGCACCTACGGCCAGGCCGGGCTCGAGGAGATGGCCGCCGGCACGACGGTGCCCGTGGTGAACGCGCTGTCCGACGACTTCCACCCCTGTCAGCTGCTCGCCGACCTGCTCACCATCCGTGAGCACCGCGGCACGCTCGCCGGACAGACCGTGGCGTTCATCGGCGACGGCGCGAGCAACATGGCGCAGTCGTACCTGCTCGCCGGTGCGACCGCGGGCATGCACGTCCGCGTCGCCGCCCCGGCCGGCTTCGTCCCCTCGCAGCAGGTCGTCACCGACGCCGAGGACCGCGCTGCGGTGACCGGTGGATCGGTCCTCGTCGTGACCGACCCGGTGGCCGCGGTCGCCGGCGCGGACGTCGTCGTCACCGACACCTGGGTGTCGATGGGCAAGGAGTCCGAGAAGCAGTCGCGCCTCGACAGCTTCGCGGGGTACCGCGTCGACGACGCGCTCATGGCGCACGCCGCTGACGACGCCGTGTTCATGCACTGCCTGCCGGCCGACCGCGGGTTCGAGGTGACCGCCGACGTCATCGACGGGCCGCGCAGCATCATCTGGGACGAGGCGGAGAACCGTCTGCACGCCCAGAAGGCGCTGCTGGCCTGGCTGCTCGCCAACGACTAGCCCACGGAAGGAACACCAGTGGCTGACCGCGTCGTCCTCGCGTACTCCGGCGGTCTCGACACCTCCGTCGGGATCGGTTGGCTGCGCGATGCCACCGGCAAGGACGTGGTCGCTCTGGTGGTCGACGTCGGCCAGGGCGGCGAGGACCTCGAGTCGGTCCGGCAACGGGCACTCGACTGCGGTGCCGTCGAGGCACTCGTCGTCGACGCCAAGGACGAGTTCGCCGACGAGTACATCGTGCCGGCGCTCCGGGCCAACGCGCTGTACCAGAAGCGGTACCCGCTCGTCTCGGCGCTGAGCCGCCCGCTCATCGCCAAGCACCTCGCCCTCACCGCCAAGCAGCTCGGGGCTGACAGCGTTGCGCACGGCTGCACCGGCAAGGGCAACGACCAGGTGCGCTTCGAGGCCGCCGTCGCGGCGATCGCACCGGAACTCCGCACGGTGGCGCCGGTGCGAGACCTCGCGCTCACCCGCGACCGCGCCCTTGCCTACGCGCAGGAGCACGGGCTGCCCGTCCAGCAGCCCGAGCGGTCGCTGTACTCGGTCGACCAAAACGTGTGGGGCCGCGCCGTCGAGACCGGGCTCCTCGAAGACCCCTGGAACGCCCCCGCCGAGGACCTCTACGCCACCACGCAGGACCCGGCACTCCCGCAGCCGGCGGATGAGGTCACGGTCACGTTCGAGCGCGGTGTCCCGGTCGCCCTCGACGGGCAGCGGTTCAGCGTGCTGCGCATGGTGCAGGAGCTCAACGCCGTCGCCGGCAAGCACGGCGTCGGACGCATCGACGTCGTCGAGGACCGCGTGGTCGGCATCAAGTCGCGCGAGGTCTACGAGGCGCCCGCCGCGATCGCGCTCATCGCCGCGCACGAGGAGCTCGAGAGCCTGACCCTCGAGCGCGACGTCGCCCGGTACAAGCGCGGGGTCGAGGCCGAGTGGGCCGACCTGGTCTACGACGGCCTGTGGTTCGGCGGACTCAAGCGCAGCCTCGACGCCTTCGTCGAGCACACCCAGCAGCACGTCTCCGGTGACGTCCGACTGCGGCTGCAGGGCGGTCGTGCCACGGTCACGGGTCGTCGGTCGGAGCAGAGCCTCTACGACTTCGACCTGGCGACGTACGACACGGGCGACGCGTTCGACCAGACGGTGGCCAGGGGCTTCATCGAGCTCTGGTCCCTCCCGAGCAAGATCTCCGCCCGCCGCGACGCGGCGAACTGACCGACCGCACGGGACGACGCGGCGAACTGACCGACAGCACGCGACGACGCGGCGAACAGACCGACCGCACGGGACGACGCGGCGAACTGACCGACCGCACCACCACCACCACCAGCCCAGCACCGACGAGACGACGCAGGACGATATGACCGACGAGAAGACCGACGCCACCAACACCGGTGCCCTCTGGGGCGGCCGCTTCGCCGACGGCCCGAGTGCGGCCCTCGCCGCGCTCTCGAAGTCGACGCACTTCGACTGGCAGCTCGCTCCCTACGACATCGCGGGGTCCCGGGCGCACGCCCGAGCGCTCCACACCGCCGGCTACCTGACCGCGGACGAGCTCGAGCGCATGCTCGCCGGCCTCGACCGGCTCGAAGCAGCGCACGCCGACGGCACGCTGCAGCCGGACGAGTCCGACGAGGACGTCCACGGCGCCCTCGAACGCCTGCTCATCGCCGACCTCGGCCCGGAGCTCGGCGGCAAGCTCCGCGCCGGCCGGAGCCGGAACGACCAGATCGCCACCCTGGGCCGCATGCACATGCTCGACCACGGGCGGCGGATCGGTCGGCTCGTGATCGACCTGATCGACGCGATCACCCAGCAGGCGACCGAGCACCCGGACGCGATCATGCCCGGGCGCACGCACCTGCAGCACGCCCAGCCCGTGCTCCTCGCCCACCACCTGCTCGCGCACTCCTGGCCGCTGGTCCGCGACCTCGAGCGTCTGCGCGACTGGGCCGGCCGCGCGAGCGTCAGCCCCTACGGCGCCGGTGCGCTGGCCGGCAGTTCCCTCGGGCTCGACCCTGCCGCGATTGCCGCGGAGCTGGGCTTCGACCGCCCGGCGGACAACTCGATCGACGCCACGGCAGCACGGGACGTCGTCGCCGAATTCGCGTTCGTCCTCGCGCAGATCGGCATCGACGTCTCGCGCCTGTCCGAGGAAGTCATCCTCTGGAACACGAAGGAGTTCGGGTTCGTCCGCCTCCACGACGCCTTCTCGACCGGCTCGAGCATCATGCCGCAGAAGAAGAACCCCGACATCGCCGAGCTCGCACGCGGCAAGTCCGGCCGACTGATCGGCAACCTGACCGGGCTGCTCGCGACCCTCAAGGGACTGCCGCTGGCGTACAACCGCGACCTGCAGGAGGACAAGGAGCCGGTCTTCGACTCCGTCGCCACGCTCGAGGTCCTGTTGCCCGCGTTCACCGGCATGATCGCGACCCTCACCTTCGACACCGACCGGATGGCCGAGCTCGCTCCGCAGGGCTTCTCGCTCGCGACGGACGTCGCCGAGTGGCTGGTCCGGCAGGGCGTCCCCTTCCGGGACGCGCACGAGGTCTCCGGGGCGCTGGTCCAGTACTGCGAGGGGCGCGGCATCGAGCTCGACGTGCCGACGGACGACGAGTACCGCTCGGTGTCCGAGCACCTCACGCCCGAGGTCCGGTCCGTCCTCACCATCGAGGGCAGCGTCGCGTCCCGTTCGGGCGTCGGCGGGACCGCTCCCGACCGGGTCGCCGAGCAGCTCGCGTCCGTCACCCGCCGCGTCCGCGACCTCGCCGAGGGCGCGCCCTTCTCGCGATGACCGAGGGGATCGCCGCGCTGCTCGCCCAGCCCGCCCCGATCGCCGCGCCGGCCCTGCTCGGCGCGACGATCGCGGGTCGCGGTGTGGCGCTCCGCATCACCGAGGTCGAGGCCTACTCCGGCCCCACCGACCCCGGATCACACGGTCACCGGGGGATGACGGAGCGCAACCGCCACCTCTTCGGCCCGCCCGGGACCCTGTACGCGTACCGCTCGTACGGCATCCACACCTGCGTCAACGTCGTGAGCGCGCCGGCCGGCACCTCGTCGGGTTCGCTGCTCCGTGGTGCGCAGGTGGTCGACGGCCTCGACGTCGCGCGGGCACGTCGCGGACCGACCGTCGCGGACGTCGCGTTGGCACGCGGGCCCGGCAACCTCGGTGGTGCCCTCGGGGCGGTCCTCGGCGAAGACGACGGCACGTCGCTCCTCGACGGGTCCGGCCCGTTCGTGCTCACCCTGGCACCCGGCCTGGAGGCCCGGCTCGCCTCCGCCGGACCGGCCCACGTGCTCGACGAGCTCCTGTCCGAGACGGTGCCCGGCCCGGGCACGGGCGGTCCGGTCCCACGCATCTCGCGCGGTCCACGCACCGGCGTCGGCGGGATCGCCGGCGGAGCGCGGTACCCCTGGCGCTTCTGGCTGACGGGTGACCCGACGGTCTCGACGTACCGACGGCACAAGGGCGCCCTCGACTCGTGAACCCGGCCACGGGCCTCCCGGCCGACAGCGCCTGCCGGACGTCCGTCGCCGCTACGATGGCGGGGTGTCCAGTGATACCGCTCAAGACGTCCTGACGCGCCAGCAGAACGACCCCGCCTTCGACTCGGTGTGGGACGAACTGCGGTGGCGCGGTCTGGTGCAGGTCTCGACCGACGAGGCCGCGCTCAAGGAAGCCCTCGACGGTGATCCGATCACGTACTACTGCGGGTTCGACCCGACCGCGCCGTCGCTGCACTGCGGCAACCTCCTGCAGCTCCTGACCATGCGCCGGCTGCAGCTCGCCGGGCACAAGCCGCTCGCGCTCGTGGGCGGATCGACCGGCCTCATCGGTGATCCGCGTCCGACTGCCGAGCGAACCCTGAACACCCCGGAGACCGTGGCCGAGTGGGTGTCCCGACTGCAGACCCAGGTGTCCCGGTTCCTCAGTCCGGACGGCGACAACGGCGTCTGCCTGGTGAACAACCTCGACTGGACCGCACCGATGTCCGCCATCGACTTCCTGCGGGACGTCGGCAAGTACTTCCGCGTCAACTCGATGCTCAAGAAGGACGCCGTGGCCGCGCGGCTGAACTCCGACGCGGGCATCAGCTACACCGAGTTCAGCTACCAGATCCTGCAGGGGCTCGACTACCGCGAGCTGTACCGGCAGTACGGGTGCACGCTGCAGACCGGTGGCTCGGACCAGTGGGGCAACCTGACCTCGGGCACGGAGCTCATCCGTCGTGCCGAAGGTGCCACGGTGCACGCCCTCGGGACCCCGCTCATCACGAACTCCGACGGCACGAAGTTCGGCAAGAGCGAGGGCAACGCGATCTGGCTCGACGCGGAGATGACCTCGCCGTACGCGCTGTACCAGTTCTGGCTCAACACGGCGGACGCCGACGTGATCGCCCGCCTGCGGGAGTTCACGTTCCTGACGCGGGCCGAGATCGACCGGCTCGAGCAGGTCGTCGCGGACGAACCCTTCCGGCGGGAGGCCCAGCGGACCCTGGCGTTCGAGGTGACCTCGCTCGTGCACGGGACGGCGGCCACGCAGGCGGCGATCGATGCCGCCGCGGCGTTGTTCGGCAACGGCGACCTCGCCGCACTCGACCCGGAGACGCTCCGGTCGGCGATCGCGGAGCTCCCTGGGTCGGTGACCCTGGAGCCCGGTGCCGACGTGGCCCGCGCACTCGTCGACACAGAACTCGTGAAGTCGCTCGGGGAAGCCCGTCGCGCGATCGACCAGGGCGGTGTCTACGTGAACAACGTCCGAGCGGAGGACCCCACCGCGGTGCTGTCCGAACTCGCCCTGCCCGGGGGAGTGCTCGTGCTCCGTCGTGGCAAGAAGACCCTGGCCGGCGTGACGCTGGCCTGACCCCGGCAGTTCGACCCCTGGCGATGCCCGGTTCCCGCGCGGAACCGGGCATCGCTGCGTCCGGGCGACGCGTGTTGCACAACGCGACACGCCCGGGATGGGAGCTGGCTTGGCGCACCCGCTCAGGGCTGCGTATAGTTCTTACTCGTCACCCCAAAGGTGCGGCGGAGCGGCTGGAGCGAAAGCCCAGAGCCCGCCGGCCCTCAAGCGGGACCATCCTCCACTGAAGTTCAGATCTGGCCTTGCGCCGGATCGCTTCGACGCCTAGGATGACAAGCCCACCGGTTCTCTCCCCTCGGGATGAGCCACTGGACCTTCGGGTCCGACGAACAACCGGTGGCAAGCCAAGTACACAAGCCTTGTGGCTGAAGCTCGAACTCGAGCCGAGGAGCAAGTGCGTCTGGTCCTTGAGAACTCAACAGCGTGCACATTGTCAATGCCAATTTATTGATTGACCTCGTGCCTGGTCG
>NZ_JAHEWS010000008.1:0-152512 GCF_018598405.1 Curtobacterium flaccumfaciens | reverse complement strand
CCACCCGGCCCCAGCCCGCCTCAGCCCGCTCAGCCGCGCAGCGGCCCCGACCCCGGCACGTTCGCACCGTCCGCGAAGCCGGCCACGAGCGCACGCAACGCTTCTTCGGAGGTGTGTCGCGCCTCCCATCCGAGCACCGACCGGGCCCGGTCGGTCCGCATGATCGGCACCCCGGCCGCGATGTCGATCCACCCGGCGTCCGTCGGCTGCAACCGCAGCCGCCACGTCACCGTCACGATCCCGCGCAGCAGCCGCAGCGGGATGCGGACCGCGCCGAGCATGCCGAAGGCCCGAGCCAGCCGCGGCGGGTTGAGCACGGGCGACGCGGCGATGTTGAACGCCCCCGCTGCCCGTCGGTCGACGGCCCGCCAGTAGGCGTCGGCGACGTCGTCGGCGTGCACGGCCTGGAACACGAACGGGTACGGCAGCGGCAGCACGAGCCAGCGGATCCACCGGACGATCGACATCGGCACGAGGTGGCCGAGGAACAGCCCGCGGATCTCGGCGGCGGCGTCCCGCTGGAAGATCAGCCCGGGCCGCAGCCGTGTCACCGTCACCGAGGGGTGATCTGCCTCGAATGCATCCATCGCCGACTCGTTGGCGGCCTTGTGGATCGAGTACGTCGCCGTCGGGATGCCGTCGGCTGGCCAGCTCTCGTCCACGGGCGTGCGCTTGCCGTCGACGTCCACCCCGCGGTAGGCACCCACCGAGGACGCGACCACGACCTGGGGCACCCCGGCGCGCGCGACGGCCTCGAGGACGTTCGCCGTCCCCGTCACGTTCGTCCGGTGCTGCGCCGGGATGTCGTGCGTCGGCTGGAGCGCCCACGCCAGGTGGATCACGGCGTCGGCGCCCTGGAACACGGCGGCGAGCTGGTCCACGGCGTCCGCGGCACCGACGTCCACGGCGTGCCAGACGGCGGCGTCGTACGGCTCGGCGCGCAGGTCCGGCAGCCGCCGGGCGACGCCGACGATCTGGACGTCGGCGACGTCACGGCCACCGGCGGACACAGAGGCGGACGCACCTGCGGGCGGAGGAGCAGCACCACCAGCGGAAGCACCACCGTCGCCGTCGGCGCGCACGGCCGCGAGCCGACGAAGCACCGCCGTCCCGACGTTGCCGGTCGCACCGACGACGACGACGCGCATCAGGCGGCGGCCATCGCGGGGTCGAGCACGACCTTGACGCAGCCGTCCTGCTTCTTCTGGAAGACCTCGTACATGTGCGGGGCCTCCTCGAGCGAGACGCGGTGGGTGGTCAGGTCGAGCGTGCCGAGCGGGTCCGACGGGTCGGAGACGAGCGGCATGATGTCGTCGATCCAGCGCTTCACGTTGCACTGGCCCTCGCGGATGGTGATCTGCTTGTCGAACAGCGTCATCATCGGCATCGGGTCGGCCATGCCGCCGTAGACACCGCTCAGCGAGACGGTGCCGCCGCGGCGGACCAGGTCGATGGCCGCGTGCACGGCGGCGAGGCGGTCGACTCCGGCGGTCTCGATCGCCTTCTGCGCGAGCTTGTCGGGCAGCAGACCGGCGGCGCGCTGTGCGAAGCCCGCCATCGGGTTGCCGTGGGCCTCCATGCCGACCGCGTCGACGACCCCGTCGGGGCCGCGGCCGTCGGTCAGGTCGACGAGCTCGGGCACCAGGTCCTTCGTCAGGTCGAACACCTCGGCGCCGTGCTTCGCCCCCAGGTCACGACGGACCTGCTCGGGGTCGACGGCGAGCACGCGGTAGCCGAGGTGCTTGCCTATGCGGGCGGCGAACTGCCCGACCGGGCCGAGACCGAGCACCGCGAGCGTGCCGCCCTCGGGCACCTGGGCGTACTGCACGGCCTGCCACGCGGTGGGCAGGATGTCGCTCAGGAACAGCCAGCGGTCGTCGGGGGTGCCGTCGTCCGGCACGACGATGGGTCCGTAGTCGGCGTGCGGCACGCGCAGGTACTCGGCCTGGCCACCGGGGACCTGGCCGTACATCTTCGTGTAGCCGAACAGGGATGCCCCGCTGCCGTACTCGGTCACCTGGGTGGTCTCGCACTGCGACTGCAGGCCGTGCTGGCACATCCAGCAGTGGCCGCAGGAGATGTTGAAGGGGATGACGACCCGGTCGCCGACCTTGAGGTTCGTGACGCCGGAGCCGACCTCTTCCACGACGCCCATCGGCTCGTGACCGAGGACGTCGCCGCGGTCGATGTACGGGCCGAGCACGCGGTACAGGTGCAGGTCGGAGCCGCAGATCGCCGTGGAGGTGATCCGCACGATCGCGTCGGTCGGCTCCTGGATGGTCGGGTCGGGGACGGTCTCGACGGACACCTTCTCGGTGCCCTGCCAGGTCAGTGCGCGCACGTCGCGTTCCTCTCGTGGTCGCTTCGAGCCGGCCTGGAGGCACGACTCGCGTTCCCCTCCTCGGTACGCGCCCGCCCCGTGGACACTCCCAGCCCCGCGTCCCCCTCGCGCGCGTCGGCGCGGCTGGTCACGCCGACGCGAGGACGGCTGCGAGGACCCGTTCGTGCTCGTCGCGACCGCCCGGCCCGGCGCTGCCCGCGAGCATGATGAGCGCCTTCCACAGCGCCCATCCCCGTGCCCGCGCCCAGGTGTCGTCGTCGAGGTCGACCGCCTGCCGGAACACCTGCCGCGCCGGGGGATCGAGCATCGTCCACGCGAGCACGAGGTCGCACGCCGGGTCCCCCACGCCGCACGTGCCGAAGTCGATCGCGGCGCACAGCCGCCCGGCGTCGTCGACGAGGAGGTTGCCCGGGGCGACGTCACCGTGGAACCAGACGGCTGGCGCGTCCCACCGGGTGGCGAGGGCCTCGGCCCAGACCGCTTCGCACGCGCCGCGGTCGACGTCGGTGCCGCTGCCGTCGCCGCCGCCGCCGCCGCCGCTGAGCGTGTCGAGCGCCGCCCGCACCTCGGCGTCGTACACGGACGGGTGCTCCCCGCGGTGGAACGAGTGCGCGCCGGCGGTGGGTCCGCCCGTCGCGGGGATGCTCCGGAGCTGCCGGAGCACGGCGCCGACCTCGGCCGCGAAGCGCTCGTGGTCGAGGTCGTCGACCTGCTCGGCCGGCGTCCCCTCGAGCCACCGCAGCACGGACCACGGGAACGGATAGCCCTGGCCCGGTTCCCCGAGCGCCACGGGCTCCGGCACGGCGACGTCCAGCCGACGGGCGAGGTACGGCAGGACGTCCTGCTCCTTCTCGACCGCGGGCACGTAGCCGGCCGCGCTCGGCAGCCGCACCGACAGGGCCTCCCCGAGTCGGTACGTGCGGTTGTCCCAGCCCTGGTGGTCGACCTCGCGCACGGGCAGGCCGGCCCAGTCGGGGAACTGCGCCGCGACGAGTCGTTCGACGAGTCCGGCGTCGGTCCGGGGCACCTCGGTGTGCATGCCCGCAGCATAGGCGTCGGACCCCGCACGGGGGTGGGACCGGTGCGTGCCGGCGGCGAGCGGCGGGGCGGACCCGCACCGGGCCTCCCGGCCGTCGCCTCAGACGGGTTCTGCCAGGGCGAGCAGCGCGTCCCGCGCGACCGCGAGCTCCCGCTCGGCCAGGTAGGGCGGCATGCCGGCCGCGGCGGCGAGCCCCTCGGCCGCGTGCCGGACGACGAGCGTGCGGTCCTCGGGCAGGCCGTCACGGGCGAACAGCGTCCGCCAGTGCTCGGCGTCATCGGCGACGACCGCGGCGATCCCGGGGACGGCCATCAGCCCGGTCCAGTGCGAGGACGGCGCGAACAGCTCCATCGCCTGTTCGCTGCCGCCGCAGAGCGTCCGGACGTAGGCGCGCAGGACCTTGCCTGGTCGGTTCTCGGCGAGGTCCACGTGCCGCATGACCTCGTCCGTGAACACGGCCAGCCCGTGCTCGACGACCGCGAGCAGGAGTTCGTCCTTCGACGGGAAGTGGTGCAGCAGCCCGCTCTTCGAGACGCCGGCGTCCGTCGCGATCTCGGCGACGCTCACCCGGGTGCCGCGCTCGGCGAGCAGCCGGTGTGCGGACTCGAGCACGGCCTGTCGCGTGCGCTCGCGGTCACGGGACCCGTCGGTGCCCGTGCGGACGACGCCCGTGCGGCGGTCAGTGCTCATGCGGTCCATCCTGCCGGTTCGGGATGACCCGGAGCGCGACGACGGCGGCGACCGCGAGCAGCACGGCGGCACAGATCGAGGCGAGTTGCATGCCGCCGGTGAACGCCTCGCGGGCGTGCTCGAGCACGGGCGACCCCGGCTGCAGCACCTGGCTCGCCGAAGCCAACGACTCCCGGACCCGGCCGGCGACCCCCGAGCCCAGACCGTCACCGCCCAGGTCGAGGTTCGACCGGTAGAACGCGGTCTGCAGCGACCCGAGCACCGCGATACCGAGCGCCACGCCGAGCTCGTACCCGGTCTCCGAGATGGCCGACGCGGCACCGGCGCGCTCCCGGGGAGCCGCGGCGACGACCGCGTCCGTCGCCAGGGTCATCGACACCCCGACGCCGAGGCCGACCACGGCGAGTGCGATCGCGATGCCCCAGTACGTCGGCAGCCCCTCGGCGAACGCGAGTCCGGCCATCCCGACCGCGGCGACCGCGAGGCCGAGGCCGATCGACCGGCCGGGTCCGACGTGGCGGGACAGCAGCCCGATCACGGCGATCACCGCGATGGAGGCCAGGGTCGCCGGCAGCTCCGCCGCCCCCGCCAGCAGCGGCGGGAACCCGCGCACGAGCTGCAGGTACTGCGAGAAGAAGAACAGCAGACCGCTCAGCGCGAAGACGGACAGTGAGTTGGCGACCACCGCACCCGAGAACGCCGGGATCCGGAACAGCTGCAGGTCGATGAGCGGCGTGGTCAGACGCTTCTGCCGCCGGACGAACCACCAGCCCGAGCCGATCCCGACCAGCGCGGCGACCGGCACCGTCCAGTCGAACCCGTGCCCGGCGACGTGCTTGACGGCGTACACGAGCGGCACGATCGCGAGCACCGAGAGCACGGCGGACAGCAGGTCGATCGGGGTGCGGGCGCTGCCGCGTGACTCCGGCAGCAGGAACGCCCCGGCGACCACGATCACCGCGATGACGGGGATGTTGATGAGGAAGACGGAGCCCCACCAGAAGTGCTCGAGCAGCGCACCGCCGACGAGCGGTCCGGCGGCGGCACCACCGGTCGCGCCGGCGGACCACACGGCGATGGCGGTGGTGCGCTGCCGGGGATCGCGGAAGATCGTGCGGACCAGCGACAGCGTCGACGGCATCAGCGTGGCACCGGCGACGCCGAGGAGTGCCCGGGCGGCGATGAGCAGTTCCGGGCTCGACGCGAAGGCGGCGGTGGCGGATGCCAGCCCGAACGCGACCGAGCCGATGAGCAGCAGGCGCTTCCGGCCGATCCGGTCGGCGACGTTGCCCATCGTGACGAGCAGTCCGGCCAGGGCGAACGAGTAGACGTCGCCGATCCAGAGCACCTGGGTCGCGGTCGGGTCGAGGTCGGCGGTCAGGGACGGCACCGCCAGGGCCAGCACGGTGCCGTCGATCGCCAGGAGCACCACGGCCAGGGTGAGGACGCCGAGGGACGCCCATTCCCGGACGGAGGCGGGGTGGGTCGGGGTGGCGCTGGTCTGGGTCGGTTGCACCCACTGACCCTAACCGACCATCTGGTCGGTAGGGCAGACTGCCCAGTCGGTTCACAGCACAGCGCCGCTGCGTCATCCCCGCAGGCGGTCGCGCTCGCCCGGCGGCAGGTGCTCGGTCGCCGTCCGTCGTGCCG
This sequence comes from Curtobacterium flaccumfaciens, assembly GCF_018598405.1. Classification (NCBI taxonomy): domain Bacteria; kingdom Bacillati; phylum Actinomycetota; class Actinomycetes; order Micrococcales; family Microbacteriaceae; genus Curtobacterium; species Curtobacterium flaccumfaciens. The sequence goes on along the minus strand of NZ_JAHEWS010000008.1, from coordinate 146,792 downwards.
CCGGGCTGAGGAACCGGCCGCTCCTCTCGAGGAACGCCACGAGCGCCGCCTCGGACGCCCGCTTCCCCGTCTCGCGCAGGACCCACCCGAGCGCCGACTGCACGGTCTCACTGCGTTCCCGCACCAAGCGACCGGCGATCCCGAGCGGCACCTCGGCGTCGCCCTGCTTCACGAACGCCAGGGTCGCCACGACCGCGATCCGCCGGACCATCGCCACGTCGGACTTCGCCAGCGCGAACAGCGGCCCCGTCGAACCGCTCACGAGCGGGGCGCCGACGAGTTCCTCGGCCGCCAGGTCGACGAGCAGCGGGTCCTCGAACCGCTCGGCCTTCGCCGCCGACAGGTACTCGTCGGTGAGCTCCGGATCGGGGTGCTCCCGCATCGCCTGCACGAGCAGCAGCACGGCGACGAGCTTCGCGCCGTCGTCCTCGCTCCAGAGCAGTGCCGAGCGCTCCCCCTCGTCGAGGCCCTGGAACTGCCGGGCGACCCTGCGGGCCGCCGGGACGTCGCCGGGGGTGCGGGCGAAGGCCGCCAGGACGACTTCCGCGTCGTGCGCGTTGCGGTTCCCGTTGCCGTTGCCGTTACCGGCCTGGAGGCGCGTCATGCGACCTCCCCCACGGTCGCGTCGCTCCGGGGTGCGGTCCGCCGACCGCGGCTGAGCACGATGACCGCGACGACCACCAGGAACGCCGCGAACAACCAGGTACCGACCTGCGGGTCGACCAGGCGCGCGAGCACGGCACCGCCCGGCGAGCACACCGCGGCGGTGATGCCGACCGTCAGCCCGATCCGCAGGTCGACCGCGCGGCGTCGCAGGTTCGCGACCGTGCCCGACACCGACGTCGGCACCATCGTGAGCAGCGACGTGCCCTTCGCCAGCAGGTCACCGGCGCCGAGGACGACCTCGAGCCCCGGCACGATGACCACCCCGCCGCCGACCCCGACGAGCCCGGACAGCACGCCGGACAGCAGCCCGAGCAGCAGCAGGACGATCGCCTCGACGACCCCGAAGTGCACCTCGCCGCCGCGGGTCGGCACCGTGGTGAACAGCGAGACGAGCACGACGGCGATGAACCCGACGAAGATCCACGGCAGCACCCGGAGCGGCAGGGCACGGAGCAGCCGGGCACCGAGCGGGGCGCCGACGACGCTGCCGACCGCCAGGGTCAGGGCCGCGAGCCAGTGCACCTCGCCCTGCACCGCGTACGTGAGGGCACCGACGACGGCCGCGGGGGCGATCGCCACGAGCGACGTGGCGGACGCCCGACGCTGGTCCATCTGCAGGAAGGCCATCAGCGCCGGCACCACGATGACCCCGCCGCCGACGCCGAACAGCCCGGACAGGACCCCCGCGAGGATCCCGATCGCCACCAACACGAGCACCGTTCCGCCGCGCTTCCTCATCCCGCCCAGGCTATCCGCGCCGCACCGCGTCCTCGCACCGTGCGAGCTCGCCCGCGCTCGGTGAGCAGAAATGGTCGGGTGCCCGTGGGCGACCCGACCATTTCTGCTCACGAAGCGAACGTCAGCTCGCGAACCGCTGAGTGGCCTCTCGGATCGCCGCAGCGTGCAGGTAGATGTCATCGAGGTTCTCGATCGGGTGCTTCGTCTCGACCTTGTTCTCGTCGAACAGGCCGAGGTACTTCTGCTTCTTGCCGTTGAACCAAAGGCGTGCGATGGGCTTGCGGTTGTTGTCATCGAGCAGGACGGCGAAGTACGACTTCTGGTCCCGGTGCGCGATGCGGTCGGGCTTGACCTCGCTGCAGGCGATCGCCTTGACGATCTGGTAGCCCTCAAGTTCCTCGAGCGTGGTCTCGATTTCGGTGTCGCGATCGAGGTCGTCCTCAGCCACCGCCGCGCTCGTCATCGCCTCAGCCGGGGCTTCGGCGCCGACCGGAGCACTGTACGAAGCGCCGAGCGCCGTCTTCAACCGATCGTTGACCTGCTCGTTCAGGAACTGCTTCGATGCCTTCGCGACCAGCGTCGTGAACTGGGTACGGGCCTCCTGGGTGAAGCGACCGTCGTAGACGCGCGTGGTGAAGAGGCGCACGAAGTCCTCTTCCGGCTCACGGAACTGCGCAGCGATGGCCCGCTTGATGGACCCGACGTACTTCAGCTCCTCGGCGGCACTGATGACCGAGTCCAGGTCGAAGACGTCCTTGGTCAGCTTGCTGAGCTCCGGCAGCAACGTCTCGTCGATGTCGGCCAGATCGAGGACGAGGAAAGGACGGTCGTCCATCTTGTTCGGCGCATCGAGGTCCGTGTAGAAGTTGTAGACCTCGCCGTTCGTGAGCACCGCGATGCGGGCGTTCGTGACGGAGAAGTACCGGAACAGCTGCGACGCGTGCTCGATCTTCAGCGGCTCGGTCGACTTCTTGCACTCGATGAGGATCTGCACCTCGCCGTCGCGCATGATCGCGTAGTCGACCTTCTCGCCGCGCTTCACACCCACGTCCGCCGTGAACTCGGGCACGACCTCCAGTGGGTTGAAAACGTCATACCCGAGGATCGTCGAGATGAACGGCATGACGAACGCGTTCTTCGTCGCTTCTTCGGTCTGGATGGCCTCGCGCTGGTTCTGCACCTTCGTCGCCAACGCGGCGAGACGCTCTTCGAACTCCATTGTTTCTCCCCTGTGATCGCTGCAACGCTAGTTGACGACCCGTCAGCGATCGACCGATTGTCCCGCCCCCGTTCGTGGGGCTACCGTCTGGCTACTGGACTCGGCAGATCAGGAGAGATTGCGGCCGAGGATGCAGCGAGCGCCGCGGGCTCACCCTCGTGCACGAGCTGATGCACCCGCTGGTACGAGACGCCGAGAACGACCGCGATGCCCCGAAGGGTGAGGCCGTCGTCCTTCAATGAGACAGCGATCGCCCTGCGGAGCGAGAGCGCGCGGGCCTCCTGCACCTCGGCTTCGGCACGCAGCGCGGTGGCTTCTTCGAGCGAGCGCGCCATCGCACCGTGCGGGGCCTCGAACGAGTGAGCAGAAGACGTCGGGCGCCCTGGAGCGACCCGACGTCTTGTGCTCACTCGATGCACGGGGCGAGAACGCGCCGCACGCGCGCGATGTGTGACCGAGCTCGCCCCCACCCCGCCTCAGCGGAAGTGCATGTTCTTCAGCGGGTCGACGAGCGTGCCGTTGCGCCGGGTCTCCACGTGGATGTGCGGCCCCGTCGACTGCCCGGTGTTGCCGGACTTCGCGATCTCGGTGCCGAGCTTCACGATCTGCCCCTGCTTCACCTCGATCTTGCTGAGGTGCGCGACCAGCACCGCGGTCATGCCGTAGGTCACGACGATGTAGTTGCCGTACGCACCGTCGTTCGCCACGGTCTTGGTGACCGTCCCGGTCCCCGAGCCGTACACGGGCGTGCCGACCGGCACCGGGGCATCGGCGCCCTGGTGGTAGCGCGGAACGTGTCCGGCGCCGCGGTCGTCGCCGTACCGCCCGGTGATCTTCGTGCCGTTGACGGGCCAGGCCAGGCCGGTGACCGGTCGGCTCGACCAGACCCGGGTGTCCTTCGCGCCGTAGAGCACGACGTTGCCGTCGACCTGCACGAGCAGGTTGCCCGAGCCGGCGGTGCTGGTGCGGGAGCTCCAGAGCGCGACCTTCTTGCGCGCCGCGTCACGGGTCCAGATGACGAAGTTGCCCTTCGACTGCAGCTCGGCCCAGGCGCCGGGGTGCCCGCCGGTCCGCGACTGCCAGACGACGCGACCGCTGACCTTCTGCACCAGGTTGCCGTCGGTGCGCATGTTGAGGATGCGCGTGTTCGAGGTGTCGGACCGCAGGACGGTCCCACCCAGGATGGTGTTCCCCGACGGGACGCGGTCCTGGTACCCGTTCCAGCTCACGACGACGGTCTTGCCGGCGAGCAGGGCCATCGTGCCGTCCGCACGCACCTTCATCGCCGTCGAGTTCGCGGTGCCGGCCGAGGCCCAGCGGGCCACGCGCTTGCCGTTCTTGGTGATGTCGAGGGCGCGGTTCTTGCCGATCACGGCGATCGCACCGGAGTTGCCGGCGGTGTTCGACGCCCACAGCACGCGGTTGCCGATGCCGTACTCGACCAGGTTGCCGTCGCCCTGCATGATGAGCTTGAACTGGCCGTTCGGCGACGTGATCTGGTCGCCGGGCAGGATCTTCGTGCCTGCCGGCGCCGAGCCGACCCACACGGCGGAGGCCGCAGCCGGTTCGGCTGTCGCCACGAGCGCCCCCGCCGCGAGTGCCAGTGCCATGACGGCGCCGACGATGCGTGGGAGTCGGCGCGCACGTGCGACGGTCGACGGAGTGGTGGTCATGGATCCCCTGCCCTGGAATCGACCACACGAGCGCGCGGCCGTCGGCGCTCGCCCTGCACGAGTCGCCGAACGATGTTCGCTTTTCTGCACGGGGTGCACAACCCCTTGGACTGGGGGTAGGCCGCGCGGGATCGATGCCCTCGGGACAGGATGGGACCATGCCGACGCCGAATCCCGCCTTCGTCCCGCCCACCCCGCACACCACGCGACCGGACCTGCAGGGCACGTTCGGCATGGCGGCCGCCACCCACTGGATCGCCACGGCGACCGCCCAGTCGGTGCTCGAACGCGGCGGCAACGCCTTCGACGCCGCCGTCGCCGGGGCCTTCGTCCTGCACGTCGTGGAGCCGCACCTGAACGGCCCCGGCGGCGACCTGACGGCGGTCTTCGCGACGGCCACGAACCCGGCGCCGACGGTACTGGTCGGTCAGGGTCCCGCCCCCGCCGCTGCGACACCCGAGCACTACCGCGCCGAAGGCCTCGACCTCGTCCCCGGCTCCGGCGCACTGGCCGCGGCCGTTCCGGGAGCGGTCGACGCGTGGTTGCTCCTGCTCCGTGACCACGGCACGTGGGAACTCGCGGACGTCCTCGCGCCCGCCGTCGGGTACGCCCGTGACGGCCATCCGGTCGCACCTGCGGTGGTCCGGACGATCACCGCCGTGCGGGATCTGTTCCAGCAGCACTGGCCCACTTCCGCCACGCAGTGGCTGCCTGGAGGCGCGGTGCCGGCCCCCGGGGACCTGGTGCGCAACGAGGCACTCGCCGCAGTGCTCGAGCGGCTGGTCGACGCCGGTGACGGTGCCGGCAGCCGGACCGGCCGCATCGACGCCGCCCGGTCGGAGTGGGCGGAGGGGTTCGTCGCCGAGGCGATCGACCGCTTCGTCCGCGAACCGCACCCGCACGCGTCGGGCACCGACCACGCCGGCGTCATCCGTGCGTCGGACCTCGCGGCGTTCCGGGCGTCGTACGAACCCGCGACGACCGCGGAGTTCCGCGGCTGCACGATCGCGAAGACCGGGCCGTGGGGCCAGGGGCCGGCGCTCCTGCAGACCCTCCGGCTGCTCGAACCGCTCGACGACCCCCTGCTCGACCCATCGACCGAGCTCGGTGCACACACCATCGTCGAGGCGCACAAGCTCGCACTCGCCGACCGTGAGGCGTTCTACGGCGACGGCGAGGTCCCGATCGACGTGCTCCTGTCCGACGCCTACGCCGACGAGCGCCGCGCCCTCATCGGCGAGCGGGCGTCCGCGGAGTTCCGACCGGGCACGATCGCCGGGGCGGAGCACGCGCTGCCGCCGGTCCGCACGTCGTACGGGTCCGGCGTGACGGCCGGCCTCGGTGAACCCACCCTGCAGGTCGCTCGTGACGCCGAAGCCGACACCCAGGTCCCGCCTGCAGCTCCCCTCGAGGACCGCGGCGAGCCGTTCGTGGCCCCCGACGGCGAGACCCGCGGCGACACGTGCCACATCGACGTCGTGGACCGCTGGGGCAACATGGTCAGCGCGACCCCGTCCGGCGGATGGCTGCAGTCGTCGCCGACGATCCCCGAGCTCGGGTTCTGCCTCGGCACCCGCCTGCAGATGACCTGGCTCGAACCGGACACCGCGTCGACCCTGCGACCCGGCGAGCGCCCCCGCACCACGTTGACCCCGACCCTGGTGCTCCGTGACGGGCAGCCCGTCGCCGCGCTCGGTTCCCCCGGCGGTGACCAGCAGGACCAGTGGCAGCTGCTGTTCCTGCTGCGCTGGATCGTCGGCGGGTACTCCCCGCAGCAGGCCATCGACGCGCCCGCGCTCCACACGACGTCGTTCCCGGGCTCGTTCTGGCCGCGCACCTGGGAGCCAGCAGGCCTCGTCGTCGAGGACCGCCTCGGTGACGACGTCATCGCGGGGCTCGAGGCACGCGGACACGTGGTGACCCGCGGCGGCGACTGGAGCCTGGGCCGGCTGTCGTGCGTCACCCGCGACCCGGAGACCGGGGTCCTCGGTGCCGCCGCGAACCCCCGCGGCGCGCAGGGCTACGCCGCGGGACGCTGACCCCGCGGCGCGTTCCTTCCCAGAACACCCGCGCTGGAAAGTCGAATCGGGCGTACCTGGTCAGAACTCCCGACCAGGTACGCCCGATTCGACCATGTACGCCCGCGCGAACGCCCCGGTGAGCTACCCCTGTTGCAGAGCGGGCTCAGGCAGCACACGCCGTCCGGCGAACAGGCCGCGGTCGAACCGGGCGCCGCCAGGACGCGACGACCGCGCCACCACCGGGTTCGCCACGTCGGCCGGGCCCTGCTCGAGCACGGACTCGCGGAAGGTCGTCGCGGTGCTGTCCCCCATGCGCCCGATCGTAGGGCGGACCTGCGTCTTCACCGTGAGCCCGTTGCGAGAACGATCGTTCTCCGATTGACTCAGGAGCGGTGGTCCCGTTCGGGGCCGCTCCCCCACACGAAAGGAGCGGGCATGCCCACTCGCACCGCACGCACCGCCTGGAACGGCGGCCTCGAGGACGGTTCCGGCCAGGTCGAACTCTCGAGCTCGAAGGTCGGCACGTACGACGTCTCGTTCCCGAAGCGCACCGCCGAGGAGGCCGGTGGCACCACGAGCCCCGAGGAGCTCATCGCCGCCGCGCACTCGGCCTGCTACGCCATGCAGTTCTCCGCCGTCCTCGGCGAAGCCGGCGGCACGGTCGAGGCCCTCGACGTCAAGGCCGACGTCTCGCTCGGCCCGGACCCGGCCGGCGGCTTCCGCCTCACCGGGATCGTCCTGACCGTCAGCGGCGAGGTCTCCGGCATCGACGAGGCCGCCTTCCTCAAGGCCGCCGAGGACGCCAAGGCGACCTGCCCCGTCAGCAAGGCGCTGACCGGCGTCGAGATCACGCTGCACGCGACCTTCGAGCAGTAGCGAACGCAGCGCAGTACGCGCGAGACGCGACAACCGTCACCACGTGACGGACGGGAGGCCCGGTGCCAGCTGGCACCGGGCCTCCCGTCCGTCGTCCACCTACGCTGGGTGCCGTGCCCCGATTCCTCGCCACCCCGACCCTCGTCGCCCTCTGGCTCGGCCTGCTGGCCGTCGTGGCCGGGATCGTGTTCGTGCTGACGGCTCCGCCGTCGTCCTTCGGGTGGTTCGCGTACGCCCCGCTGTCCGACTACGCGTTCGTCGCCGGTGACCAACCGTGGCAGCTGACCGTCGGACCGGTCCTCGTGCTGGTGGGCGCGGTCGTCGCGGCCTTCGCCCTCGGTCGACTGAGCACGCGCCGCCGGGGCTGATCCGAAGGCGTCCAGCGGACGTCCGGACTCGAGCCCGGCGGACTGGCACCATGGCGGGATGGCCGAGCAGCACCCCCCGGGCCCGCACAAGCCGGGCCGCCCGCCCCGGCCTCGCCGCCGCAGCCTGGCGCAGCACGACCTGCGCGACGCGCGGGCCCGCCTGCGCGGCACGATCTACGAGCACGTCGAGCCCGACGCCAAGGGGCGCGACCAGTACACGGCGACGCAGATCGTCGACTTCTGCCTCGACCTGGCCGAGGTGATGCTCGCCTCCGGTGCGGACACGCGCAGCGTCGAGACGGCCGTCGTCGCGGTCTCGACGAAGTGGAACCTCGCGCCGCTCGACCTCGACTTCTCCGGCAGCTCGGTGACGATCCAGTACGCGCCGGCCGACGTCCCACCGCTCGTCAAGGTCCGCACCGTGCGGTCGGACGGCTCCGACCTCGACAAGCTGGCACGGGCGAACCAGATCGTCGACGACCTGATCCACGACGACCGCGACATGACCTCGGCGGTAAACGCCCTCGTCGCCGTGCTGCGACTCCCGCCGCGGTGGCCGATGTGGTTGTCCGACGTCGGCCTGTCGATCCTCGGCATCTCGATCGCGGTGCAGGCCGGTGGCGGCTGGCGGGCCGGACTCGGGGCGTTCGTGCTGATGCTCGGGATCATCGTCTCCGGGCGCTGGCTGACCGACCGGGGGTACCCGCAGTTCTTCGTGTCCGGGGCGCAGGGCGCGGTGGCGTCGGCGATCGGCACGCTGGCGATCTGGGCCGGGGTGCTCAACGCGAACGGTGCTGCGACGATGGTCGCCGCGCTCGTCGTGCTGCTGCTGCCGCACCCGTCGCTCGTGACCTGGGCGCAGGACGCCATCTCCGGGTTCCGGGCGATGGCCGTGGCGCGGGCGTTCTACATCGGGCTGGTCATCGCGGCGATCGTGGTCGGGGTCCCGGCCGGGATCGCGATGACGCACTGGCTGAAGATCGAGGTCGACCCCTCCGGCATCGTGACGCAGACCCTGCCGCTCTGGGCATCGCTGTCGCTGACCGTCGTGTCGGCCGCGGCGAACTGCTTCGTCCAGCAGGCCAGCGCCCGTGTCATACCCGTCGCCGTGGTGTTCTCGGTTGCCGCCGGTGCCGCGCTGTGGGCGTTGCGGCAGGCGGGGCTCCCGCTCCTCGGCGCGACGTTCCTCGCGGCGGTCCTGCTCGGCGTGCTCTCGACCTACGCGGCCGTGCGGATGCGGACGGCGGTTGCGGCCATCGCGGTGCCGGCGTTCTGCGGAGCGCTGCTCCCCGGTGTCGCGGTGTCGAACGCCCTGCTGAACTTCATGTCCGGGTCGTCGAGCGCGGCGCTCGACTTCGTGGCGGCGGTGTCGGTGGCCCTGGGGATCGGCGCGGGACTCGTGCTCGGCGGCCTGTTCGCAACACCCGGTGCCCGTCGAGCGCTCCGGCGCACCCGCCGCGTCGTCGTGCACTCGGTCCACAACGACACGACCGCGCTCCGGGTCATCCGCGACACCGGGTACGACCCCGGCGACGGATCGGTGCCGCGCGGTTCGCGCTCCGGCGGAGGCGGCGGCGTTTCGTGAGCAGAAGACGTCGGGTGCGATCGTGCCACCCGACGTCTTCTGCTCACTGGACGCGATCGAACGCGCCGACCGACCTCAGCCCGCGTCGGAGACCGCGCTCGACACCGCGGTCGGAGCGTCGTACTCGCCGTCCGGGATCGCGCGGAGCGCCTCGAGGACGTCGTCCGGCGCCCCCTCCTGCTCCGCGGTGGAGACCACGTCGTCCTTCGACGCCGGGTAGTCGATGCCGCTCAGGTACTTCTGGACCTGGATGGGGTTCGGTGCTGCCATGTCGGTTCCTTCCGTCAGGTTGCGACTCCCTGGAGTACCCGCGGGAGCCTGCACGACGACGGAGGAACGCGCTCCGCGGACGAACCCCGGTCAGAGCTCCCAGCTGCCCGAGGCGTCGTCGTTCCACATCGCCAGACGGCGGGCGGCCTGCGGCTCGTACCGCTCCATCCAGCCCCGCTCGAGCCGGGCGACCGCACGGTCGAACGCCGGCACGAGGTCGAGCTCGGAGCGCAGCAGGGCCTGCAGCTGGAGTCCCTCGTACAGGGCGATGAGCTGCTCGGCGCCGCGGCGGGGGTCCATCGTGTGCGGCGCACGACCGATGGCGATGTCGCGCTCGAGACCGCGCTTGATCTGGGCGGCGAAGAGCTGGTAGCGGGACCGCAGGTAGGTCGCCATCGGGTGGGCGGGGTTGCCCGCGACGGACAGCAGGGCGACGAGCAGGCGCATCAGGGCCGGGTCCTCGGCGTTCGAGGCGACGATCGCACGGAGCAGGTCCACGGTCGAGCCGTCACCGACCTCGCGCGTGACCTCGTCCATCCGGGCGCCGTTCCAGCGGTCCAGTGCGGCGAGGACGAGACCGTCCCACGACGGGAAGTGCTGCTCGAGCTCGGCGACGCTGATGCCCGTGCGCTCGGCGACCTGCACCGCGCGGGCCTCGTGGAAGGGGACGTCCCGGAGCAGGTCGACGGTGGCGCCCACGATCATGATCCGCAGGTGCAGGGTGGCCGCGGCGGCCGCAGCCGCCCGGGTGTCGGCGCTGGTGTGTTCGAGCATCGTGCCCTCCGTCGTCCCCGGACGTCCTGTCCGTGCCACCCCGGGTCCGGGGTCGGGTCCATCCAAACGCAGAACGGGGGACACCAGAATCCCCGGTACGGGTGTCAGCACAAGGGAGGACAGACGACCACGTCGAGCGGGTTCGCGGGCGTCCGTGCGACCATGCCGGACATGACCCCGAACGACCCCACCGCGCAGGGACTCGCGACCATGGCCTCGGCCGGGTTCGAGTTCGGCGGCGATCCCGACCAGGTGGCGCACGACGTCCGGGCCATGTGGGACCAGCTCGGACGGCCCGCCGGCGCGTTCGAGGCTGCGGCGCAGGCCATCGCCGTGCTGCCCCAGCGCCCCGAGGTGCCGATCGCCGACCAGGCCCGCCGCCGTGCGTTCGAGCACGCGATCGGCATCAACCCCGTCGAGGTCGAGCTGGCCGCCGCCCTGTCCGCGCGCGAACTCCTGGAACGGATGGCACGCTCGGTCAGCTGCTGACGCGGACGAGGCGCCGTAGGCCGGACCACACGGACGACGGAAGGCGCGGTACCCACCGGCACCGTGCCTCCCGTCAGGGCCCCGTCAGGAGCAGGCGCCCTACGGCGTCGGCATCCCGCCGTCGACGTGCAGCGTCTCGCCCACGACGTACGACGACTCGCCGCTCGCCAGGAACACGTAGGCCGGCGCGAGCTCGGCCGGCTGCCCCCAGCGGCCCAGGTAGGTCTGCTCACCGGCGCTCGGCAGCGCCTCCGGCGGCTGGCCGCCCGCCGGCTGCAGGGGCGTCCAGATCGGACCGGGGGCGACCGCGTTGACGCGGATCCCCTTCGGCGCGAGCTGCGCGGCCAGGCCCTTCGCCATGTTGTTCACGGTCGCCTTCGTGGCCGCGTAGTGCACCAGGTGCGGCGACGGCGCGTAGGCCTGGATCGACGTCGTGTTGATGATCGTCGAACCGGGCTGCAGGTGCGGGACCGCGGCCTTGGTGATGCGGAACGTCGCGTAGGCGTTCGTCTTGAAGGTCTCGTCGAACTCCTCGTCCGAGATCTTGGTGATGTCGTCGACGTTCTGCTGCTTGCCGGCGTTGTTCACCAGGATGTCGAGGCCACCGAGCTGCTCGACGGCGTCGGCGACGATCTGCTCGCAGACCTCGAGCGAGGTGATGTCGCCGGGCAGGGTCACGGCCTTGCGGCCGGCCGCCTCGATGAGGCCGACGATGCGGTCGGCGTCCTCCTGCTCCTCGGGCAGGTACGAGATCGCGACGTCTGCGCCCTCGCGCGCGTAGGCGATGGCGACGGCGGCACCGATGCCGGAGTCGCCGCCGGTGACGAGCGCCTTTCGGCCGGCCAGACGCCCGGACCCGCGGTAGGTGTCCTCACCGTGGTCGGCGGGGACGTTCTGCGCCATCTCCGCGTCGGTGCCGGCACCCTCGAGGTACTGCTCGTCGGGCTTCTTGTCGGCGTACATCTTCGTGGGGTCCTGCATCACGTACTGGTCAGGTCCGGTCTGGTCGTTCTGCTGGTCCGTCATGCCGCCGACGGTACGCAGGGGGTCGCTGCGGACCGTCCAGGAGGCTGTCCCCCGGTGCGCCCATCGGCCTGCGCCCGCCGTCCGCACCGGTTCACGAGCCCCGGGTGCGTGATCCTCGTTTGTCACGGTCCGGTGACGGGCAGGCTCCGATTCGGTAACACCTGTCGTTCTGTCCTCGTCGAGGCCGTACCGTCGAACGGTGACTCCTCGGACCCTGCTGGCGCTCGGCGCCGCCGCGCTGGCCTTCTCGGCCGGTGCGCTCGCGTTCGACGGCGTCACCGGCATCGGCGTCGAGACCGCCGTCGCGGCCGAGACCTCGCACGACGCCGCCCCGGTGCGCGTGACGAAGGCAGATCTCCGGAGCGTCGACTCGATCGAGCTCGACGCCGAGGCGCTGGTCCTGCGCGACGGGGACGACACCGTGGTGAAGTCCTCGATGCGCGACTCCGGCCTGACCGTGAGCCTGCTGAACCGGCTGCTCGGCACGCCCTCGCGCACGCAGACGGCCGAGGGCGACGGCGGCGCGTGCTTCCCCGCCGGCACCACCTACACGTGGGGCGGCGCCATCCGGGTCGCAGCTCTGACGACCGACGCCGCGGCCGGCAACGCCGTCGAGATCCGGGTGCTGCGCGACTCGGTCCGCAGCATGCTCGGCGGGCGCATCGACCTGACCGGGCCGCACGGCGTCCAGGTGGGCGACGACATCGCGGACGAGATCGCCGACGCTCCCCGTTCGGAGCGGGTGTCCTACGGCTCGGACGACTCGCGTGCGTGGCAGCTGCTCCTGCGCGAGGGCTGGGCCGCCGAGCCGGACGACGAGCGCGCTGAGCAGGACACCGACGAGTCGAGCTCGAAGGCGGAGGACTCCGGCACCAACGGGGTCTCCGCCCTGACGAACGAGACGACCGTCACGGTGCTCGGTTCGCCGATGCCCGTCCACGCGCAGCGGAGCTGCTGACAGCGAGCAGAGCGCGGAGCTGCTGACCGCTCTCAGATGCGCAGCGTCGCAACCACCGGGAAGTGGTCGCTGGCGAACCAGGTCTCCGGTCCGTCGTGGTCGATCACGACACGGTCCACGCCGCCGACGTCACGCGTGAGCACCCAGTCGATCCGCTCCCCGGAGTCGACGGGCGGCTGCCAGCCGTTGAAGGTGGCGGTGCGGTCGGACGGGTCCCCCGCCGTCAGCCAGGCGTCGTCGAACCCGGCCTCGGCGAAGACCCCCGACGCCGCACCGGTCCCCGCGGGTTCGTTGCAGTCACCCGCGAACACGACCGGCCCGGTGGTCCCCGCCAGTCGTTCGGTGATGAGGGCGGCGCTCCGGCCCCGGACCTGATCACCGTGCGGACCGGGCTCGTGGTCGAGGTGGGTGGTGAGCAGGGTGAACGTCGGCCCGTCGGCGTCGAGGAACCGGGCGTGGTTCGCGATCCGCGGGTACAGGCTGCCCCAGGTGTTCGAGACGGGCTCGTCCGGGGTGTCCGACAGCCAGAACGACCCCTCGTCGGACGGCCGGAACCGCTCGCGGCGGTAGAACACGGCCGCGTGCTCCCCGGCGTCGCCGCCCTCGCGCCCCTGCCCGACGTCGGCGTGGTCCGGCAGCCCGGCGCGCAGGTCGTCCATCTGGTGCGCGAACGCCTCTTGCACGCACAGCAGGTCGGGGTCGTGCCGGCGGATCACGTCGAGCACGACCGGCAGGCGGGCCGGCCAGTCGTGCGCGGGGTCCGGGTTCTTGATGTTGTAGGTCATCAGGACGATCGGGCGTGCGGCGCTGGTCACCCCACGAACCTACCGACCGGTTGCCCGGCGGGTTCCCATCAGTAGATGCAGGTGCTGTCGTTGCCGTAGTTGTGCACGTCGGTCGACTTCGGCGACGGCTCCTTCGCGGGCTTCTTCGTCGGCTTGGAACCCGAGTCGGACCCGCCGGTCGCCGGCGTCGAGGCACCGGTGCTCGGTTCGGTCGCGATCGGCTTCGCGGTCGTGCCGTCGGTGCCGAGCACGAGGGTGACCCCGGTGACCGCACCGGTGCGGACGGCGACGGCGCCGGGCACCGCGGACGCGACGGCCTTCGCCTGCGACTCCTGTCCGGCGGGGTACTGCACCTGCGTGGTCTTCGTGGTGGCGGACGAACCGGCCGGGGCGACCTGGAACCCGCGGGCGGTCAGGACCTGCCCGGCGGCCGTGGCGGCGCCCTCGACCCCACTGCCGTTCAGCACCGTGACCGACGTGCTCGCGGGCTGCGCGCGGCCGGCCTTCGTGTACGCCTCGGGCTGGCCCACCAGGCCCTGCACGAACGCGGGCAGCCCGACGGTGTCGACCTCGACGATCGACAGGGCGGAACCGTTCACGTAGATGGTGGGGGTGCCGAGCGTGGGGATGGTGGCGGACTGGATGTTGCCCGGCCGCAGGTTGCGCATCTGCGACGCCAGGGACACCAGGTCGGTGTCGGTCTGGATCGAGTCGCCGACCGCGCCGAGGATGTTGTTCATCTTCACCGGGTTGAGGAGCGTGCCAGCCGACAGGACCTTCCGGGCCTCCTGCGACAGGAAGTACTGCTGCCGCACGTTGCGGTCGAGGTCACCGTTCGGCAGACCGTGACGCTGCCGCACGAAGGACAGTGCCTCCTTCGCGTTGAGCGAGGACTTGCCCGCGGGCAGGTTCAGCCCGGAGAAGGGGTCGTTGGTGGCCTGCTTCAGGCAGACCTGCACCGGCCCGAGCTCCTTGACCACCTGGTAGAAGCCGAGCAGCGAGACCCGGACGTAGTGGTCGATCGACAGGCCGCTCAGGTTCTCGATGGTCTTGATGAGCAACTTCGCACCACCGGTGTCCCCACCACCGTTGAGCGTGCCGTAGTAGAAGGCGCTGTTGAGCTTGCCCTTGCCGACGTTCGGGATGTCGACGTACGAGTCGCGGGGGAACGAGATCATCGTCGCCTGGCTGCCGTCGGCGTTGATGTGCAGCACGATCATCGTGTCGGTGTTCGTCGCACCGCCGTCGTCCTCGGTGCTGAGTTCGGCGAGCTGCTCCGGGGTGGCGTTGTCCGGGCGGTGGTCGTCACCGACGAGCAGGATGTTCTGCGCCTTGCCGTCGACGTCGTCCTTGTCGCTCTTCGTGCCGGCGATCGCGTCGATGCGCGTCACCCCGCTCTGGAGGCGGTTGTAGGCGAAGGCCGCGTACCCGCCGCTCAGCAGGAGGGCCATGGTGAGCACCCCCGCCACCGCCGGGAACACGACGCCCGCGCGTCGCTTCTGGCGCCCGTGGCGCGGCGTCGCGGCACCGCGGTGTGCGGGCTCGGTCGTCTGCTCGGGTTCGTTGCTCACCGGGAAACCATAACCGGCGCACGCGCAGCCGACATGGGATGCGCCTGGAAGGTCACCCCGTACTCGCCGTCACCCCGGGACGGGAGGCCCGTGGCGGCGCCGCCACGGGCCTCCCGTCCGTCTCCTGGTCGCGCTGGTCGCGCTAGTCGCGCGACGGGAGCAGGTGGATGGCTTCCATGGCGAGTTCCGCCGCGATGGGGTCCTTCGCGACGACGGCGTCCTTCAGCTTCGTCAACTCGGGCAGGATCACGTCGGCCGGCAGGAGCTCGGCGAGCTCCGGCACGCGGAGCTTGAAGGAGAGCCCGTCCGTGGTGGAGTCGCAGAGCTGCACGAGCGACGGGTTGCCGCACGCGTCGGCCCACATCGAGTAGATGCCGGCTCCGTCGCGCGCGACCTGGTCCTGCTGGTCGGCGCTCACCCGTGCGTGCACGTCGTCGAGCATCTTCACGATCTTCTTGCGCTGCGCGTCCGTGAACCGGGGCACCGCGAGCCGCACGACGCCGCCGTAGATCACGCCGAGGGTGCGGTACGCGTCGAGGAGCTCATCCTTCGTCGGTGCCGCGACCCGGGTGTAGCGGTTCGGAGCCATCTCGATCAGACCGGCTCGGGCCAGCTCGGCGAGGGCTTCGCGGATCGGGGTGCGGGAAACCCCGAGCCAAGCGATGAGGTCGTCGTCGTTGAGCCGTTCTCCGGGCTCGAGCGTGCCGTCCATGATGGCGTCGCGGATCTTGTCCTGCACCGTGTCGCGGAGGAGCTTGCGCTCGGCAGCGGGCTGCGTCGAGGGAACTGGCATGGGCCTAGCGTGTCACATGTCAGGGTTCGTGCGCGAGAGGCGCGACGGCCACCAGGCGCGGCGCCCGAGGTCGTACGCGAGCGCCGGCACGAGCAGCGACCGGACGACGATCGTGTCGAGCAGGACACCGAACGCGACGACGAACGCGATCTGCACGAGGAACAGGATCGGGATGACCCCGAGGGCGGCGAACGTCGCGGCGAGCACGATGCCCGCCGACGTGATCACCCCACCGGTCACCCCGAGTCCGCGCAGGACGCCTTCGCGTGGACCGTGCTGCAGCGCCTCCTCGCGCACCCGGGTCATGAGGAAGATGTTGTAGTCGACGCCGAGGGCCACCAGGAACACGAACGAGTACAGCGGCACGCTCGGGTCGGCACCCGGGAAGTGGAACACGTGGTCGAAGACGAGCGCGCCGACACCGAGGGCCGCCGCGAACGACACGATCACGCTGCCGATCAGGACGAGCGGCGCCACGATGCTGCGGAGCAGGAGCATCAGGATCAGCAGGATCACGACGAGCACCACGGGGATGATGAGCGTGCGGTCGCGGATCCCGGTGTCGTTCGTGTCGACGGCCGTCGCGGTGACGCCGCCCACGACCGCCTCGGGGTCGACCCGTTCGACGGCGGTGCGGAGGGCACGGACGGTCTGCTCGGCCGCGTCGGAGTCGGCCGGGTCGGACAGGGTGGCCTCGAGCAGGACGTCCCCCCGCGAGACGGTGGGCGTGCCGCGGCCCGGGGCTGCGTCACCGGTCACCGGCACGGTGCCGGCCGGGGCGTCCTTCGCCGCGGCGACGACGCCGTCGACGCCGTCCACCGCGGTGATCGCGTCGACGAGCTGGTCGAGGTCCCGCTCGGCGCCGATGACCTGCGCCGGGCTGCCGGAACCGCCCGGGAAGTGGTCGGCGAGCACGTCCTGACCGTCACGGGCCTGCGATGCCCCGATGACCAGGTCGCTCTGCGGGACTCCGTCCGCCCTGAGTCCGAAGAGGCCGGCCCCCATCGCGAGCAGGCCGACCGTGCAGACGATCCACACCACGCGGGAACGACGGGCGACGAGCCGGCCGACCCGGGCCCAGACGCCGCGGGCGTCCGGACCGGTGAGCACGGGGTGCGCACTGCCGTGGACCGGGCGCAGCGGCCAGAACGCCGCACGGCGGAAGGCCAGCAGCAGCGCGGGCAGGAGCGTCAGGGCGGCGAGCAGGCTGAACGCGATGCCGATCGCCGCGACCGGGCCGAGCGCCTTGTTCGAGTTGAGGTCCGAGAGCAGCAGGCAGAGCACCCCGACGATCACGGTGCCGCCCGAGGCCAGGATCGGCTCGAGGCTCCCTCGGAGGGCCGCCTTCGTCGCGTCCCAGCCGGTGCGGTGGTCGCGCAGGGCCTCGCGGAAACGTGCCGTGTAGAGGAGCGCGTAGTCCGTCGCCGCCCCGATCACCAGGATCGACAGGATGCCCTGCACCTGCCCGTTCACGGTCACGACGTCGGCCTTCGCCAGCCACCAGACCACCAGGATCGAGGCGCACAGGGCGAAGGTGGCGGTGCCGAGCACGAGGATCGGCAGCAGTGGCGAGCGGTAGACGATGATCAGGATCACGAAGACCGCGGCGAGCGCCACCCCGAGCAGCAGCCCGTCGATGCCCGCGAAGGCCTCGGTCAGGTCGGCGGTGAACCCCGCGGGGCCGGTGACGGAGCCGCTGACACCGGACGGGAGCGCGTCGTCGACGTCGGCCCGGATGGCCTCGACCGCCTCCCCGGTCTCGGCGTCCTGCGTGAGCGTGGCGACGATCTCGACCGCGTCGCCGTCCTCACTCGGGATCACCGGGCTGACGGCCTCGACGTCCTCGCGGCCGGACAGCGTGGTGGCCAGCGTCTTCGCGGCGGCGAGGTCGTCCGGCGACAGGCCACCGTCGCGCTCGAGGACGATGATCGCGGGTGCCCCCGACTCGTCGCGGAACTCGGAGGACCGCTCCTGCACCGTCGTGGCGTCGGCCGACGCGGGCAGGAACGAGGTCTGGTCGTTGGTGGAGACCTCGGAGATCTTGCCGAAGAAGGGACCGCCGACCGAGGCGATGCCGAGCCAGACCACGATGACGAGCGCGGGGAGGACGATGCGGAGGAAGCGGGACACGTCGGCGAGCGTACACCGATCGTCAGCATGCTGATTACTTGACGGTCGGGCGCATCTGCCGACCATAGAATCACGACATGGAGGACACGATCGAGCAGTGGCCACTCGGGCGCCTGCTGTCCGCGGCCGCGCGGTCCGTCGAGCGGGACTGGGACGAGCGCCTCCGCGCCATCGGCCTCTCGCACGCCGCGGTCGTCGCGATCGACATCCTCATCCGGACCGGGCCGACCGGGGCCGACACCATCGCGCGCACGGCCCGGGTCCAGCCCCAGACGATGTCCCGCACGCTGGAGCGGATGGAGCGGGACGGACTCGTCGAGCGCTCCCCGCACCCGGCCGACCGCCGGCGCCGCGTGGTGAACGTCACGCCCACCGGCCGGACCGCCTGGGAGACCGCGCGACACATCGAGCGCGAGGTCCTGCCTGAAGACCCGGCGCTCCGGACGGCACTGGGCGAACTGCTCGCCGGACCGAAGCCCGAGTGAAACACTGTTCCTGAAATACCACATGCGATAAGATCCTGTGGTCGGTGCGCGCCGACCTGACCACAGGAGCCCCGCATGTCCGAACGCCGAGCCGCCCGGGCGGCCGCAGCACACACTCTTCGCGCCACCGGTCGCAGCACGCGGCGACGGAGACCGTTCCTGGTCGCCCTGGTCGCGACGCTCGGCTCGCTCGTCGGTGTCGCCCTGGTCATCGCCGTCGTGGCGAGCGTGTTCGTCAGCGGTCTCGCGCGGAGCTTCGACGCCGGTCGCGACACCATCACCGACCCGTTCCCGAGCGGTGCGCGGCCGAGCACGACCAGCGGTGAGAACATCCTGCTCATCGGTTCCGACACTCGCGCGCAGGGCGGCCCCGAGGGCGCGCGGCCCGAGCTCGGCGGACGCTCCGACACCCTGATGCTGGCGCACGTCCCCGCCGATCGACAGCACGTGTACCTGATGTCGATCATGCGCGACTCCTGGGTCGAGGTCCCCGGACACGGACGCGCGAAGATCAACGCCGCCTACTCCTGGGGTGGGGTCGCCCTCACCACGGAGACCGTCGAACAGCTCCTGGACATCCGGATCGACCACGTGGCGGAGATCGACTTCGCCGGGTTCGAGGGCATGACCGATGCCCTCGGCGGCGTCACGGTCGACTCCCCCCGGGCGTTCTCGGCGCGCGGCCACGACGTCACGGCCGGGGCGAACCGGCTCGACGGGGCCGCAGCACTCGCCTTCGTCCGGGAGCGCTACGCCTTCGCCGACGCCGACCACACCCGGGTCCGCAACCAGCAGGCGTTCATGCGTGGCGTCGTGGACGGGCTGCTCTCCCGCGGCACGGTCACGAACCCCGGGCGCATCCAGGACTTCGTCGCCGCGACGAGCGAGCACCTGTCGGTCGACGCGGGGTTCTCGTTCGCACGGATGGTGGAACTCGGGTGGTCGCTCCGGGCCGTCCGGGCGGACGACCTCGTGACCTTCACCGTGCCGACCGCGGGCTCCGGGACGTCACCGGACGGGCAGTCGGTCGTCACCCTGAACGAGCTCGCCGTCGGGTCACTGTCCCAGGCGCTCCGCTCCGACGACGTGGCTGGCTGGCTCGCCGACAACCCGCAGTAGCGCCGCACGCGCGACGGCGCCCCACGACTCGGGGTCATGGGGCGCCGTCGCGTTCGGTCTGCGGAGAGATCAGGCGGGGAGCTGGAGCTCCTGGCCGGAGTAGATCAGGTTCGCGTCATCGATGGTCGACGTGTTCGCGGCCCAGAGCTGCTTCCAACCGCCCTCGATCCCGAGCTTCGTCGCGATCGTGTCGAGCGTGTCACCCGAAGCGATCGTGTACGTCTTGCCGCTCGTCTTGACCGGGGCCGGCTTGCTCGGCGTCGTCGCTGCCGGGGCCGGCGTCGACTCGGTCGTGCTCGGCGCGGCCTGCTGCGGGGCAGCCTGCTCGGCGGGAGCCGGTGCCGGAGCGGCGGGCTGCGGGGCGGCCTGCTCGGCGGGGGCCGGAGCAGCGGCGGCGGGGGCCGCACCGCTCGTGCCGCTCAGCCCGAGCTGGGCGGAGCAGGCGGGCCAGGCACCCCAGCCCTGCGAGGCGAGGACGCGCTCGGCGACGGCGATCTGTGCCTCGCGGCTGGCGGAGGCGGGGTTGCCCGCGCCGCCGTTCGCCTGCCAGGTGCCGAGGTTGAACTGCAGGCCGCCGTAGTAGCCGTTGCCGGTGTTGATGGCCCAGTTGCCGCCGGACTCGCACTGCGCGAGCTGGTCCCAGGTCGAGCCGGACGCTGCGTTCGCGGGCGTCGCCGCGAGGCCGACACCGGTCGCGGCGATGCCGGCGAACGCGAGGCCGCCGACGATGGTGCGGGTACGGGAAAGCTTCTTCATGTGATTGCTCCACCGGGGTCACGAGCCGCATCTGCTGCGGAATCCACTGCCCACCCCGACCGATCGCGGTCAGTTGTGGGGTGCGCCACCGGGGGCAGTGGTCATCGGGCCGGCGGCACCTCGGTCGGCAACCATAGGAAACTCTTCACCGTTATCAAACCGAGACAAACGGTTCTACCCGTTCATGCTATGTACCCCTACCCCGAACCTGAACGTCCCGATCCCCGTGCCCATGGTGATCGCGGCGTACCCGGGTACGGCTCCTTGGCAATTCCCTGGCAATGCCGATCGGGTGGTCGCGATCAGGACCGGGAGAGCAGGGTCACGGCCTCGAGGTGCCCGGTCTGCGGGAACATGTCGAGCACCCGGGCCCGCCGCAGCCGGAACGACGGCATCCGCGCCAGGTCCTTCGCCAGGGTGACGGGGTTGCAGCTCGAGTAGACGACGTGCTGCACGTCCGACTCCTCGAGCCAGGTCGACAGCCGCTCGCCGATCCCACGGCGGGGCGGGTTCACGACGACGAGCTCGGGCACCGCGTCCGGACGGGTGCGGAGCGCGTGCTCGGTGGCGTCGTCCGCGGCGAACCGCAGGCCCTCGAGCCCGGCCTCACGGGCGGACTGCGCTGCCGACCGGATCGCCTCGGCACTCGTCTCGATGCCCGTCACCGCACGGCCCGGGCGCGCGGCGTGCAGGGCGAACCCACCGACGCCGCAGTACAGGTCCCACATCGACGCAGGGTCGAGTTCGTCGATCCACGCTGCTGCCTGCGCGTACAGCTCGGTCGCGACGCCGGTGTTCGTCTGGAAGAAGCTCTGCGGGCGCAGGTGCATCGTGATCCCGCCGAGACGCATCGGCAGGGTCTCCTGCTCGGTCAGCACGATCTCCCGGTCACCCTCGGTGACGGCCTTGTGCTCGGGCAACAGGTTCGCGGTCACCACCACCACGTTCGGCAGCGCGGCGCGCAGGGCGTCGAGGTGCCGGCGGAGCCGTGGCAGCTGCCCCTCGGACCGCAGGACGAACCGGACCATGAGTTCGCCGTCGGGCGACTCGGTGACCAGGACGTACTTCAGCTCACCCCGGCGAGCGCCGACGTCGTACGGGATCAGCCCCGCGGTCGAGACGAACTCGGCCAGGACGGGCAGCGCGTGCCGGATGCCGGGCGTGCAGATACCGCAGTGCCGCAGGTCCACCCCGCGCTGCCGGTGGTCGAGGATCCCGACGGTGGGGTGCTGGACGGACCCCCCGACGACCATCTTCGCCTTGTTCCGGTACCCCGACTCCGGGCTCGTGATCGCCGGTGACCACGTGACCGCACCGGGTCCGCCAGCGGCCTCGACGGCGTCGTGCAGGAGTTCGCGCGTCCGGAGTTCCTTGTCGAGGACCTGGTCGGCGTAGGGCTGACCCATGAGCGTGCACGACCGGCACACCCCGCGGTCGAAGTAGTCGCACTGCATGGCCGAGTCAGGATACGGCAGCGTCCCGCGTCGTCGTGGCGATCCGGTACACCGACGTCGTCGCCGTCAGGAACAGCGTCGTGCCGTCGTCGCCACCGAAGCACAGGTTCGACACGATCTCGGGAACGGCGACCTCGCCGATCCGTGCACCCGCCGGGTCGAACACGACGACGCCACGGTGGGACGACGACCAGACGTTGCCGTGCACGTCGACCCGGATACCGTCCGGGGCACCTTCGCCCGACTCGAGCCGCGCGAACACCCGGCCGTTCTTCAGCAGCTCGCCGCGGCGGTCGTACGCACGGATGACCGGTTCGTCGCCCGAGGAGCTCGCGATGTACAGCACCCGCTCGTCCGGGTCGAACGCCAGGCCGTTCGGCTCGTCGAGGTCGGTGGCCACCGGGCGCAGGTCGTCACCCGTGGGTCCGCAGCGGAACACCCAGTGATCGCCGTACTCGCGCACGCCCGGGTGTCCCTCGCGCGGCTGGGTGATGCCGTAAGCGGGGTCCGTGAACCAGACGCTGCCGTCCCGCGCGACGACGACGTCGTTCGGGGAGTTGAACCGGACCCCGTTCCACGCGTCGACGATCGGCGTGACCACGCCGTCGCGGTCCCGCTCCACCCGGCGCAACCCGTGCGAGCACTGCACGACGCTGCCGACCCGGTCGAGGGTGCGGCCGTTGGTGAACTCGACCCCGTCGGCGTACACCGAGGTCTCCCCGGAGTCGGCGTGCCACTGCAGGATCCGGTCGCCGGGGATGTCGGACCACCGCAGCGTACGCGTCGACGGGATCCAGCAGGGCCCCTCGGCCCAGGTGCTGCCGGTGGCGATGCGCTCGAGCGCGTCACGGTCCGGCACGAGGTCGTCCAGCAGCACGGGTTCTCCTTCGAACGGGGTGCCCAGCCTACGTTCGTCAGGCCGCGGCCGCCGCCTCGCTCCGTCGTCGCACGGCCTTCTCGATCGCGGAGATCGCGAGGCCGAGCAGGATCGACGCCACGACCGCGAGGGTCGTGACGAGGAAGGGCTGCTCGCGGCTCCAGCGCCCGGTGGCCGAGGCGATGCCGACGCAGTACGCGGCCCACACGACGTCGGCGAGCACGCAGCTCAGCAGGAACCGTCGGAGGTCGAGTCCGCTGTCCGCACCGACCAGGTTCGTCGTCAGCCGGCCCATCGGGATGAAGCGTCCGAGCACCGCGATGCGCCCGGGAGCAGCACGGTAGCGGCCGTCGATGGCGTCCCGTGCCGCGCGGACCTTCGGACGCGCGAACCACGACCTCGAACCGAGGTCGACCGACCGCGCCAGCTGGTAGAGCCCGAGGTCGCCGAGGACCATCCCGATCGACGCCGCGACGACGAGGAAGAGCACCGGCAGGAGCCCACCGTCGCCGCCGACCAGGAGGGTGCCGATCGCGACGACGAGTGCCTGGCTGGGGAGGAAGACCGCCACACTGCCGACGGCGAGCACCAGGCCGACCACGAGGAAGGCCCACGGGGTGCCGACGAGCTGGACGACCAGGTCCTGTGCTGCGTCCACGACTCACCCTCCACGGGCACCGGAGGGAGCGCACCGGCCTCCATCTTCGCAGGTCAGCGGCGCGCCGCTCACGTGCGGTCGACGATCGCCCGCATCGCCGCGGCAGCGTCGTCCGGCCGTCCGTCGACCACGGCACCGGCGAGCGCGAGGTGGAGGCCGACGTCGTGCCGGTCCGGACGGATGCTCCCGCGCTCCAGCAGGACCTGGCCCACGACGCGGTGCAGGCGTCGGTACAGCGCGTTCCCGGACAGGTCGAGCACGAGCGTGTGGAGCCGCACGTCCGCGATCACGAAGTCGAGGCGGTCGTCGCGGGTCGCGGCGGCGGCGAGCTCGCCCGCGGTCGTGCGGAGGGCCTCCCGTCGGTCCGCGCACTCGTCGAGCGCTGCCCGCCGGGCTGCTGCGGCGGCGGCGGCGGGTTCGACCGCCGCCCGCAGCTCGCGGAGTTCGACCGCCACGCGGTCACCGTCAGGACCCCGCAGACGCCAGCGCACCACGCGCGGGTCCAGGACGTCCCACTCCCGCACGCCGAGGACCGTCACGCCGACCCGGCGCCTGGCGGTGAGCAGGCCGAGGGCGACGAGGACACGGACGGCCTCGCGGACGATGCTGCGACTGGCGCCCGTCCAGACCACCAGGTCGTCGACGCTCCGGCGGCTGCCCACGGCCACCTCACCGGAGACGACGGCGGCACCGACCTGGTCGAGGACCCGGTCGAAGGTGCTCGTCACCGCTGCGACACCGGGCTGACCACGAGTTCGTCGACCCGTACGTGCTGCGGGGCTTCGAGCACGAACGACACCGCACGGGCGATGTCCGCTGGCTGGAGCATGGCGGACCGGGCCGCGGCATCCGGCACGGAGGGCCGCTGGTCGAGGAAGTCCGTCGCGACGTCGCCGGGGCACAGGTGCGTGGCACGCACGCCGTGCTCGGCCTCCTGCTGGTTGAGCGTCCGGACGACCGACGCGAGCGCGGACTTGCTCGCCGAGTAGGCGACACCTGCCCCGGGCTGGAAGGACCACCCGGCGTAGGACGACACGACGACGACCACGCCGCCGGACGACCGGAGTGCGGGCAGTGCGGCGTCCACGACCGTGACGACCGCGGTGAGGTTCGTGTCCACGATCGCGCGGAAGTCGGTGAGCGACTGGTCGTCCCACCGGCGCCGCGGGGCGTTGAGCCCGGCCGCCAGCAGGAGCCCGTCGAGCCGCCCGTGCCGCTCGAGCACGGTGTCCCGCGCGGCTGCGACGGCGTCGGGCTCGTTCGCGTCGAGGGGCAGGACGTCCGCGGTTCCCCCGGCGTCGCGGATGACACCCGCGACCTGCTCGAGCCGGTCGGAACGGCGCCCGCTGAGCACCACCGTCCAGCCGTCCCGAGCCGCCGCCTCGGCGCTGGCGGCTCCCATGCCGCTGCCCCCACCCGTGACCCAGAGCACGCGCTGATCCGTCATGCTCGAATAGTATGCCTATTCAAGGCACCGACGACGGGAGCAACGATGCACCTCGACCTGACCGACCGCGTGGTGGTCGTGACCGGCGCAGCGCGCGGGATCGGCCGCACGCTCGCCGACCGCTTCGTCAGCGAGGGGTGCCGTGTCGTCGCACTCGACCTGGCCTTCGAACCGGACTTCCCGCTCGACCACGTCGTGTGCAACGTCGCCGACCCGCAGTCGGTGCACGACGCCGTGGACGAGGTCGTCCGGCGGCACGGCACGATCGACGTGCTGGTGAACAACGCCGGCATCAACGTCACGGGCACGGTCGCCGAACTGGAGTGGGACGCCTGGCGCCGCTGCATGGACGTCAACCTCGGTGGCACGTTCCTGATGAGCCAGGCCGTGGCTCCGGTGATGCAGGCGGCCGGGCGCGGTCGGATCGTCAACGCCGCCTCGTTCGCGGCGATCGTGCCCAGCGTCGGGAGCGCGGCCTACGCGGCGTCGAAGGCCGCCGTCGTCTCGTTCACCCGGGTCCTGGCGTCGGAGCTCGGCCCGTGGGGCATCACCGTGAACGCCTACGCGCCGGGGATGGTGCCGACGGCGATGAACGGCTTCGCGACGATGCCGGCCGACGCGCAGGACCGTCTGCTCGACACGCTGTCCCTCCGCCGGTGGGAGACCCCGGACGACGTCGCCGACCTGCTCGTCTTCGTGGCGAGTGACGCTGCCGGGTACATCACCGGCACCCTGCTCGACGTCTCCGGCGGCAAGCTCGCGACCCAGATCCCCGCTCGCGCGCACGGCCGGACCTGAGCGGGCGGCTGTCCGGCCGCACAGGTTCTCCACATGGCCTCCTCCGTAGGCTGTGAAAGCCCAGTGAGCCGGACTGCAGCCCGACCCCGAGGAGGTGCCCGATGGTCCTCGTCCTCGTCGCGTTCGCGATCGTCGCCCTGATCGTCCCCGCCCTGACCCCCGTCCTCGGCCGCCGCGTGTTCTTCGTGGCGGCCCTCGCCCCCGCCGCGGCGGCGGTGCTGACGATCGCCCAGACCGACGCCGCCCTGCACGGCAGCGTCGTCGAACGGCACCAGTGGGTCCCCCAGCTCGACCTCGACGTCACGCTGCGGATGGACGCCCTGTCGTGGGTGCTCGCACTGGTGGTGTCGATCGTCGGTGCCTTGGTGCTCGTGTACTGCGCGTCGTACTTCGAGCGGGACGAACCGGGGCTCGGTCGGTTCGCCGGGGTCCTGACCGCCTTCGCCGGCTCGATGTACGGACTCGTGATCGCCGACGACGTCATCGTGCTGTTCGTCCTGTGGGAGGCCACGACGGTCTTCTCCTACCTGCTCATCGGGCACGACGCCGCGAAGCGTGCCAGTCGCGCCGCCGCCATGCAGGCGCTCGTGGTCACCACCGCCGGTGGTCTGGCGATGCTCGCGGGTCTCGTGATGCTCTCGGTCGCAGCGGGCACGACGTCGCTGTCCGGGATCGTCGCCGACCCCCCGAGCGGCACGGTCGTCTCGGTGTCCGTGGTCCTCGTGCTGCTCGGAGCGCTCACGAAGTCGGCGATCGTGCCGTTCCACTTCTGGCTCCCCGCCGCGATGGCCGCCCCGACCCCGGTCAGCGCCTACCTGCACGCCGCGGCGATGGTGAAGGCTGGCATCTACCTGGTGGCCCGGCTCGCCCCTGCGTTCGCACTGCTCGACGGCTGGCGCGAGACGATCACGCTGCTCGGCGTCGCCGGGATGCTCGTCGGCGGGTACCGGGCACTGCGGCAGACCGACCTGAAGCTCCTGCTCGCGTACGGAACCGTCGCCCAGCTCGGGTTCCTCGTGCTCGCAGCCGGCTGGGGCGCCCCCGCGGTCGCCCTCGGCGGGGTCGCGCTCCTCGTGGCGCACGCCGCCTTCAAGTCCACGCTCTTCCTGGTCGTCGGGGCGATCGACCACGTCGCCGGCACGCGGGACCTCGGGCGGCTCAGCGGGCTCGGCCGCGCCCGACCGTGGCTGGCGGTCGTCGCGGTGCTCGCGCTGCTGTCGATGGCCGGCATCCCCCCGACGATCGGGTTCGTCGCGAAGGAAGCCGTGCTGACCGGGTTCACCGAGTCACTGCACGGACCCGACGCCGGCTGGGCCTGGTTCGCGCTCATCGGCGTGACCGTCGGTTCGATCCTGACCGTGGCCTACTCGCTGCGTTTCCTCTGGGGCGCCTTCGCCCGGAAGCCCGGCGTCGCGACGACCGAGCCGCACGCCCTGCACGGGCTCGCCGTCGTCCCCTCGGTCCTCGCGTTCACCGGCCTCGCCCTCGGCCTGCTCACCCCGGTGGTCGCGCACGGCATCGAGCCCGCGGCGACGACCGCCGCGCTCGGCGGCGAGGAGGTCCCGCACCTCGCGCTCTGGCACGGCCTCGAACCCGCCCTCGGCCTGTCCGCGATCACCCTGGTCGGCGGCCTCGCACTGTTCGCGCTGCGCCGTCCGGTCGAGGCGCTCCAGCACCGGCTCGCCGGGTTCCCGAGCGCCGCGGGCACGTACCGGCACGGCATGCGACTGCTCGACCGCGGAGCGACCGGACTCACCGCGAGCCTGCAGCGCGGTTCGCTCCCCTACTACCTGACGGTGATCCTGTCGGTGTTCGTCGCCGGGGCACTCGCCAACCTCGTGCTCGGCGGCCCGTGGGAGTTCCACGTCCGGTTCGCCGACTCGTGGGGCCAGATCCCGGTGATGATCGTGATGTCGATCGCCGGCATCGCGGTGCTCACGGCGAAGACCCGGTTCGCCGCGGCCGTCCTGGTCGGCGTCACCGGCTACGGGCTCTCCGTGCTCTTCGTCCTGCACGGTGCGGTCGACCTCGCCCTGACGCAGCTCGTGGTCGAGACGGTCACCCTCATCGCCTTCGTCCTGGTCCTCCGCCGGCTGCCCCCGCGCATCGCGACCACGAACCCGTCGCGGTTCCGGGTCGTGCGGGCGCTGTTCGCCGGGCTGGCGGGACTCACCCTGGCGATCGTCGTCGTGGTGGCCGCCTCCGCCCGCACCGCCCGGCCGCTCTGGCCGGACCTGCCCGCGCTGACGAGCTCGTTCGGGCACGGCCTCAACGTCGTGAACGTCGCCCTCGTCGACCTGCGCGGCTGGGACACCCTCGGTGAGCTGACCGTGGTGGTCGCCGCGGCCACCGGTGTCGCGAGCCTGATCTTCGTGAACTCACGCGAGGACACCCTGCCCCGGCTGCGCGACCTCCCGGAGACCCTGACCGCGAACGGCGAGCGCACCGACGGCGAACCCCGGGCCTGGCTGCCGACGAGCGCCGCGATCCCGACCGGCCGCTCGGCGCTGCTCGACGTGGTCGTCCGCCTGCTCTTCCACGGCCTCATCGTGCTGTCGGTCTACCTGCTGTTCGCCGGGCACAACTCGGCCGGTGGCGGATTCGCCGGTGGCCTGGTCGCCGGCATCGCGCTCGCCGCCCGCTACCTCGCCGGCGGCCCGGCCGAACTCGGGGCCGCGGCTCCGGTGCGCGCCGGTCGCCTGCTCGGCCTGGGGGTCGCGACGGCGGCCATCACCGCGATCGTGCCGCTGTTCTTCGGCCGCGAAGCCCTGTACTCCGAGTTCTTCGAGGCCACCGTCCCGGTCCTCGGGCACGTCGAGTTCGTCACCGCCACGTTCTTCGACATCGGCGTCTACCTGGTCGTCGTCGGCCTGGTGCTCGACGTCCTCCGCAGTCTCGGCGCCGAGGTCGACCGCCAGCGTCTCGAAGACGCCTCGGAATCGTCCCGTGACACCAGCGAGGGCTCCGTCCGGGACGCCATCGATGCCCCCACCCCGGAAGGGAGCGCCACATGACCGTCACCCTCGTCCTCGTGATCGCCATGGCGGTGCTGTTCTCGTGCGGCGTCTACCTGCTGCTCGAACGCTCCCTGACCCGGATGCTCCTCGGCTTCCTGCTGCTCGGCAACTCGCTCAACCTGCTGCTGCTCGTGATGTCCGGTGCCGCGGGCGACCCGCCGATCGGCAAGAGCGCCGAGGGCATCACCGATCCGCTCCCCCAGGCGTTCGCCCTCACCGCGATCGTGATCACCTTCGCCGTGAGCGCGTTCCTGCTCGCCCTGATCCACCGGTCCTGGCAGCTGTCCCGCGCCGACGAGGTCGAGGTCGACGAGGCCGACGCCGCCATCGGCCGCGACCGCGACGAGCCGGCCGACGAGGACCCGGAGACCACCACCGACGCAGAACAGGAGGCGACCCGATGACCTGGCTCGTCCCGCTCCTCGTCCTCGTCCCGCTGCTCGGTGCCGCGGTCGCGCTCGGACTCCTCCGCCACCAGAAGCTCCAGCGCGCGATCACCGTCGTGGTGCTCGTCGTGGCCCTGGCCGTCGCCGCCACGCTCATGGTCCTGGTCGACCGGCACGGCACGATCGTGGTGCAGGTCGGCGGCTGGGACGCCCCGTACGGCATCTCGCTCGTCGTCGACCGGCTCAGCGCGCTCCTGCTCACCGTCAGCGCGAGCGTCCTGCTGCTCGTCCTGCTGTTCTCGATCGGGCAGGGCCTGGCGGCCGACGACGAGGACGCCCCGGTCACGATCTTCTACCCGACCTACCTCGTGCTGGCCGCCGGCGTGCTCGACTCGTTCATCGCGGGTGACCTGTTCAACCTGTACGTCGCGTTCGAGATGCTGCTGGTGGCGAGCTACGTGCTCATCACCCTCGGCGGCAGCGAACAGCGCGTCCGGGCCGGCACCACGTACATCGTCACGAGCCTCATCGCGTCGGCGATCTTCCTCGCCGCCATCGGCCTGGTCTACGGCGCCACCGGCACGGTGAACATCGCCCAGATCAGCGAGCGCGTCGCCGACCTGCCCGAGCACGTCCAGCTGCTCCTGCACACGATGCTGCTCATCGGGTTCGGCATCAAGGCCGCCGTGTTCCCGCTGGCGTTCTGGCTGCCGGACTCGTACCCGACGGCCCCGGCGCCGGTCACCGCGGTCTTCGCGGGCCTGCTGACCAAGGTCGGCATCTACGCGATCATCCGGCTCGAGACGGTGATCTTCCCCAGACCGCAGCTGAACGAGGTGCTGCTGGTCGTCGCGGCGCTGACCATGGTGGTCGGGGTGCTCGGCGCGGTGTCGCAGACCGACGTGAAACGGTTGCTGTCCTTCACGCTGATCAGCCACATCGGCTTCATGGTGATGGGCGTCGGGCTCGGGACCGTCGCGGGCACGGCGGCCGCGGTGTTCTACACGGTGCACCACATCGTCGTGCAGACCACGCTGTTCCTGGTGTCCGGCTTGATGGAACGTGTCGGCGGGACGACCTCGACCCGGTCGCTCGGCGGGCTGCTGAAGGCCGCACCGCTGCTGGCCGCCCTGTACCTGATCCCCGCGTTCAACCTGGGTGGCATCCCGCCCTTCTCCGGCTTCATCGGCAAGCTCGGCCTGTTCCGCGCCGCCGCCGAGGACGGCTCCCCGATGGCCTACGTCACCATCGGCGCCGGTGTCGTCACCTCGCTGCTCACCCTGTACGCGCTGATGCGGGTCTGGGACGCCGCCTTCTGGCGGCCGAAGCCGGCGGCCGAGGCCGCGGCTCCGCACGCGACCAGCGCCGAACCGCACGCCCACCTGCGGTCCCCGGAACCGGCCCCGCTCACCGTCTCCGAGGAGACGGGCGAGGCGTACCACCCGGGAGGCTCGGTGACGGTCACCGACGCACCGCACGCAGCCACAGCCTCTCCCATCCGGCACGGCCGGTCCGCCGCTGGCGCGTCGGACCGGAACCGGCGGACGGGGCCCAGTCCGACCACCGGCGCGACCGAGGCGATCGGCGAGGCTCCCGAGAAGGTGCGCCTGCCGCGCATGCTCGTCGGCGTGACGACCGTCGCGGTGCTCGGGTCCGTCGCGCTCACCGTCGTCGCGGGGCCGCTCTACGGCTACGCGACCCGCGCGGCCGAGTCCCTCGAATCGCCCGACCGCTACGTGCAGGCCGTGCTCGGAGGGGAACGATGACCGACGTCCGCCGCATCTCGAACGCCCGACGGATCGCGCTGGCGTGGCGCTACGACGTGCCCCTCGTCGCGGGGCTCACCGTGCTGTGGGCGCTGCTCTGGGGATCGTGGACCCCGCTGACGCTGCTCTGCGGCATCGTGGTGGCGCTCCTCGTCACCCAGGCCCTGCCGCTCCCGCCGGTCCCGCTGTCCGCGCGGTTCTCGATCGTGCACGTCCTGCGGTTCCTGGTGGTGTGGTCCGGGCTCGTCATCGTGGCGTCGTTCCGGGTCGCCTGGGTCGCGTTCCGTCCGCGCGGTGTCCGGCGCAGCTCGATCACGCTCGTGCAGCTGCACTCCACGTCCGAGATGACCTTCACGCTGGCCACCCTCGCGATCTCACTCGTACCCGGGTCGTACGTCGCCGACGTCGACCTGCGACGCCGTCGACTGCTGCTCCACGTGCTCGACACCGAGCGCATCGAGCAGGTCGAGGACGAACGCCGTGTTGCACTCCGGATCGAGGCCATGGTGATCCGAGCGCTGGGGTCGAAGCAGGACGTCTCCGAACTGTCCGAGCCGCTGCCGGAGGTGACCCGATGAGCCCCGCCGTCGTCGTGATGGGCATCGCCGTCGCGCTCGTGCTCGCACTCCTCGGGGTGACCTTCGCCCTCGCGGTGTTCCGCATCGTGCGCGGGCCGACCATCCTCGACCGCATGATCGGGTCGGACATGGTCCTGACGACGGTGCTCGTGGTCATCGCCGCCGCGATGGTCGTCCGACAGGACCTGACCGGCATCCCCGTGCTCGTGGTCATCGCCGCGACGAGCGTGTTCGCCACCGTCGCCGTTGCCCGGGCGGTCACCCCCTCGGCGGATCCGTCCGACGAGGGCCTGACCGTCACCACCCCCGAGCGCGCAGAGGAGGACCGGTCGTGATCGAGATGATCGAGTCGTTCGTCGACGAGGCCGGCGTCCGCGCCTGGATCGCGATCGGGCTGCTGCTCGTCGGGTCGGTACTGTCGCTCGGCGCCGGGGTCGGCATCGTCCGGTTCCCGGACCCGCTGGTCCGCCTGCACGCGATGGCGAAGCCGCAGGTGCTCGGGCTCGCGCTCGCCCTGGCCGCCATCGTCGTGGCGGTGTGGACGTGGACGGCGTTATGGGTCGTGCTGCCGATCATGGTGTTCCAGCTGTTCCTGGTGCCGGTGTCGACGCACATGATCGCCCGCGCCGGCCTGCGTGCCGACGACTACCGGCACGAGGACCTGCTCGTCGACGACACGGAGTCCTGACGCGGCTCCGGACCCGCTCACCTGACGGACGGGAGGCCCGTGGCGGCGTCGCCACGGGCCTCCCGTCCGTCAGGCGGTCACGTCGGTGATCAGGCGGTCGCGACCCGGCGCTGGAGCAGCAGGTTGAGGACCGCGGCGACCACGACGATCGCGGCGGAGGCCGCGGGGAGCAGCATCGCTGTGGTCGTGCCGTGGTGCTCGGCGACGTCACCCGTGATGGCGGAGGCGATCGACTGGCCGACGATGACGGCGGACCCGAGGATCGTCATCGTGGTCGCGGACCGGCCGACCGGTGACCGGTCCGAGCCGAGGCTGTACTGGGCGACCAGGGTGGGGCCGATCCCGATGCCCATGATCGCGAGGACGACGCCCGCGGCGACGACCGAGTCGGCGCTGGCGAACGCGATCGCGCCGGCGAGGAGCACGACGCCGAAGACGAGCCAGCGCCAGCCGAGGCCGAACGCGCGGGGGAACGCCGCCGACCCGAGGGCGAGTCCGGCGGAACCGATGCCCATCAGGCCGTAGAGCAGGCCGGCCTGCGAGGCCTCGCCGTGGGTCTCCATGAACGCCGTCAGCGAGGTGAGCGTCGAGCCGAAGAACAGGCCGATGCCGAGGATGCCGACCACCACGACGACGAGCCTCGGGCGCAGCAACTGCCGCGCGGGTGCCTGCGTCAGCTCCGCGTGCTGGCCCACCACGAGCTTGCCGGTCGGGTGCAGCGCGAACGCCGTGACGAACACGAACGTCAGGACCGAGGCGCCGGCGACGGCCACCCACGGGGCGATCGCGCTGGCGAGGATGCCGACCAGGAACGGGCCGATGATGAAGACGGTCTCGTCGGCGGCGGACTCGTAGGCCATCGTGCCGCTGAGGGTCTTCTCGCGCCGCGCCGGGGCCATCCGCTGCCGGATGATCGCGACGAGCCGGGTGCGGGACATCGGGGCGACCTGCGGGGCCGAGGCGCCGATGCAGAACGCCACCGCGAGGACGGCGGGGTCGGGCGCGGTGCCGCTGACGACGAACGGGAAGAGCCCGAGCAGCGCCGCGTTCACCAGGCCGACGGGGACGAGCACGACCCGCTGGCCGAAGCGGTCCGCCGCGGCGCCGACCATCGGGCCGAAGACGGCCGAACCGATGCCGACGGCGGCGGAGTTGATGCCGCCGAGCGCGACGGAGTCACGGGCGGCGACGACCAGGGTCAGGACGCCGACCACCATCATGGCGAACGGGAGCCGGGCGATGAACGCCACGGGGAAGTACCAGCGGCCGGCGAGGGAGACGAGCGAGCGGTCCGGAGCGGGCGGGGCGTCGGTTGAACGGGTCTGGAGCATCGGGGTTGTGCCTTCTCGGCCCGCCCGGTTCGGTGGCGGCGGACCCATCGGGTGCCGCCGTTGTCCGCCGGGATGCCGGCGGCCGGTAGATACACACTGCGTGTTGTCGAACGCTGTCGATGGTACCAACCGGCGGGTCCCGAAGGAGTCCGGTCCGGAGCCGTCCCGCCGGTCACGACACACCGCCGGCCGTCCGCGGCGCGGTCGCAGACCGTCGCCCGCGGCGCCGCCAGCCGACAGTTCCTGACCGGCCGGCGGGCGACCCGCGACGTGTCGCGACCGGGCCGCGCGGGCCGGTCACGCGATGAAACGCGACCGGACGACGGACGGGAGGCGCGTGGCGGCGTGCCCCGTGCCTCCCGTCCGCCGCACCGCCCGCCCAGGGCCCTGCAGCGGTCACGACACACCGCCGGCCGTCCGCGGCGCGGTCGCAGACCGTCGCCTGCGGCGCCGCCAGCCGACGGTTCGCGACCGGTCGGCGAGCGACCCGCGACGTGTCGCGACCAGCCGGCGGGGTCCGCCGAGCAACGAGATGCGACCAGCCGAGGGACTGTTGCGGCGCGGTGCTCGGGTCAGGAGACCTCGCCCGCGCGGGCTCCCGCCCACAGGTCGACGTCGGTGATGCCGACCGAGTGCTCGTCGATGACGCGGAGCTCCTCGTCGGTGAACGACGTGTTCGACAGCGCGGCGACGTTGTCCTCGAGCTGCGACACCCGCGAGGCCCCGATCACGAGCGAGGTCACCCGCTCGTCGCGGAGCGCCCAGGCGAGGGCGAGCTGCGCGAGGGACTGTCCGCGAGCGGCCGCGACGTCGTTCAGGGCTCGGAGGTGCTCGACGACCTCGGGCGTGATGCTCGACGCGTCGAGGGACTTGCCCGCTGCCGCGCGGGAGTCCTCGGGCACCCCGTTCAGGTACTTGCCGGTGAGCAGCCCCTGCGCCAGCGCGGTGAAGCCGATCACGCCGAAACCGAGCTCGCCGGCGGCGTCGAGCAGGCCCTCCGTCTCGATCCAGCGGTTGAGCATCGAGTACGAGGGCTGGTGGATGAGGAGCGGGGTGCCGAGGTCACGGAGGATCTCCGCTGCCTGCCGGCTGCGTTCGGCGTCGTACGACGAGATCCCGACGTACAGCGCCTTGCCCTGCTGGACGGCGGTGTGCAGGGCACCCATCGTCTCCTCGAGCGGGGTCGAGGCGTCGAGACGGTGCGAGTAGAAGACGTCGACGTAGTCCAGGCCCGTCCGCTGCAGGGACTGGTCGAGCGACGCGAGCACGTACTTGCGCGAGCCACCGCCCTGGCCGTACGGCCCGGGCCACATGTCCCAGCCGGCCTTGGTCGAGACGACCATCTCGTCACGGTACGGCCGGAAGTCCTCACGCATCAGGCGGCCGAAGTTCACCTCGGCGGCACCGTAGGGCGGGCCGTAGTTGTTCGCGAGGTCGTGGTGGGTGATCCCGAGGTCGAACGCCCGACGGCTGATGGCGCGCTGGTTCTCGAAGGGCATGTCGTCCCCGAAGTTGTGCCAGTAGCCCAGGGAGAGCAGCGGCAGGTCGAGGCCCGAGCGGCCGGTCCGGCGGTACGTCATCGAGTCGTAGCGGTCGTCACTGGCGATGTAGGTCATGGGTCGAGCCTGGCACTCGATCGGACCCGGGCCTCGCATGCTTCGCTTCGCGGACCCATGATGGGTGCACGAGACCACGAGGAGACGACGATGGCACGGACGACGAAGACCGAGACCACCTTCACCGACGAGGAGCGCGCGGCGATGCAGGAGCACGCGGCCGAGGTCAAGCGCGCCCGCGGCACGAAGGGCACCAAGGCCGAGAAGGCCGCTGCCGACGCCGCTGCGGTGGAGGCCAAGATCGCCGAGATGCCCCAGCCTGACCGGGGTCTGGCGGAGCGCATCCACCGCATCGCGCTCGAAGTCGCGCCCGAGCTCGCGCCGAAGCTCTGGTACGGCATGCCCGCCTACGCCCGGGACGGCAAGGCGGTGTTCTTCTTCCAGGACGCCGCGAAGTTCACGGCCCGCTACGCGACGCTCGGGTTCCAGGACTCGGCCACGCTCGACGACGGCACCTTCTGGCCGACGTCGTGGGCGATCACGCCGGAGTTCTCCGAGGCCGACGAGGCACGGGTGGCCGAGCTGATCCGCCGCTCGGTCGGTTGACGGTGCTCGGGCTGGGCGCCGCTCCCGTCTTCGCCCTGCTGTTCCTGGTGCTGTACGTCCTGGGGCGCCGCCGTGACCCGCGGATGCTCCGCAACGGGGTGTTCCTGACCGCGGCCGTGCTGTTCGGGCTCGCGACGGTCGTGGCCGTCCTGACCAGGGTGGTGCCCGGGTTCAGCCTGCTCGTCGCCGTGGTGCTGCTGCTCGTGCCGCTCGCGGTCGTGGTGCTCGGGGTCGCCCTCGTCGCGAACGGCCTGCAGATGCTCCGCGCCGAGGGACGCAGTGTCGGCAACCTGCTGTCGCTCGCCGCCGGGGTGGCCGTGTTCGTGCTGCCCGCGGTCGCCATCGCGCTGCTGGTCTCGGGCAGCGGCGCGGGCTTCACGCTCTGGGACGGCACGAAGATCGCGATCGCCGTCCTGATGGTGTTCGTCTGCGGGTACTTCGCGCTGTCGCTGGTCGCGTTCGCGCTGTACTCCGTGGTCTACGGGCGGACGCGGCACGGCATCGTCCCCGACACGATCGTGGTCCTCGGCTCCGGGCTCGTGCACGGCGAGGTCCCACCCCTGCTGCGGAGCCGGCTGGACCGGGCGCTCGGCGTCTACCGGGCCGAACGAGCCGCCGGACGCCATCCGCTCCTCGTGCCGTCTGGCGGACAGGGCGACGACGAACCCCGCCCCGAGGGCACCGCGATGGCCGAGTACCTGGTGGCGCACGGTGCTGACGCGGACGACGTCGTGGCGGAGACCGCGTCGCGGAACACCCGGGAGAACCTGCGGTTCTCGCGGGACGTGCAGACGGCGGCCGGGCGGGACGGCCAGATGGTCGTCGTGACGAACAACTACCACGTGCTGCGGGCCGCCACCCTGGCCCGCAGGCTCGACCTGCCGGCCCAGGTCGTCGGCGCGCGCACGGCCGCCTACTACGTCCCGAGTGCGTTCCTGCGGGAGTTCGCCGCCGTGATCGTCGAGCACCGCTGGCTGAACGTGGTCGCCTGCACGCCGTTCGTGCTGTTCACCGGGTTCCTGCTCTGGGAGTCGTTCCAGCAATAGGATCTCCACCATGGTCGAGATCCACCCACCGCGACCGACCGACCTGCTGCCCATCGGCGAGATCGTCCGTCGGACCGGGGTCGCGGCCTCGGCCCTGCACTTCTACGAGCGCAAGGGACTGATCCACCCGGAGCGCACCGACGGCGGCACACGGATGTACCCGCGGCACGTCGAGCGGCGGATCGCGATCATCCAGGTGGCCAAGCGCCTCGGCATCCCGCTCAGCGAGGTCGCCGAGCAGTTCGAGGCCCTGCCCGCCGACCGGATGCCCTCGCTGCGCGACTGGAACCGGCTGAACGAACGGTGGCGCGCACGACTCCGGGCCCGCCAGCTCGAGCTCGAGCGGCTGCAGCAGGAGATGACGCAGTGCATCGGCTGCGGCTGCGTCTCGCTCGGGGCCTGCTCGGTCGTGAACCCCGGTGATGCGCTGGGTGACGAGGGGCACGGTGCGCGTCGCCTGCTGCCGATCCAGGACGATGCCGACACCACTGCCGACGACGCCGACGACCCCGCCGCCGCCGTCGCCGTCGCCGCCGCCGCCGCGGAGGACGCTGTCGCCTAGCTGGCGCGCAGTCCGTCGTCGATCCGCTGCAGCAGTTCCAGCCCCTCGATCGCACCCCGTTCGTCGCCACCGAGGGCCGTTCGGAGCTTCCCGGACCAGTGCCGGTAGAGCCGGTCGACGCTCTCCTCTGCCAGCGCGGTCGGGTGCAGCTGCACGGTCCGGGCGTCCGCCGGGTCCTGACGCCGCTCGACCATGCCCTTCGCCACGAGCGACCGGAGTGCGACGCTGAGGTTGCTGCGCTGCAGGGCGGTCGCCTCGGCGGTGGCACTGGGCGAGGTGCCGGGGTTGCGGTTGATCCAGCGCATCACGAGCGCCTCGGTACCGGTCAACGGCACGATGTCGAGGGTCTCCGAGCCGTGCGGGTCGATGTCGCGCGCGATCCGGAGCAGGACGTCCGCGAACTCGGCGAGGACGTGGTCGGACACGGCGGAGGACATGACCGTACTGTACCGATCTCCGGCGATGAGTTATGCTTTCATAACAATGACCACGGACACCGGAACCATCCGCGCGACGATCGCGACACCCACGACCAAGCAGCAGGGCATCACGACCGCGCTGCTCCTGGTGCTCGGCCTGCTCAGTGCCGTCGCCCCCTTCGCCACCGACCTGTACCTGCCGGCGTTCCCGCAGATGACCACCGAGCTCGGGGCGAGCGCCACCGCCGTGCAGCTCACCCTCACCGCGTTCCTGGTGGGCGTGACCGCCGGCCAGCTCGTGTTCGGCCCGCTGTCCGACCGGTTCGGCCGCGTGCCGCCGCTCATCGCCGGCGCGGCCGTGTGCGTGCTCGCGAGCATCGCCGCGGTGCTCGCGCCGAACATCGGCGTGCTCATCGCGGCCCGCCTGCTGCAGGGCCTCGGCGGTGCGGCCGGCATGGTGATCAGCCGTGCGGTCATCTCCGACCTGGCGACCGGCAAGTCCGCCGCCCGCGCGTTCTCGCTCATGATGATCGTCGGCGGGGTCGCCCCGGTCGTCGCACCGCTGCTCGGCGGGCTGCTCACCGGCCCGATCGGCTGGCGTGGCCTGCTCTCGATCGTGCTCGGCCTGTCGGTCGTCATGCTCGTCGCGGTCCTCGCCGTGATCCGCGAGACCCACCTGAAGGAACACCGCGACGCCCTGCGCGAGGAACGCCGTGGCTCGGGCTCGGCCCTGCGTGCCCTGCGCTCCCGCACGTTCCTCGGCTACACCGCGGTGTTCGGCTTCGCGTTCGCCGTGATGATGGCCTACATCTCCGCATCACCCTTCCTGTACCAGGACATGATCGGCTTCGGCACGGTCGGCTACGGCCTGGCCTTCGGACTGAACGCGCTGGCACTGATGGGCGTGAGCATCCTGTCCGCCAAGCTCACCGCGACCCGGTCGGTCACCGGCGTGCTGTCGCTCGGCATCGTGCTGGTGCTCGCGTCGACCGTGGCGTTCGCGGTGCTCGTCGTCTCCGGGGCGCCGGTCATCTGGCTCGCAGTACCGCTGTTCACCGCGGTGGGCTCGCTCGGTCTGGTGCTCGGCAACGCCACGGCACTCGCCCTCGGTGCCGTGCCGTCGGCCGCCGGCAGCGCCTCAGCCGTGCTCGGCGCCCTGCAGTTCGGGCTCGCGGCGCTCGTGTCGCCGCTCGTCAGCATCGGCGGCTCGGACACCGCGGCGCCGCTGGCGATCGTGATGCTCGCGGCCGCCGTGGTCGCCGTCGTGGCGCTGCTCGCGGCGCGGGGCCGGACCAGTACGCTCCGCTGACCCGGAACGACACCGCCCGCTGACCTGGAACGACACTGTCGACGTCGCCCGACATCGACAGTGTCGTTCCGCGTCGACCAGACCGCCCCCCGGCCCCAACCGGCTCGGCGTCAGCCCCGCCCCGGCCGCAGCAACGGCACCCGCGGCATGAGCCAGTCGACCCACACCACCCGCACCCCCGGCACCACGGCGAGTGCCCACAGGATCGAGGCGGCGGCGTCGGTCGGGTAGTGGACCGCGTCGATCGACACCGCGAAGAACACGATCACGATGGCCACGACCCCGAGCGTCAGGGCGGGCCGGTGCCACCGGGTCTCACGCAGCAGCCAGATCAGGGCGATGACGAACGCCGTGATGTAGACCGTGTGCCCGCTCGGGTACCCCGGGTCGGGCTGCACGGGGAACGGGTGCGGCAGCACGGCGACGTCGGGCCGGGCGCGGTGCACGATCTCCTTCACGATCGCGGACGGCACCCACGTGATCGCGATGGTCCCGCCGAACGCCAGGGCCGGCCGCAGGTCGCGTGTCCGCCACCAGATCACGGCGACGACGACGACCGTGATGCCGATCGCCGGAGCCGGACTGATCACGTGGTAGACCGCCGTGCTGAACGCCCCGATGAACCCGGTGTGCAGCGCGTTGAGGGCCTTCGACAGTCCGAGGTCCACCGTGCCGAGGGTGAACCCGACGATGGTGATGACGACGACCGCGATGACGGCGATCGCCACCGAGACGAGCGGGTACGGCGAGCGCTCGAGGATCCCGTCCGCGGCGGGCTCCCGTCGGCGGGGACGGAGGAGCGGCGCGTCGTCGGTCATCCGGCCATCGTCGCAGCCCGAGTTCGACAGGCAGGGGCGAGCGAGCCTCACGATCATCCGAATGCGTTCAGCGCAGCGGTCGCGAGTAGACAGGACGCATGCCCACCGTTGCCGAGAAC
Source organism: Curtobacterium flaccumfaciens (assembly GCF_018598405.1). Classification (NCBI taxonomy): domain Bacteria; kingdom Bacillati; phylum Actinomycetota; class Actinomycetes; order Micrococcales; family Microbacteriaceae; genus Curtobacterium; species Curtobacterium flaccumfaciens. Next base: position 107,055 of record NZ_JAHEWS010000008.1, on the reverse strand, counting down.
ATCGTCGCCACCCTCCGCGCCAACGACATCCACCGGGTCTACGGTCTGCCCGGGGACTCCCTGAACGGCTTCACCGACGCCCTGCGCAAGGACGGCACGATGCGGTGGGAGCACGTCCGTCACGAGGAAGCGGCCGCGTTCGCCGCCTCTGCCGAAGCCGCCCTGACCGGTGACCTGACGGTCTGCGCCGGCAGCTGCGGGCCCGGCAACCTCCACCTCATCAACGGCCTGTACGACGCGAACCGTTCGCGGGTGCCGGTGCTGGCGATCGCCGCGCACATCCCCACGGCGGAGATCGGGTCCGGCTACTTCCAGGAGACCCACCCGCAGGAGCTGTTCCGCGAGTGCTCCGTCTACGTCGAGTACGTCGCCGACCCGGTGCAGATGCCCCGCCTGCTCGAGATCGCCATGCGTGAGGCGATCGAGAAGCGCGGTGTCGCCGTGCTCGTGATCCCGGGCGACGTCCTGCTCGCCGAGGCGAAGGACGACCGCGTCACCCGCATCGAGCGGACGACCCCGCGGATCGTGCCGAGCGAGACGGAGCTGCAGCGCACCGCCGACCTGCTGAACGGCGCCGACCGGATCACGATCCTGGCCGGAGCCGGGGTCGCGGACGCCCACGACGAGGTCGTCGCCCTGGCCGAGCGACTGCAGGCCCCGATCGTGCACGCGCTGCGCGGCAAGGAGTACATCGAGTACGACAACCCCTACGACGTCGGCGTGACGGGGCTGCTCGGCTTCGCCTCCGGCTACCGCGCCATGGAGGACGCCGACGTCGTGCTCATGCTCGGCACGGACTTCCCCTACCAGCAGTTCTTCCCCGCGAAGGCGAAGCACGTGCAGGTCGACATCCGCGGCTCGCAGCTCGGCCGGCGCCACCCGGTCGACATCGGCATGGTCGGCACCGTGAAGGACACCGCCCTCGCGCTCCTCCCGCTGCTGACCGGGTCGCACCCGACGAAGCACCTCGAGGACTCGCTGAAGCACTACCGGAGGACCCGCGAGAAGCTCGACGACCTGGCGGTCCCCGCCGGCAAGAAGAAGCCCCTGCACCCGCAGTACGTCGCCCGGGTGCTCGACCGGCTCGCCGCCGAGGACGCCGTCTTCATCCCCGACGTCGGCTCCCCCGTCGTCTGGGCCTCGCGCTACCTCACGATGAACGGCAAGCGCCGGCTGATCGGCTCGTTCGTGCACGGCACGATGGCGAACGCCGTCCCGCAGGCGATCGGTGCGCAGACGGCGTTCCCGGACCGGCAGGTGATCGCGCTGGCCGGCGACGGCGGCCTGACGATGCTCCTCGGCGAGCTCATCACGATCGTGCAGAACAAGCTGCCGGTGAAGATCGTCGTGTTCGACAACTCGTCGCTCAACTTCGTCGAGCTCGAGATGAAGGCCGCCGGCTTCGTCAACTACGGCACCGAGCTGCAGAACCCGGACTTCGCCGCCGTCGCCGAGGCGATCGGCATCAAGGGGTTCAAGGTCGACGTGTCCGACGACTTCGAGGACGCGATGGCCGCCGCGCTCGCGCACGACGGTCCCGCGCTCGTGTCGGTCCGCGCGAACCGTCAGGAGCTCTCCATGCCCCCGGCGGTCACGCTCAAGCAGGCGAAGGGCTTCACGCTCTACGCCATCCGCACGGTGCTGTCGGGCCGCGGCGACGAGCTGCTGGACCTCGCGTCCACGAACGCGCGGCAGCTGCTGTAGGCGCGACCAGACGACGGCCTGGAGGCTCGTGGCGGCGCCGCCACGAGCCTCCCGGCCGTCACGGCGTCACCACCCGAGCGGCTGGCCGTCCTCCAGGAACACTCCGGTGGGGCCCTCCGGGTCCGGGATCGTCGCGGCGCCGACCTCGACGGTGCGACCGTGCGGGTACCGGTTCGCTGCGAGCCCGCCTGAACCCTTCGGAGAAGGCCCACAGGTGGCGTCCGCCGCCCTTGTCCGGCTCCCCCGGCGTCCATAGGCTCCCGCTGTCAGACGATCGTCTGGCGTACGAGCGGAACGAGGACGGGCATGAACGACGACACGCAGGTCAGCATGAACCGGGTGCACTGGGCCGGCGGTGTCCCCCGCAGTGCGGTGGATGCCCTGCTGCACGACGGCGGGCTGGCGGTGGTCCCCACCAAGGTCGGCTACATCCTGATGACCTCGGACCGCGCTGGCCTCGAGCGCAAGTTCGACGCGAAGGAACGCAACCGGAACAAGCCCGGCGTCGTGCTCGTGAGCTCGCTCGAGATGCTCCGGAGCATCGCGCAGCTCACCCCCGAGATCGACGCCCTGTACCAGCGGTGCTGGGACGAGGACATCCTGCTCGGGTGCATCCTGCCCTGGAGTGACGAGGGTCGAGCGGCGCTGCCGACCGACGGCTCCGACGAACTCATGATGGACACCCGCGGCACGTCCTGCTTCGTCATCAAGTTCGGCGTCCCCGGTGAGCTCGCCGCCCGCGAGCTCTGGACCGAGCACGGCAAGTTCGCCTTCGCGAGCTCCGCCAACCCGTCCGGTACCGGCAACCGTGGCGTCGTCGACGGCATCGGCGAGCGCATCGCCGAGCGCGCCGACGTGATCGTCGAGGCGGACGACTACGTCGCGTCCATCCAGCCGGAGCAGAGCGCCGAGACCCGCTACGAGCAGGGCGTCATGGTGTCGATGGTCGACAGCACGGGAGCCCTGATCCCGGCGCAGGACGGACAGCGCTCGATCACTCCCGCACCGACGCTCATCCGCAAGGGGCTCGACGTCGACCGGATCATGGGGCTGCTGGCCGACACCTTCACCAGCTGGGACTACCGACAGGGTGAGTACTACTGAGCCCGCACGAGAGGACTTCCGTGGGCCGGCAGCGCCTGTCGCGTGAGGACGCCTCGAGCCGCATCACCGCGTTCGTGTACGGCAACATCGTGATCCTCGGCACGATCGCACCGATGGTCCCGGATACCGCCGAGAGCGGTCGGGGGCTCTGGTACGTCCTCGCCACCGCGTTCTCGACCTTCCTCGCACACACCTTCGCCGAATCGGTCGGACGACGTGCGCGGAGCGACCACCGCCTCACCGGGGAGACCCTCCGCGCCGAGCTGCGAGATTCGCTGCCCATCCTCACCTCCGGTTTCCTGCCGGCTGCCGTCCTCGCCTACGCCTGGCTGACCGGCACGTCCGGGCTCGCGGCCGAGATCATCGCGATCGCGTACCTCGTGGTCAGGCTCGCCCTCCTCGGGCCCGTCGTGGCCAGGCTCCGCGGGGAGAACCCGTCCCCTCGGACGTTCGTGGCCGGCCTCGTCCTCGCGCTCGTCGGTGTCGGCATCGCCCTGGTCAAAGCCGGTCCCGGCTTCTGAGGCCGGCCGGAGCACCGGGCAGGACACCGACAGACCGGATCGGGCGGTCCAGGTGGTCCCCGGAGCGCTCTGCACCGTCACACGGGCAGATCGTCGGGGACCGCCGCGATCGCCTCGATCTCGACCAGTTGGTCGTCGTAGCCGAGCACCGTGACCCCGAGCAGGGTGCTCGGCACGTCGTGCGTGCCGAAGGCGTCGCGGACAACGTCCCATGCGGTGACGAGGTCGGCCTGCCGCGAGGACGCCACGAGCACTCGGGTGCTCACGACGTCCCGGATGGATGCGCCAGCGGCACGCAACGCCTCCTGCATCGTCTCGATGCACCTGGCGGCCTGGCCCGCGTAGTCCCCGACCGCGACGGTCGACCCATCAGGCGCGAGCGGGCAGGCCCCGGCGAGGAACACGAGCCGCGTCCCGCTCGGCACGGTCGACGCGTACGCGTACTGCGCCACATCGCTCAGGACGTCGGACCGGATGAGACGGACTTCGCTGGCCATGCCCGTCATCCTGCCAGCAGCGATGCTCCGGGCCCCGAGTACCTCAGGCGCAGTACTCGTACGACAACATCGCCGTCGACCCCACCCAGATCGCGCCCACAGTGGCGCCGTCCGTCCCGAGCTGGAACGTCATGTAGCGTCCGTCGGCCTGCACGCTCCACATCGAGTACGGCCCCTGGTCCTCACCGTACGTGCCGGTGTACTGCAGGTTCGGGTACGCGGAGCGCACCTCGGTCAGGGGCGTGCCGATGCCGATCCCGGCGTCGGTCTCGGGCGAGTTCGTCGTCACCGGAGCCGGCCCCAGCCCACCGATGGTCACGCCGACGACCTTGCCGTCGCGGGGGACGACGATGAGGCCGGGAGCGTCATCTCGGTTCCAGAACGTCGTCTCCGGGCTGGCCGGACACGCATCCGTGCTCCGGGTGTAGGCGGCTGCCAGGTCGTCGATCTCCCCCTCCACCTCGCCTCCCAGCGCGATCGGCCCGACCTCCTTCGTGGAGATGGTCCAGGTTGCCGGGTCCGACAGGTCGAACGCCGTTCCCGTCGCGGTCGGGGACGGCGTGGGCGTCGGGGTGCCGGGGTCGGCCGTCGGGGTCACCGTCGCGGTCACGGTCCGGGTCGGCGTCGGAGCGGACGGCCCGGAACACGCGGTCAGCGTCGCCGCCGCGAGGAGTCCGAGGGTCACGCCGGCGGTCCGGATGGTGCTGTTCACAGGGTCTGGTCGCCGATCATCGTCTGGTCCTTCCGCGGGTGGACGTCGAACGGGTCCCCGCCCGCAGGCGGGGACCCGACCGGCGCGGGCTCCGGAGAGCCGCAGCGCCGGCCAATGACCCCCGCGCCGTTGCGATGGCCGATCCACCGTACGTCGAGCCTCCACGAGGAACGGAACCCCTCGGCCGCCATCGCAACCAGAGCGTTACACAGCTTCCGGCGCAGCGGTCAGTCGGCATCCTCGACGTCGAACACGACCACCCGAGCACTCGCCGCACCGATGAACTCGGCCACCGGCCGGTGCTCCGGGTGCGGCAGGTACGCGGCGAGCGCCGCACGGTCGCGGAACCGGACGACGAGCATCCAGTGGAACCCGCCCTCCAGCCCCTCGGTGCTCACGCTGGGGCCGGACTGCACCGACTCGACCCCCTCGATCCGCGGCAGGTGCTCACGCGACAGGGCCGAGGCCTCGGACGACCGGTCCTCCCCGTCCCACTCGACCAGCACGGTGTGCGTCACTCCGGACACGTGGTCCCCTTCCTCAACGCCAGAACGCAAGAACCGGCGATCAGAACGCCGGCGTCCCGCCCGCGATCGTGATCGTCGACCCCGACTGGTAGCTCGACTCCGGGCTGACCAGGTGCACGTAGGCGGCACCGAGCTCCGCGGGCTGTCCGGGACGGCCGAACGGCGAGCTCTCACCGAAGTGCGACACCGTCTCGGCGTCGTCGGAACCCGGCTGCAGCGGCGTCCACACCGGCCCCGGCGCGACGGAGTTCACACGGATGCCCTTCGGCGCGAGCTGCTGCGCGACGGCCTCGGTGAAGAGCTTGATCGCGCCCTTCGACACGGCGTAGTCGATCTTGTCCGGCGAGGGCGTCGACGCCTGGATCGAACCGGTCGTCACGATGGTCGACCCGGGCTCGAGGTGCGGCACCGCGGCCTTGGTCAGCCAGAACAGCGAGTAGATGTTGGTCTTGAAGGTGGAGTCGAACATCGAGGTGCCGAGCGTGAGGATGTCCTCGTTGCTCTCCATTCGGCCCGCCACCATGACCAGGGTGTCGAGACCGCCGAACTCGTCGACGCCCTTCTGCACCAGGTCCTGGCAGTACTGCTCGTCGGAGATGTCCCCGGGGAACAGCACGGCCCGACGACCTTCGGACTCGAGCAGGTCACGGACCTGTTCGGCGTCCTCCTGCTCGTCCGGCAGGTACGACAGCACCAGGTCCGCGCCTTCACGCGACAGGGCGATGGCGGCGGCACGGCCGATGCCGGAGTCGGCACCGGTGACGATGCCGCGGTACCCCTTCAGGCGACCGAGCCCTGTGTAGCTCTCCTCGCCGTGGTCGGGCTTCGGGTCCATCTTCCACGCGGCACCGGGCAGCGACTGCTCCTGCTTCGGGTACGGCGGTGCCGGGTAGAGGGTGTTCGGATCGCGCTTCTCGTACTGGCTCATGGCCCTACTGTCGTCGCTCCGGCCGCACGGGCGCTCAGCTGGTGGGTGACGGACGCCGGGCAGGCGAGCAACGCCCTGGAGACGGGTGGGACGGACTGGAGGCGCGGTGCCAGCTGGCCCCGCGCCTCCAGTCCGTCAGGTGGTTCAGACGCCGGCCGTGGTCCGGATCCAGGACGAGGCCTGCGACAGCAGGGCGTAGTTCGAGCCGGCCCTGGTGTTCGCGCCGGGGTCGGCGCTGTCGCCGGTGGAGCAGACGGCGACGACCTTGCCGTTGACGAGCAGCGGGCCGCCCGAGTCGCCGTGGTTCGAGGCGCCGGTCACGCCGGTGAGGTGCTGGGCACGACCGTTGAAGGCGTCGGTGCTCGCTCCGGTGAGCGAGACGGTGGCCTGGTACAGGCCGTCGGACCGGGTCGCGTTGGCGCGCAGGCCGTAGCCCTGGATGGTGCCGGTCCCGCTCGACTTGGCGGTCGCGGTGAGGTCGAGGGGTGCGTACGTGGACAGCGGGTAGGCGGTCCGCAGGTGCACGAGCGCGATGTCGCCCGCGGGAGCGGTGCTGACGCGGTCGACCGCGACGGCCGTGCCACGGTTGACCGTGGAGTTGGAGTGGTAGACGTTCATCGCGCCGATGCCATCGATGCAATGCCGGGCTGTGAGGATCCACGAGGCGTTGAGCTGCTCGCCGGTGCAGGTGCTGACGTAGCCGGACGGGATCGAGCCGCCGGACGCCTCGAGCTGCACCGCCCACGAGGTGGTGGGGGCCTTCTCGCCGCCGACGATCTTCGTGCTGACGGGCAGCGCGGATGCGGGCGAGGCGGCGAACACGCCGGCGGTGACGACGGCGACCGCGGCGAACGCGGCTGCGATGGACTTCTTCATGACGACTCCTCTGTCGGTGAAGCACCTGCCAGTTGCTCTGTGCAACTGATGCGTCATCTTGGCCCCCGGCTCAGGGGTCGCACCAGTCCGCACTTCGACGGACACATGCACCGCTGGCTCGCAGTCGGCCGGGGTACGCTCCGCGGGCAACGCAGTTGCCCGGTACCGTCTCTCACGCATCTTGCGGCACCTCCTCCCCATGGTGCGCAGAGGCCGGCCCCATCTCCCTTCTCACGTCTCTCCCCGACGCTCGCGCCGTACTCGTCCAGTACTGGGCGCACGTGTCATCGCACGTCGAGTTCATCCTCGCCCACCCGGTCGGTGGCACCGATGCCGCTCGCGTCGCCGCCTCGGAGTACCTCGAAGCGGCCGCGGAGCTCGTTCCGCAGGAGCTCCGGCCCGACCACGGTGACTCGCAGCATCCCCGAACGGTCCGTCGAGCCGTGGCGTACATCCGGGCGAACCTGCGCCGTCCGCTCGCCGCCGACGAGATCGCGGCGGCTGCCGGGGTCTCGCCACGCGCCCTGCAGCTGGTCTTCCAGCGCTCGCTCGGGACGAGCCCGCTGCGGTACGTCCGCGATGCGCGGCTCGCCGGCGCCCACGCCGAACTGCTGACCGACCAGTCGACGTCGATCGGGGAGATCGCCGCGCGCTGGTGCTTCACGAACCAGGGCCGGTTCAGCGCCGCCTACCGTGAGCGGTACGGCGAGACGCCGAGCGAGACCCGGCAACGAGTCGCCGACGCGCACGAACCGGCGACCGTGGACACTGTGGCGCTTCCTGGCTGAGAACTGCGCCATCTGTCTGGTCGTAGGTTCGGGCCATGACCACGACCGAGGCACATCGAGGTGAGGACCGCTTCGAGCGGATGTCCGCGGGTCTGCACGGCGTCCTGGAGCCACAACTCGAGGTCCTCGATGCGATGGACCGAGTGATCGCGGCGTGCGTCGAGTTCACCTCGGCGACGGAGGCGGGGATCGTCCTCGGCGATCCGTCCGGGACCCTGCACGTGATCGCCTCGACGAGCGAGCGCACCAGCGACGCGGAAGAGGCGCAGCTCGGCACGAACGAGGGATCGTGTCTGGACTGCTTCCGGACGGGGCGGACGATCGACGTCCCAGACGTCACGACGCACGAGTCCGTGTGGCCGGCGTTCGCCGAGACGATGCGCCAGCGAGGCCTCCGCGGCACGTTCGCCGAGCCGGTCCGCCTGCGGGACGGGACCATCGGGTCGCTGTGCCTCTTCGCGGAGCACACCGACGGTCACGACGACGCTGACGTCGTCCTGATCCAACTGCTCGCCGACGCCGCGTCCGCCGCCCTGGTGCGGCAGCGGAACGGCAGCCAGACCCGCACGTTCCAGGAACAGATCGACGACGTGATCGAGGCGCGGGTGCTCGTCGAGCAGGCCAAGGGCGCGCTCGCCTACCGGCGCGGCATCCAGATCGACGAGGCCTTCCAGATCCTGCGACGCGCTGCGCACGGGGCCGGCCGCGGGATGCGGGCGATGGCCGAGGACGTCGTGCGGCACGGTGCCGATCTCGGGACGACCGCCTAGGGAACGACTCCGGGTCGCTGGCCCGGGCGGTCGCGCCGACCCCGCCGGCTGCGTCCCTCGTGTCGCTCTCGCCGCGCTCGCTCTCGTCCGTCGGACGGGGTGCGCAGCGTGAGGCCGTGGTGGTCAGTGGTCAGGGTCACCGCCGTCACCTCGCCGAAGGCGTCGCCGTCGAGCTGCACACGCTCCGGGGTGTCAACGGTCAGCCGCAGCGTCCGTGCCCGGGTGTACCGGAGCGCGCGTGAGGTCGGCAACACGCGAGCGAGGAGTCGCCCGAACCCGGTGCGCGAGTAGAACCGGTTCAGGGTGAGGGCGTACCCCACCTTGGTCCACCCGAACCATCCGGCGGGCCGGAACGCCACCGCGTCGAGCAGGCCGTCGTCCGGTTCCGCGGCGGGGAGCAACAGGACGCCGGCGGTGAGGGTGCCGCAGTTCCCGACGATGATCGTGTGCGCGCTCATGTCGCGCAGTGCCCCCTGGTCGATCCGGTAGTGCACCGGGATCTGACGGTTGCCGATGATCGAGCGGGCGATGGGGTCGGAGTAGGCGACCCACCCGAACCGCTTCTTCACCCAGGCGTTGGTGTCGGCCGCCATGCTGGCGTCGAGCCCGATGCCCGTCATCACGAGGAACGCGTGGGACGTGGTGGCACCCGATGCATCGGTGAGGTCGGCGAGCCCGACGTCGATCGGACGGTCGGTGCCGGTGAAGCCCGCTCGGACCGAGCGCACCAGGTCGCCGAGGGGCAGCCCGAGGTTCCGTGCGAACAGGTTCCCGGTGCCGCTGGGGACGAGCGCCACCGGCGTGCCGGTGCCGCGGAGCTCCTCGGCGACGACCCGGAGCGTGCCGTCCCCGCCGGCCACGAGCACCACCGCCGGGGACGAGTCACGGGCGGCCCGGGCCGCGGCACGTCCGTCGTCGTCGGCGCTCGTCTCGAACCAGAGCGACTCGGCCCAGCCGTGTGCACGCTCCTCGGCGCCGAGCACTGCACGGAGACGGGCCTGGTCGATCTTGGTCGGGTTCACGACCACCGCAGCTCGCAGCTGGCCGGGTTCGTTCGGGGGCGTCAGCATGCGGTCGGTACGGGGATTCCTGCTGGTGGTGCGCTTCGCCAGTGGCGGACTAGTTGGTCCGGCCGGCGTTGCGGGCCTTGTTGCCGCTGCGGCGGACGGCGCCGAAGACGATCGTGCCGAGCAGCAGGACGATGCCGATGATACCGAGCCAGAGCAGGCCCTGCAGGGCGAAGCCGACGATGGACAGGACTGCCCAGAGGACGACGAGGACGATGACGGTCTTCACTGTGGTGGTTCCTTCGGTGGGTGTGGTGCGTGCGGGGTCGGGCGGGCGGCGCGTGTCAGTGGATCCGGAGCTCGGTCACCATGGGGCAGACGAAGGGGTCGCGGGCGGCGAGGCCGACGCGGTTGAGGTACCGGACGACGATGCCGTAGGAACGCAGCAGCGTGGTCTCGGTGTACGGCACGTCGAGGGTGTCGCAGTGGTCACGCACGAGCAGCCGGGCCTGCTTCAGCGCCGGACGCGGCATCGACGGGAACAGGTGGTGCTCGACCTGGTAGTTCAGCCCACCCATCAGGAACGACACCCACCAGCCGCCACGGATGTTGCGCGACGTGCGCACCTGGCGGGAGAAGAAGTCGACCTTCGCATCGTGGGCGATGGTCGGCATGCCCTTGTGGTTCGGGGCGAACGAGGCACCCATCATCACGCCGAACACGGCCAGCTGCACCCCGAGGAACGCACACGCCATCCCGAACGGCAGGAACCAGAACACCACCGTCAGGTAGATCGCGAACCGCGCCACCAGCAGGATGCCCTCGAGGACCCGCCCCCGGACGTCGCTGCGGCCGCCCGTCCCGCGGAGCACCGACATGACGGCAGCGCGGTGCAGGTTGATGCCCTCGAGCGTGAGCAACGGGAAGAACAACCAGCCCTGGTACTGCACGAACAGCCGGAGCGGCCCGTTCTTCACGGCGGCGGCGTCCTCCGGCAGGAACCGGATCGCGTCCGGGGCGATGTCGGGGTCCTTGCCGACCGTGTTCGGGTTGCCGTGGTGGCGGGTGTGCTTGTTCATCCACCACGAGTAGCTGAGCCCCACCAGGAACGTGCCGAGCCAGCGGCCCGCACGGTCGTTCCACTTCTGGGACTCGAACACCTGACGGTGCGCGGCTTCGTGCGACAGGAACGCGAACTGCGTGAACAGCACGCCCAGCGCACCCGCCACGATCAGCTGGAACCACGAGTCACCCAGGAACGCGAACGCGACCCAGCACGCCGCCGTCGCCACGATGAGCGCCGAGAACAGTGCCCAGTAGAACCCCCGACGGCGGCGCAGCAGGCCGGCTTCCTTCACCTGCGCGAGCAGCGCGGAGTACGACGAGGTGCCGCCCGTCCGCGGTCCGGCTGGGGAACCGGTCTTCCGGTAGCCGCCGGCGAGGGGGGTGGAACCGGTCTGTCGCTGTGGGCTGGTACCGGCGTGCTGCGTGGTCATGGATTCCCTGGTCGTCAACGGAATGGAAGAACGTTCCGGCGGCCGGGGTCTGGGGCTGCTGCTCCAACGCTAGAGCCGCCGCGCTCCTGGGTGCAAGCTACAGGTCCGCGTGTCCGCTGCTCGGCTACGGTTGTCCCGCCTGCTCGACGGAAGGACCGTTCCCCACATGACCGAGGTACGCGAAGCACGACTGGTCGAGACGTTCGTGACCCTCACCGACAGCCTCGTCGCCGACTACGACGTGGTCGACGTCCTGCAGACGCTGGTCGACCGGGCCGTCGAGCTGTTCGACGCCGCCGCGGGTGCCATCCACCTGCTCGACAAGCAGGACGAACTGCGGGTCGTCGCGTCGACCAGCGAGCGGAGCAGCTTCATCGGACTGCTCCAGCTCAACGCCGGCGAGGGGCCGTGCATCACCGCCGTCACCACCGGCCGGCTGGTGACGTCGGAGAACGCCGACGACCTGCGGCAGCACTGGCCACGGTTCGCCGAGGCGTCCCGGGCGCGCGGTTACGCGGGCGTCCACGCCATCCCGCTCCGGCTGCGGGACACCACCGTCGGGTCGTTGAACCTGTTCCGCGAGACGGAGGGGGCGCTGAACGGCGCCGATGCCCGAGCCGCCCAGGCCCTCGCCGACGTCGCGACCATCAGCCTGTTGCAGCAGCGGACCCTCGAGCACGCGACCCTCACCGCGGAGCAGCTGCAGCGCGCGCTCGACAGCCGGGTCACCATCGAGCAGGCCAAGGGGTACCTCGCACGCGCAGCCGGGGTCGACGTCGAGGAGGCCTTCGGCATGATCCGTCGCTACGCCCGTGCCAACCAGCGCTCCCTGAGCCAGGTCGCCGCCGCCGTGGCCCGCGACGAGGTCCCGCTCGCAGACCTCGCGACGAACGGGACCTCCTGACCCGCGGCTACTTCGTCGTCGTGAAGGTGCCCCGGGCCCGCTGGTCGGAGCCGTAGCCCCGGGCGTGCACCACGTGCGAGCCGGGTGCCAGCGCCGCCACGGCCTTCGTGATCTTCAGGCGGACCTTGCCGTCGGCACCTGCCGTCGTGCGGGTGGCCCGACCGCCGTCGATGCTGACGGTGACCGACTCGCCGGCGCGGAACCCCGTCGCCGAGATCGCGACCTTGGCACCCTTCCGAGCGCTCGTCGGCGTCACCGCGATGCTCGTGCGGGTCGCCTGGGCCTCGGCGCACGCGTCCCCCGGGGTGCCGACTGCCGGAGCGGGAGTCGCAGCACGGCCGTTCACGCTGCGCACGCCGTCGTCCTCGCGGATGCGCATCGTGCCGATCGAGTCGCCGATCACCGAACCGCCCTGGGTGTTGCTGAGCGTCATCGCGTAGTCCGACGTCCGCGAGAACGACGGGGTGCGGTCACCGTTCACCGAGACGGCGACCGCGCGGCAGACCTCACCGGGCTGGAACGTGACGGGCTGCATCGCCGGACGGATGCGGTTGTCGTAGGCCTGGTCGAGGTCGAAGTACACCGTCGTGGCCTGTTCGGCCGGCCGGGAGAGCACGACCGCTGCCCGGACCACCGTGCGGGTGCGGCCCTCGTCCACGAACCGGTCGGCGATGCGGGCGGTGGGACGGTTCGTGACCACCGGGGTGCCGAGGGTCGCGGCGGGCACGAGCGACAGGTCGCTCAGCAGGACCCCGCCGTTCTTCTGCGGGACGTCGATCGTGACCTCGCGCACGGACGCCAGGTCGATGCCGGCGAACGCGTCGAGCGGGATGCGCGCCTGCTGCAGGATCGTCTTGCGCGGGGCCATGCGGGTGCCGGGGAGCAGCTGTCCGGCACGGCTGGTGTCGGACACGCGTCGGGTCGCCACGGCGCCGGTCGCGTCGCGGAGGGTGATCGAGACGTCGGCGTTCGTCGTCGCCGTGTCGTCCGGGGTGAGGCGGAGCGACAGTGCCTGGAACCCGGTGAAGTCACCGGCTGCCGGGGCCACCGGGACGTGCACCTGACCGCCCGTCGCCGCAGCCGTCGGCGAGACGTGCAGGGCCGGGGTGGCCGGCACCGAGGACGCCAGGTACGCCGGCGTGTAGTCCGGGGCGTTGGACGAGATCGAGACGCACGCCGGAAGGCTCTGCTTCGCGGGCAGGCCGTCGGTGCTCGCGCAGGTCGTCGCCGTCAGGGCGCCGGTGGTGGTGATCGCCGGGTCCGCCGAGGCGAACAGGGCGAGGTCGCGTCGGCTCGCGCCGGGCTGCGAGGCGGTCACCCGGACGTCGGCCGAGCCCAGGGCGGCCGGCTGGCGGTTCGTGCCGTCGAACATCGGCAGGAACTGCTGCTCACCGTCCAGGGTCAGCCGGAAGAAGCCGCTGATCAGGCTCGTGCCGACGGCGTACTGCTGGTCGGACGACAGTCGAGTGGTCCGCTTCCCCTTGGCGCCGCAGACGGCGTCGGACTCGTCGTACCAGTCGTCCGACGACGCCTTCGCGTACTTGCCCGGGGTCCACGTCGTGTTGAAGAAGTTGTGGTTCGCACCCATCACCAGGACCGAGGAGCGCAGCACGTCGTCCCCGAAGGCGGTGCGGGAGTCGTCGTAGAAGTGCTGGCCCTGCAGGTCGGACACGTCGCCGTCGCAGTACGGCAGGACCACGGCGGTGTTCGTGTCCGGCAGGGTCATCCGACCGAAGTCGGTCGGCGCCAGGGGCAGGACCGCACGGATGCCGAAGGGGCTGGTGCGCTGCATGTTGAGCAGGGCCGCTCGGACCACGCCGTCACCGCCGCGCGAGTGCCCCATGAGTCCGACGTGCTGCAGGTCGAGCTTGCCCGTGAGCAGCGGCGAGAGCCGGGGCTCCTGTCCGGCGTCGGCGCGCTGGAGCAGGCTGAGGTGGTCGAGGACGAGCTGCCCTCGGGCCACGGCTCCACCGTCGTCTGAGTAGCTGCCGTCGAGGGCGTTGATCGCGTTCGCGGAGATCGACACGACGACGTTGCCGTGGCTCGCGAGGGCGGTCGCCGCGGCGTTGTAGCCGAGGTAGCTCGGGATGTCGGTCTGACCCTTCCCACACGGCCACGCCTTCGGGTTGGAGGTACCGCCGTAGCAGGCCTCGTGGCGGCCGTGCAGGAACACCACGACCGGACGCTTGCCCGGGGCGTCCTTCGGCACGAATACCGCGGCACGCATCTCGCCCTTGCGACCGAAGCCCTTGATCGTCTCGGCCTCGTTGCCGAGGTCGTAGTCGGCGCGGGTCACGGCGTACTGGCCCGTGGCTGCCGGATCGTCGGTCAGGGGTGCCGGGGCCTCGCGCGGCACCGCCGTCTGCGGCGCGGTCGCCGCCTGGCGGTTGCCCTGCAGGTCCGTCTCGCCAGTCCATCCGAGTTCGACGCTGCGGGCGTCGGCGACCGTGGGGTCGGTCGTCGTGACCGTCAGCTGTCGCTGGTCGAGGCTGGTCTGCGCGACACCGATGTCCGTGCCGTCGACGAGCAGGACCGGTGCCGCCGCCCGGATCGGCAGGGGCTCGGCGAGGGTCAGGACGACCGTGTACCCACCGTCGGCCGGCGTGACCGTCCAGTCGTCGCCCTGCGCGATCGGCGTGCCCGGCGTCGTGATCGTGGTCGTCCCCGTCGCGGGGGTCGACCCGTTGCCCGGTGCTGCGGTCGCGGGCAGTGCCGCGATCGTGCCGGAGACGGCGAGCGCCCCGGCGATGAGTGTCGAACACGCGATCTGCAGCGCGATGGTGGAACGGCGTCTCGGCGAACGGTTCACGTCGGATCTCCCCTGGTGCGGTGGGCATGCGCCACCGCACGCTCCGTCGCCAACAGTAGGGAGCGCGCCGCTCGCCACGGATCACCCTGGAGGATGACGTGGACGCTCAGTCCCTGAGGGTCCTCACGGGTGCGACGACGGGCGTTGGTCCTCGACGAGCCGGGAGGCGCGTGGCACGTCGTCGAAGCCGCAGTCCGTTGGCGTGTTCACGGGCGTTCGGGCACGTGGGCCGACCGCAAGGCCGGTGACGGCACGCAGACGGCCCCGCGACCAGGGTCGCGGGGCCGTCGATCGTACGGGTGGGTCAGATGCGGCCGGCGGTGCGGCGGCGACGGAGCAGGACCAGGAGCGTGGCACCTGCTGCGAGCAGCGCGGCGGCGATGCTCAGCGGGACGGTCGGGTCCGAACCGGTGAACGCGAGCTGGCCGGTGGGCTGGTCGGTTCCACCGCTACCGCCACCGCCGGCGCCTACGGGGCCGCTCGGGGTGTCGGTGGGCACCACTGCGGGTGCCGTCGGGGTGGGTGTCGCGGTGGGCACCGGTGCCGGGGCGCGGACCGTGATGGTCACCGTCTGGGTGTCGTCCGGGCTGGTGCCGTTCGACGCGGTGATCGTCACGGTGGACGTGCCCGGGGTGGTCGGGGTACCGGAGATGACGCCCGTGGTGCTGTCGATCGTCAGGCCGTCGGGCAGGCCCGTGGCGGTGAAGGTCGGGTTCGGGGTGCCGGTCGCGGTGACGGTGGACGAGTAGGGCACGTCCACGGTGCCGTCGGCCGGGTTGCCCGAGGTGATGGTCGGCGACTCCGACGGGGTGCCCGGTGCGGGGCAGCCGGCCGAGGCGGTGATCGTGTTGGTGTCGAGGGTGACCGCGCCGGTGCGGGCCAGCAGTCGACCCTGCACGGTCGCGCCGGTGGTGGCGGTCACGGACTGCTGCGCCAGGACGGTGCCCTGGAACTGTGCGCCGGTGCCGACGGTGGCGGAGCTGCCGACCTGCCAGAAGACGTTGCACGAGCTGGCACCGCCGGTGATGAGGATCTGGCTGGCGGACCCGATGGTCAGGGTCGACGCCGCCTGGAACACCCACACGGAGTCGGCACTGCCGGCGAGGGTCAGCGCGCCGTTGTTCGCGAGCGCGAGGGCGCCGCCGGAGTACACGCCGGGAGAGAGCGAGAGGCCGTTGAGCTCGGTCAGTCCGGTCTGGGTCGGGGAGAGCGACGCCGCGACGTTGTACGCCGTGGTCGTGTCGCGCTGCGCCTGTGCTGCGGCGGCGTCGGTCTGGTGGACCGTGCCGTTCACGACGCCGTTCGGTGCGCCACCGAAGCCGGTGATGGAGGTCCCGGGCGAGACGCCGAGGTCACCGTTGACCACGGAGGGACCGGTGTTCGTGACCGCGCTCGCGCCGAGGACGCCGTAGGTCGACGCGGTGCCGAGGTTGACCGGACCGTCGATGACCGTGGCGGCCGATGCTCCGCCCCCGGTCCCGAGGGTGATCAGTGCGGCGACGGCAGCCGCCGAGATGACGAGGATCGAGCCTCGTCGGGATTGGTGAGTGTGCACGGCCAGCCTCTGCCTGCAGGAGAGGCGAGGGGTCGTCGGCGACGAGCGCGCATTCTCGTGTGCTCGCAGTATGCGCTTCTCCACAGCCAAAACCTAGGAATGTCTGCACATGCGGTCAAAGCCTGACAATCTGCCCGTATCCCAGCCGGATCGGGGGAACGCAAGCGCATGATCACCACAGGTTGACCGGACGCTCTCACCAGCGGCGGCCGGGTTGGGAGTTCGGGTCTCCCGTCAGCCGGTGCGGCGTCGGTCTCGGGTAGGACCGGTCGCCCACCCCCGGACCACACGGCGAAGGGCCCCGCGATCGAGACCGCGGGGCCCTTGCTGGTGCCGGGTGCTACTTGATGACGACCGTGACGGTCGGGCTGGTGCTCGTGGTGAGCTCCGAGGTCCCGGCGAAGACGGCGTGCAGGGTGTGCGTGCCCTTCTTCAGCGGGAGCTTCGAGGTGACCATGCCGTCCTCCACCGTGACGGTGGCGAGGCGCTTCGAGCCCTGGTAGATCCGGGCGGTGCCGTCGACGCTGAAGCCGGTGGCCTTCACCTGGACGGTCGCCTTGCCACCGCTGTACTTGATGGCGGTGCGCGACGGGGCCTTCTCGACGGTGACCGTCATGGCCTTCGCCGTCTTCGAGTTCGTCCCCGAGTAGACCGGGTCCGCGTTGACGAAGGAGGCCGTGACCGCGTGCTTGCCGATGGCGAGCGTGCTCGGCAGCGTCATGCTGGCCGCGCCGTCCTTCACCGGGGCGGTGCCGAGGACCTTGCTGCCGTCCTTGAACGTCACCGTGCCCTGCTGGGTGCCGATGCCACCGGCGATGGTCGCGGTGACCTTGGCCGGCTTCGCGGTGCGGTAGGTCTGCTCGGCGGCCGACGCGGTGAGCGTGGTGGTGGTCGTCGGCAGCGTGGCGTGCAGGTCGAACTTGTCGACCGTCGAACCGATCGCGGCCGGGTCGGCCGTGGCCGTCGGCTGGAGGGTCACGCCGCAGGTGTCGACCTTGCCGTGCTGCACGGCCGAGTTGAGCGTGGTGCAGTCGCTGGCGCGGATGTTCTCGACGGCGAGCTTGTCGTCGGTGACCGACACCTTCACGAAGGTGCGGACGTGCTCCTGGTTCTCGACCGAGTTGGCGAAGTGACGCTGACCGGTGGGGTCGAGCGGGTCCGCGCCGTAGCCCTGGGTGGCGTCCGGGGTGGTGAGGTCGTAGTACTTCGAGCCGGAGGCCGAGTTCGCCGTCATGTAGATGACGCCGCCGGGGCCGGAGAAGACCTCGGGAGCAGCGGGCTGCTCGTTGACGTTGGCCTTCTTGCCGTTCTTGATCGCGTAGCTGCGCGAGTAGGAGTGGTCGTGGCCCTGCAGGACGAGGTCGACACCCATGTCCGAGAACGAACGCGTGAAGTCGAACCGGCGCTGCTGGTTGTCACGGTCGTTCGCGTGGTCGGCGGGCGAGTAGATCGAGTGGTGGTAGACCAGCGTGGTCCACTTCGCGTCGTCGCCGTGGCGGTTGATGACGTCGCGCACGTAGTTCACGTGGGCCCCGTCCGAACCGGCCGAGTAGGCGTTCGAGTTGATGTCGATGAACAGGACGCCCTTGTACATGTACCAGTAGTCGCCACCCGAGTTCGCGGTGGAGTTGCCGCCCGGGTAGAAGTCCGGCACCTTGAGGGAGTTCGGCACCTGGTTGTGCTGCTCGTAGGCCTTGCCGCCCACGTCGTGGTTGCCGATCGTCGACGCCCACGGGTAGCGCTTGAGCACGTCGCTGCTGTCGGCGAAGGCACCCCACTCGTACTCGTTGTTGGCGTGCTCGACCTGGTCGCCACCGGAGACCAGGAGTTCGGCGTCCGGCTCGGTCGACGTGGCGTACTTCAGCGTGTCGGCCCAGCCCGCACCGTCGTCGTCGGTGAAGCCCGACGACCCGATCTGCGGGTCACCGAAGAACAGGAAGTCGAAGTCGCCGGAGAAGCTCTTCGTGGTGAAGGTGTACGACGCGGACCAGGCCGAGCCGTCCGCCGCACCGACGTGGTACGTGTACGACGTGTTCGGCTCGAGGTCCGAGATCGTCGCGTGCGCGTTGATGTAGCCCGACTCGGCGGCGATGCCCTCGATGTTCCGGGTGTTCGAGTCGGTCGTGCTCGTGTCGGCGGCGGTGTTCGCGGCCTTCGACGCGGCGATCGTCTTCTTGGCGTCCGTGAAGACGCCGTCGGTCATCGACGCGGTCTTCTGGATCTCGAGCGACTGCGCGACGTTCGTGGGGAAGTACCACGAGGCGATGCGCTGGCTCTCGGTCGCGCCGACGCCGAGCAGGACGTGGATCGGGCCACCGGTCGAGATGTTCGTGGTGGGGGTGTTCGTCGCCGCGGTGGCGGCGCTCGTGCCGACCATCGAGGCACCGGCGATGAGCGCGGCCCCGAGGACGGCTCCGCAGACGCGGAGGGTGGTGGTTCTGCGCCGGGTAGGGGCGCCGGACAGGAGACTCATGTGGGTCCGTTTCTCAGACGTGGGATGGTGCAGCACGGGAGACTCTGCATGCACTGCAAAACTTCTTGGTAAACGCTGAGTGACAACTCGTCGCTGTTCAGGCACGAACGCCGGTTGTCAGCCGGCACACGGGGATCGTCAGCCCGCGGCTATCCGTTCCACGAACCAGATCATCCCCATCACGAACACCCCGGCGGTCACCGCTCCCGTCACCCAGAGCGACACCCGGTGTGCCTTCCGCCGCAGCAGCGAGAGCGGCGGGAACACGATGACGATGATCGCGAGCTGCACGGCCTCGATGCCGACGTTGAAGATGAGCAGCGACACGAGCAGCTGCCACGAGAACGCCTCGTGGATGCCGAGCGCCCCGGCGAACCCGAGCCCGTGGATGAGTCCGAAGGCGAAGACGACGGCCAGGCGGGTCCAGCCGGCCCGGTCGAGCGAGAAGTGCCCGTGCTCGGCGACGACCAGTTCGTCCGCCCGCGACCGACGGCGCCACAGCCGCCACAGGTACCAGCCGGCGACCGCGGCGATCGACAGCGCGATGAGCGGCTCGACGACGATCGCCGGCGGGCTCACGACCCCGAGTGCGGCGAGGATGAACGTGATCGAGTGCGCGATCGTGAAGGCGGACGCGGTGTACACGACCTCGCGCAGGCGCCGGGACCCGGCGATGAGCGCGACCAGGAACAGGATGTGGTCGATCCCGAACAGCAGGTGCTCGGCGCCGAGGCGGAAGAACTCCCAGAAGCGCTCGCCCGCCGACTGCTCGGTGGAGAACGACCGCTGCGAGGCGTCGAGGGTGGCCGACCCCTCCCGGTCGTCGACGTCGTACGTGACGATCGTCTTCGTGTCGCGCACGAAGGTCTCGTCGTCGGGGAACAGCTCCGACGACACCACGTGTCCGGACTGCGTCTCCGACGGTTCCGGGCAGGTGAAGTCCGCGGTCACCTGGGCGTAGGGCACCTCGTCCTGCATGTCGACCGTGACGGTGTCGTCGAGCGTGCCCGTGCAGGCCTGTCCGCCGGCGCCGGTCACCGTGAACCGGTCGAAGACGTACTTCCCGATCGCGTCGGTGTGCGCTTCGGCAGCCGAGACCATGCCGGGGAAGTCACCGTCGTCCCAGGCCTTCTGTCCCTGCTCGTGCAGCGCGTCGTCGTCCTCACTCGTCGCGACGGAGACGAGCATCAGGTCGTACTCGAGCCCGAGCTTCGCCTGCACGGTGGTCGGCTCGGTCGAGGTGACGTCCGCGTAGACGACCGAGCTGAAGCCGTGCGCGGACGCCGGCGACGCTCCCGCCAGCACGCCGATCACGACCACCGCGAACAGCGCGAGGACGGCGACGGCCCGTGCGGCGAACGCGAACAGGAGGGAGGAGCGGGCAGGGCGGGCGCGCAGGAGCGCGGCGGTGGTTCCGGAGGGCACGCGCAGACGATCCGGCTCGCAGGCGACCGGCAGGTGAACAACCGGTGACCGGCAACGGGACGGGTGTTGGACAGGTCCCCCGACCGGCCCGGAGCGGCCCTCGGGCGTGCTTCCATGGTTCCGATCGTCGCGGCCGTGTGCCGCCCCCGCTCGCCCCAGGAGACCCCGTGACCCGCCTCGCCACCCGGACGACCGTCCTGTTGACCACCGTCGCCCTCGTCGGCGCCGGTGCGACCCTGCTGGCCGGGTGCTCCGCGGCGTCCGTCGGCACCACCGGCCCGACGGCGACCGCGTCGGCGCACGCCTCGGCCGGCGTCCTGGGCACCGGGTTCTCCGACCCGGACCAGCCGCCGGCGCCCGAGGCCACGATCCACCCGGAACCCGGTTCGTGGTCGGGCGTCCACGCCCCGTCGGACTACGAGGTCGTGCTCCTCTCCGACGCAGCCGACGCCGCCGACACCCCGACCCGGAACCTGCTCGAGGCCGTCGAGTCGTGGGCCGCGGACGAAGACGTCACCGTCACCCCGGTCTCGGCGAAGGACGCCGACGACCGGATCGCCGCGGTCCTCCGCGCGGTCGACGCGGAGCCCGACCTGGTCATCACCGTCGGCAACCACATGGTCGACCCGCTCGCGGCCGTCTCGCCGACCGCGCTCCACCAGCAGTTCCTGGTCGTCGGTGCCGAGATCGCGGAACCGACGTCGAACGTCACGGCGGCGGACTGGACGGGCGGCGGGTTCCGCGGCGAGGGCCTCGGTCCGTCGAGCCACTACGACCCCGAGACCTTCACCGAGGACCGCGCGGCTCGCGGTCTGCGCGCCGGGCTCGCCGCCGTGCTCCACGACCTGCGCGGCATCGTCGTCTGGGTGCCCTGACCCGGCGCTCCCCCGCTACGCGGTCTCCGGCTCCAGCACCCGGGCCCGCACCTGCGCAGCGGCGCCGAGTGCCACGGCGTCGGACCCGAGCGTCGACTGCGCGAGCCGGATCGTCGCCCCGCTGACGGGCGGTTCCGCGTCGATGGCCGCCGTGATGGCGGGTTCGAGCAGGTCCCAGGACCGCGCGATCCCGCCGCCGATCAGGACGGTGGTGACGTCGAGGATCCCCGCGGTCAGCAGCGCAGCGCGGGCCAGTCCCCACCCGGCGGTGGCGAAGACGGCGGCGGCGTCGGCGTCTCCACCGCGTGCTGCCACGGCGACGTCCCGCGCCGAGAGCATCCGCCCGGAACGTTCCGCGTAGCGCTCGGCGATGCCGCGCGCGCCGGCGATGGTCTCCAGGTGTCCGATCTGCCCGCAGGTGCACCGGGCGTCACCGAAGCCGGGGACGTGGCCGATCTCGCCCGCGGCGCCCCTCGGGCCGGCGAAGAGTCGTCCGTCGAGCACGAGCGCACCGCCGACGCCGGTGCCGAGGGTCATCCCGAGCACGTCGGACTCCCCCACGACCGCGCCCGTGGCGACCTCGCCGAGGAGGAACGCGTTCACGTCGTTGTCGAGGGTCGCGGGCACGCCGAGCGCGTCGGTGACCGCGCGCGTCACCCCGTACCCGGCCCAGCCGGTGAACGAGTTGCCGGTGACCAGGACGGTCCCCGTGGTCCGGTCGACCACGCCGGCCGCGCCCACCCCGACACCCGCAAGGGAGGCCCGGTGCGTCTCGAGCAGACCCGTCACCGCCCCGAGTGCGGCCGTCACGATCGCCGCCCCGCCCGCGTGGGCGGGCGTCGGCAGGTCGAGGCGGTCGATGACCTCGAGGTCGGGCGTGGTCAGGACGACCTTCGTGTTCGTGCCCCCGATGTCGACCCCGGCCAGGACCCGGGTCACGCGGTCACCGCCGCGAGCGATGCGAGGCGCTCGGTCCGACGCTGTCGTTGCAGCACCGGGTCGGGCACCGGCACCGCGGCCAGCAGGCGCCTGGTGTAGTCGGTGGTGGGGTGCAGCAGCGTCGTGCCGGTGGTGCCCTGCTCCTCGACGACGCCCTGGCGCATCACCACGACGCGCTCGGCGAAGTGCTGCACCACGGCCAGGTCGTGCGACACGAACAGGCACGCGAACCCCAGGTCGTCCTGCAGCTCGCCGAGCACCTCCAGCACGGTCTCCTGCACGGAGACGTCGAGCGCCGACGTCGGTTCGTCGGCGACGAGCAACCGCGGCTCGAGCACGAGTGCACGGGCGAGCGAGACGCGCTGGCGCTGCCCGCCGGAGAGCTCCCGGGGAGCGCGGGACGCCAGGGTCCGCGGCAACCGGACGGCGTCGAGCACCTCGTCGATGCGACGACGGCGGTCGGCCGAGGACATCCCGCGACGGTGCACGGCGAGGGGTTCCGCGATGCACTCGGCCACGGACATCCGGGCGTCGAGGGACGCCACCGGGTCCTGCAGCACCACGCCGATGCCGGACCGGAGGGCACGTCGGTCACGGCCCTTGGCCGTCCGGAGGTCCTGCCCGAACAGCGACACCGTGCCGGACGTCGGCGTGATGAGCCCGAGCGCGACCCGGGCCGCCGTCGACTTGCCGGAACCGGACTCGCCGACCAGGCCGACGGTCTCGCCGGCGTGCACCGTGATGTCGATGCCCGCGAGTGCGTGGACCGCGCGCGCCCCGCGTCCGAACGTCACCGAGACGTCCCGCAGGTCGACCACCGGGGCCGCACCGGGCCTCCCGTCCGCCGTGTCGGACGTACCCAGTTCGGAAGACGCCGGCGTCTCCGCATCACGCCCCCGGATCTGGAGGCGTCTCGCCGACTCGGCGGCGTCGGATGACGACGCCGGCGTCTCGAGCCGCGGCACCGAGGCGAGCAGCCGCTTGGTGTACTCGTGCTCGGGGCGGAGCAGGACGTCCTCGACGCCGCCGGTCTCGACGATCTCGCCCTGGAGCATCACGGCGACCCTGTCGGCGAAGTCCGCGACGACCCCCATGTTGTGCGTGACGAGCAGCACGCCGGTGCCGGTCTCGACGGCGAGCGCGCGGAGCAGCTCGAGGATCTCGGCCTGCACGGTCACGTCGAGTGCGGTGGTCGGCTCGTCCGCGATGAGCAGCTTCGGCGCGTTCGCGATCGCCATCGCGATGACCACGCGCTGGCGCTGCCCGCCCGACAGCTGGAACGGGAACGACCGGGTGCGCGACTCGGGGTCGGGGATGCCGACCCGGCGGAGCAGGTCGACGGCCTCGGCCGCGGCGGCGGACGCGGAGACGTCGCGGTGGTTCCGGATCACCTCGGCGATCTGGGCGCCGACACGGGTGAGCGGGTCGAGGGCGGTCGCGGGCTCCTGGAAGACCATCGAGACGGTCGAGCCGCGCAGTGCCCGGAGCGCGGGTTCGGGTGCCCCGACGACCTCGTGCCCGGCGACGACGGCGCTGCCCGAGGCCGTCGCGTTGCCGGAGAGCAGGCCCATCGCGGCGAGCGCGACGGTGGACTTGCCGGAGCCGGACTCGCCGACGAGCGCGAGGGTTTCGCCGGGGGCGACCGACAGGGACACGCCCCGGACGGCGTCGACGGTGCCGGACTCGGTGCTGAAGGAGACGCCGAGGTCGGTCGTCGCGAGGATCGGTTCGGTGGTCATCAGCGGCCCCGCACGTCGAAGGCGTCCCGCAGTCCGTCGCCCACCGCGTTGAACGCGCAGACGACCAGGATCACGGCCAGACCCGGCGGCACGATGAGCCACCAGCGTCCGGAGTAGGCGGCGGTGAGTCCCGCCGAGAGCATGCCGCCCCAGTCCGTCGCGGGCGGCTGCACGCCGAGCCCGAGGTACGAGACGTAGGCGACCAGGAGGATCGCGTCGGCGACCTGGAACGTCGCCGCGACGACGATCGTCGACACCGAGTTCGGCAGCAGGTGCTTGCCGATGGCGCGGGCGTGCGAGCCACCGATCGCGCGCAGGGTGAGGACGTAGTCGCGGTTCTTGAGCGTCAGGGTCTCGGCGCGGATCAGACGGGACGGCACGAGCCACGACACCAGGCCGAGGATGACGATGAGGCCGCCGACACCGGGGTTCGTGATCGCCGAGATGACGAGCAGGATGAACAGGGCCGGGATCGCGATGCCGGCGTCGACGATGCGCATCATCAGGGCGTCGACCCAGCCGCCGACGTACCCGGCGACGGAGCCCCACAGCGTGCCGACGACGGTGGCCAGGACCCCGGCGGCGATGCCCACCATCAGGGAGACCTTGCCGCCGTACATCAGGCGGCCGAGGACGTCGTGGCCGACGGCGTCGGTGCCGAGCCAGTGCGCGGCGCTCGGGCCCTGGTTGGCCTGCTCGAGCAGCGTGTGGGTCTGGTCGGTCGGGTACAGGAGCGGGCCGACGAAGCAGAACAGCACGATGACGACGATCAGGGCGAGGCCGATCACGGCGAGGGTGTTGCTCCGGAACCGGCGGGCGGCGAGCCGGAACCCGGTGGCCGCGACGGTGACGGGGGCGCCCGGGGCTTCGGGGGCCATCTGGACGGCGCTCATGCGCGGCTCGCCTTCACTCGGGGATCGATCAAGGACTGGGCGACGTCGGCGAGCAGGGTGCCGATGACGGTCGCGATGGAGATGACGAGCACGCAGCCGAGCAGCGTCGGGTAGTCGGACGACTGCGCGGCGTTCCAGAACAGCAACCCCATGCCGGGGTAGTTGAACAGCTGCTCGGTCACCAGGGCGCCGCCGAACAGCACCGGAAGGTAGTACCCGAGCATCGCCACGACCGGGGTCAGCGAGTTGCGGAACACGTGCCGCCGCAGGATCGTCGCGGTCGAGGCGCCGCCGGCACGGGCGGTGCGGACGTAGTCCTCCTGCAGGTTCTCGAGCGTCGAGGCGCGCATGTACCGACTGAACACCGCGATCATCGCGAGGGCTCCGGTCACCACGGGCAGCACGAGTCCGGCCGGGTCCTGGAACACCTCGGTCAACGTGTTGCCGCTCGGCGCCTGGGACGGCAGCCACGGCAGCTGCTGGCTGAACACGATGATCAGGACGAGGCCCAGGAAGAACGCGGGCGTCGAGTAGAAGACGAAGGCCAGGGCGGTGGCGGCGTAGTCGACCGCACCGTTGCGGCGGGCCGCCTGGAGCATGCCGACCGGGATCGCGACGACGAGTCCGAGCACCGCGGAGATGCCGGTGAGCACGAGGGTCTTCGGCAGGCGCTCGGCGATGAGCTGCGAGACCGGCTCGTTGAGCGTGTACGAGGTGCCGAGGTCGCCGGTGAGCAGGCGACCGAGGAACCGCAGGTACTGCACGGGCAGCGGCTGGTCGAGCCCCTGCGCCTGGTTGAACTGGGCGATCTGCGTGGGGGTCGCGGAGACACCGAGCACGCCGCGGGCGGGGCCGCCGGGCAGCGCGTGCAGCAGGCAGAACACCACGACGGTGACGATGAGGATCACCGCGAGCGCCTGCAGGACGCGCCTGGTGAGGAAGAGAGCTGTGGTCATGCGGCTTCCGATGGTCGGATTGGAGACGTGAGCCGGGGAGGAGGCGCGGTGCGCGTCGGACGCGCACCGCGCCTCCAGGGTCGGTTTCCTACTTGGTCCACTTCCACTGGGCCGGGTGGAAGTTGGCGAGCGAGTCCTGGTCGAACCCGGACAGGCCCTTCTTGACGACCGAGATCTGGTAGTCGGGGCTCGGCAGCCAGATCACCGGCAGGTCCTTCGCGACCGCTGCGCTGTAGTCCTGCACGGCGGTGGCGTCGGTCGAGGTGGTGGTCGCGTCGATCAGCGAGTCGACCTCCTTGTTGGAGTAGCTGCCGAAGTTCGCGGAACCGCCGGTCTGGAACAGCGACTCACCGGTCGGGTAGGCCGGGAAGTACCAGCTGCCCGCGGTGCCGAAGAACGACAGGTCCCAGTCGCAGCTGGCCTCGTCCGAGGTGCAGGTCGGGGTCTGCGACAGCACGCTCGACACCGGTGCGGTCTTGATGGTGAAGTCGATGCCGGTCTTCTCGAGCGAGGACTGGATCGCGCTCATCATGTTGTCGGTCACGGTCGAACCGGACTGCGACAGCACCTGCATCGAGAACTTCGTGCCCTCCTCGACCCCCTCGCCGCACTGGCTGGCGGACGTGCCCGGGTCGGTGCAGACCATCGTGCCGCCCTGCTCCTCCCAGCCGTGGCTGGTCAGCAGGTCCTTGGCCTTCGAGGTGCTGAACGGGTACGGGTTCGACTTCTGCACGTCGGAGACGTAGTCGGACTCCTGTGCCTGCGGGATCGGACCGTACGTCGAGGTGGCGGTGCCGTTGAAGACGACCTTCGACAGCGACGTCTGGTCGATCGACATCTGGACGGCCTGACGGGCGTACAGCTGCTTGAAGACGGCACCCATGTCGGGGTTGTTGAAGTTGTACGGCATGTACGTGATCGCCCAGCCGGTCCACGGCTCGACCTCGTAGCCCTTCGCCGTGAACGCCGATTCCTGGTCCATGTCGGTGGCGTTGATGTAGCCGTAGTCGACCTCGCCGGAGCGCACCGCGTTCACCTCGGCGTCTGCCGTGGTGAAGGGCAGCAGGTTCACCGTCGCGATCGACGGCTTCTCACCACCGTCGTACTTCTCGTTCGCCGTCAGGGTGACCTTGCCGGCGGTGGTGAAGGCCTTGACGCCGTAGGGACCGGAGATGGTCTTCCACAGGTCGTCGGTGGCGTAGTCGGAGATCTTGCCGGCGGCGGTGTTGAGGTACTTCCACACCTGCTTCGCGCCGGCGGTGGTCTCGTCGGCGTCGGTCACCTGCGCGGTGGCGCTGGTCTTGTCCCAGGCGTGCTGGGGCAGCGGGATGATGTGGCTCAGCTGGTTGGCGAGCATCCAGTCCGAGTTGTAGGCCTTGTCGAACGTGATGGTGAAGTGCATGTCGTCGACGGCCTTGAACGACGTCCAGTTGTCCGGTGCCTTGCCCTTGGAGTACGAGCCCCACTGGTCCTTGTTCGCCTTGATCAGGTTGAACCAGAACTCGACGTCGCGGCTCGTGATCGCCTCGCCGTCGGACCAGTGCCGGTCACCGAGCGTCACGGTGACGCTCTTGCCGTCGTCCGCGAACTTCGCGTCGGTGGCGACGGAGCCGGCCTTGTTCCACGCGATCTTGCCGGTGGAGCCGTCGTACGCGACCAGCGGTTCGTACAGCGACTGGGCGATGGAGCCGTTGTTCGTGTTGAGGTGCGCGGCGGTGCCGATCGGCAGGATCCAGTTCGGCGTGAAGTTGGCGGGGAGCGCGTAGTCGATCTCGTCGGTCGATCCCTGCGAGGCGTTGCCGCCTCCGGAACAGCCGGCGAGCAGCGCGCTCACGGCGATCGCAGCTCCGGTGAGGAGCGCCCAGCGACGGGGCTTGGACATGCGGTGTCTCCTTGTGCGAGGGACTTCGGGGAGGTGGAGCACGGGTGCCGAGCGGCACGAGGACAGTCAAGGACCAAAGCGATTGGAAAAACAAACATCTCGATGTAAAAACTGCGTTACTGCCGAACGGACGAAAGGGTGGACCGCTCGATCCGCCCCGTAGGCTCGCGGCAGAACGGACCACCGACCGGCGTTCCGTTCCCGTTCCGCCCGGATTGGAGAAAGTCGTGGCCGACCTCAGCGCCCGCGTCCTCGAGCTCGTCGCATCGGGGCAGGCCGCCAGCCGGACCGAGATCGCGAAGGTGCTCGGAGCCGCCCCGTCGACCGTCTCGCACGTCGTCGGGCAGCTCCTCGAGCACGGGATCCTCGCCGAGGAAGGGACCGACGTCTCGACCGGCGGCCGCCCCCGCAAGGTGCTCCGCATCGGCGGCGTCGACGAGTACGCGGTCGCCGCGGACGTCGGCGGCGGACACGCGCGCATCGGCGTGGTCCTGCCTGGAGGCGCGCTCGAGTCGGTCGCGAACGTCCCGTTCGCGCTCTCCGACGGCCCGACCGCCGGGCTCCAGCGCCTGGCCGCGCTGCTCGAGCGGCTCGCCGACGACCGTGGTCGCGAGGGGCTGCGGGGCGTCGGGCTCAGCCTGCCCGGGCCCGTCGACGTCGTCGCCGGCGTCGTCGACCTGCCGAGCCGGATGCCGGGGTGGAACGGGTTCCCCGTGGCCGCGTGGCTGAGCGAGCGCTTCGGGCTGCCGGCGATCGTCGACAACGACGCGAACTGCATGGCCGCGGGTGAGCAGACCGTACAGGACCCCGCTCGACGCCAGACCATCACGATCAAGGCCGGCTCGGCGATCGGCGCGGGCATCGTCATCGACGGCCGGCTCTACCGCGGGTCGACCGGGGCGGCCGGGGACATCACGCACGTGCGCATCGACGCCGCCGGGGACACCCCGTGCTCGTGCGGCAACACCGGCTGCCTCGAGACGGTGGCGTCCGGCGCCGCCCTGGTCCGGATCCTGTCGAACGCCGGGGTCGACGTGGCCTCGACCGCCGACGTCGTCCGGCTCGCCTCGGACGCGCACCCCGAGGCCACACGTGCCGTCCGGATGGCGGGCAGGTACCTGGGCGAGGTGCTCGCCGCCAACGTGAACTTCTTCAACCCGGACGCCGTCTACCTGGGCGGCATCCTGTCGACCCTCGACCCCTTCATCGCCGCCGTGCGGAGCCAGCTCTACGAGAGCTGCCACCCGCTGATGACCCAGCACCTGGCCATCGAGCCGGTGTCGCTCGGTGCCGACGCCGGGCTCGTCGGCGCCGGACAGTTCGCCCTGCAGCGGGGCCTCGCCGCCTCGCTCGAGGAGCTCTCCGCACCCATCCCGCAGTCCACCACCAGGAACAGGAGCGTCCGTGTCTGAGACCGACCCCGTCACCCCCACCGTCCCCGCTGGCGTCCGTCGTCCGGTCATCGCGATCGCCGGCCTGGCCATCGAGACCTCGACGTTCACGCCGACCCGGACCCACGCCGCCGCCTTCCACCCGGACCGCGGGGACGAGGTCGTCGCCCGCTACCCGTTCCTGGCGACCATGGCCGACCGTGCGGACTTCCGCGGGGCGCTCATCGGGCACGCGCTGCCCGGCGGGATCGTGGACCGGGCGTCCTACGAGGAACTGGCCGACGAGATCGTGGAGCGGCTGCGTGCGATGGGCCCGGTGGACGGCCTGTGGTACGACATCCACGGCGCGATGGTGGTCGAGGGCCTCGACGACGCCGAGACGGACCTGCTCGGCCGCATCCGCGCGGTCGTCGGCCCCGACGTCATCGTGTCCGCGTCGATGGACCTGCACGGCAACGTCACGCGCGAGCTCGCCCACCGGGTGGACCTCGTCACCTGCTACCGGATGGCCCCGCACGAGGACACCCTCGAGACGAAGGAGCGTGCCGTCCGGAACCTCGTCGACGTGCTGACCGAACGACCCGTCGGAGCGCAGCGGCCCGTGAAGGCCTGGATCCCGATCCCCGTCCTGCTACCCGGCGAGCAGACCTCGACCCGCCTCGAGCCGGCGAAGTCCCTGTACGCGCAGGTCCCGCTCGTCGAGCAGACCGAGGGCGTGCTCGACGCCGCGATCTGGGTCGGGTACGCCTGGGCCGACCAGCCCCGCGACCAGGCCGTCACCGTCGTGACCGGGTGGGACGAGGCCGCCGTCGCCGCCGGTGCCGAACGACTGGCGCGAGCGTTCTGGGACGCCCGCGAGGACTTCGCGTTCGTCGCACCGACCGGCACGTTCGAGGAGTGCCTGGACGCCGCGCTCGCACCCGGCGCCGCCAAGCCGTACTTCGTCTCGGACTCGGGCGACAACCCGACGGCCGGCGGCTCCGGGGACATGACGTGGGGCCTGACGCAGGTGCTCGCGCGTCCGGAGTTCCAGGGCCCGTCCGGCCCGACGGTCATCTACGCGAGCGTGCCCGGACCAGCCGCCGTCGCCGCGGCGGTGGAAGCCGGCGTCGGTGCGACGATCACCGTGACCGCCGGCGCGTCGGTGGACCACGTGCATGCTGGCCCGATCACGATGACCGGCCGGGTGCACGCGATCAAGCACGGTGACCGCGACGCCGAGACCGAGGTCGTGCTGCAGGTCGGCAGCGTCTTCGCGATCCTGACGAAGCTGCGGAAGCCGTACCACCACGAGCAGGACTTCACCGACCTCGACCTGGCGCCGCGGCAGGCGGACGTGGTCATCGTGAAGATCGGGTACCTCGAACCGGAGCTGTTCGACATGTCCGCCGACTGGATGCTCGCGCTCACCCCGGGCGGTGTCGACCAGGACCTGCTGCGCCTCGGGCACCACAGGATCGAGCGCCCGATGTTCCCCTACGATCGAGTGTTCCCGACGGCACCGGACCTCCGCGCCCGCATCGTCCCCGCCTCCACCGAACCGCTCGGAGCCCCTGCATGAGCACCACCGCCGCACTCGAGATCGCCGTCACCTCACCGGCCGGCGCGATCACCGCGCGCGACGGCGGCGCCGACCGCGTCGAACTCTGCGTCGGTCTCGAGCTCGGCGGGCTCACCCCGTCCCAGGCGCTGGTCGAGACGACCCAGGAGACCGGGATCCCGGCACACGCCCTGGTGCGCTGCCGCCCGGGCGGGTTCGTGCACACCCCCGACGAGGTCGAGCTCATGGTGCGCGAGGTCCGCACGGTCCTGCGCTCCGGGGCCGCCGGCGTCGTGGTCGGGGCCCTGCGCCCGGACCGCACCCTCGACGACGACGCCCTCCGCCGGTTCGTGGACGCGGCCCGCTCGGTCAGCGCCACGGCCGAGGTCACCCTCCACCGGGCGATCGACCACGCGACCGACCCCGTCGCCGCGGTCGGGTCGCTCGCCGCGCTCGGGTTCACACGCGTCCTGACCTCCGGTGCCGCCCCCACCGCGGTCGCCGGCGCGGACACCATCGCGCGCATGGTCGAAGCCGCCGGGCCCGTGCAGGTGATGGCCGGCGCCGGTGTCACCCCCGCCGACGTCCGCGCGCTGCTCGCCACGGGTGCCGCCGCCGTGCACCTGTCGGCCAAGCGACCGGCCGCCGACAGCGCACACGCCGGGGTGCCGATGGGCGCCGGTGACGACGGGTCCGCGCACTTCGTCACGGACGCCGAGGTCGTCGCGGCCGCACGGCGCGCGCTCGACGCCTGAGGGGTTCCGGACCCGCACGGGTTCCCGGACCCGCACCGCGGCCTCGGGGCGGCGCGTGGCGGACGCGCACCGCGCCTCCAGGCCAATCCGTGACCCCCCGGAGGGACCCGCTCCTACGGTCGGCACCACCTGACCGAACGGAGAACCATGTCCGCTCCCGTGACCGACAGCACCGAACCCGACACCCGCCGCGCCGAGGTGGCGCGCTTCCTCGAGGAGCACCGCGAGCACCTCGTTCGGCAGCTCAGCGAGTGGGTGCGGATCCCGTCCGTCGCCTCGCAACCCGAACGCTCCGTCGAGGTCGACCGGTCCGCGCACTGGCTGGCCGGAGCGATGCGTGAGGTCGGGCTCGAGACCGAGATCCTGCAGGCCGGTCCGTCGCCCGCCGTCCACGGCGAACTGCTCGTCGACCCCGCGCTGCCGACCGTCCTCGTCTACAGCCACCACGACGTGCGGCACGCGAAGCCCGAGGAGTGGGTCGAGACCTCGCCGTGGGAACCGGTGTTCCGCGACGGACGCCTGTACGGGCGCGGGGCGTCGGACGCGAAGGGGCAGGTGCTCGCCCACCTGTGGGGGCTCCGCGCGCACCTCGCCACCCGTCCCGACGGCACCCCGGCCGTGAACCTGAAGTTCATCGTCGAGGGCGAGGAGGAGCTCGGGTCCAGCCACTTCGCCGACCTGCTCGACGCCGAGCACGAGCGGCTGGCGTGCGACGTCGTCGTGTTCTCGGACACGCTGCAGTGGAAGACCGGCAACCCGGCCGTCGTGACCTCGATGCGCGGCATGACCGGTGCGACCCTCACCGTCACGGGACCCGCACGTGACGTGCACAGCGGCGCGGTCTCCGGCCCCGCACCGAACCCGGTGCACGCGCTCGTCACCGTGCTCGCCGCGATGCACGACGACGAGGGGCGCATCGTGATCCCCGGGTTCCTCGACGACGTCGACGCGCTCAGCGACGAGCGGCGCGAGGAGCTGCACGCGCTCGACTTCGACCCGGATGTGTGGGTCGAGCGCACCGAGACCGGGGCGATCACCGGCGAGGCGGGGTACTCGGTCGAGGAGCGGCTCTGGGCCCGCCCGGCGATCGAGGTCCTCACGCTGCTCGCCGGTGACCCGACGGGGTTCCCCCGCGCCGTCGTCCCGCGTGAGGCGACGGCCGAGATCAGCATCCGGACGGTCCCCGGGCAGCGGGTGCCGGCGGTCGCCGAACAGCTGCGCCGGTTCGTCGCCGACACGATGCCCGACGGGGTGACCTACGAGCTGGAGATCCCCGAGGAGACCGGCCAGGATCCGTACGTGACGCCGACCGGTCCGGCGCTCGACGCGCTGGTGCGGGCGATGGAACTCGGGCACGGCACCGAGACCGCGGGACGGATGGGCAACGCCGGGGGTGGTCCGGCGGAGCTGCTCGGTCGGGTGTTCGACGCCCCCGTCCTGTTCGTCGGCACGGGGCTGCCGGAGGACCACTGGCACTCGAGCGACGAGAGCGTCGACCTGCGGACGCTGCTCGACGGCGCGGCGACGATCGCGCACCTGTGGACCGAGCTCGGTGCCGACGGGAATGGATCGTCACACTCCGGGGCTTGATGCCCCCATGACCTCGTCAGCAGCGCGCCGCGGGTGGCTCAGCGTCACGTCCGTCGCACTCGGATCGTTCGTCCTCGTCCTGTCCGAGTTCCTGCCCATCGGGCTGCTCCCCGCCATCGCCGACGACCTCGACGTCGGCATCGGCACCGCCGGCCTGATGGTCGTCGCCACCGGACTCGTCGGCGCCGTCGCGGCACCGGTCGTCACCGTCCTGACCTCGCGACTCGACCGCCGGGTCGTGCTCGTGTCCCTGACCGTGCTGCTCGTGGTCGCCGACGGCCTCGCCGCGATCGCGCCGTCGTTCTCGGTCCTGCTCATCGCACGGATGCTGCTCGGCGTCGGCATCGGCGGTTTCTGGGCCATCGGTGCCGGGATCGCCGGGCGACTCGTCCGGCCGGAGCTGACGATCCGAGCGACCTCGCTCATCACGGCCGGCGTCTCCGTCGCGACGGTCGTGAGCCTGCCGCTCGGCGCCCTGGTGTCGTCGCTCGCCGGCTGGCGCCTCGGCTTCGTGATCGGCGGGGCGCTCGGGCTCGTCGCGCTCGTCCTGCAGCTCGCGATGCTGCCGCGGATCCCCGCACAGCAGCGGGTGCGGTTCGCCACGCTCGGGTCGCTGCTCCGCGTGCCCCGCGCCCGCGTCGGACTCATCGCCGCGGCCTTCGTCTTCGCCGCCCAGTTCGCCGCGTACACCTACATCGCGCCCTACCTGCAGGAGCTCGTCGGGGTCGGACCGGACACCGTGACGATCGCGCTGCTGGTGTTCGGCATCGCGGGCATCATCGGGAACTTCGCCGCGGGCTTCACGCTCGACCGCAGTGTCCTCGGCACCATCGGGGCGTCGAAGTTCGTGCTCGCGGCGGCCGTCGTGCTGCTGCCGCTGCTCGCCCACTCCGTCGTGGGGGTCTTCGTGCTGCTCGTCGTGTGGGGCCTGGTGTGGGGTGCGCTGCCGCTCGGGATGCAGACGTGGATGTCGACGGCGTCACCGGCCGGGTCCGAGACCGGGCTGGCCCTGTTCGTCACGACGATCCAGCTCGCGATCGCCGCCGGGTCGGTGCTCGGCGGTGCCGCGGTGTCGTCGTTCGGCCTGGCTGCCGACTTCTGGCTGGCCGGTGGTGTCGCGATCGTCGGTGCCGTGGTGCTCGTCGCGATGGGCCTGCGGAAGTCGAGTGCCGTGCCGGCGGTCGAGCCGGTCGCGGACGAGCCGACGCCGACCGGCCCGGTGGCCGTCGCCTGCCCCTGACGCCGGTCGGGGCTGGTCGCAAAACACCGGTGTTCGCGCACTGAACACGCGCAGACCGCGGTTCGACAGGCGAACACCGGTGTTTTGCGGATCGGCCCGACGGACGCGGGGTCAGGTCAGGGTGACGGTGCGGTCGGCCGCGGCGATGGCGCCCGGGTCGTGGGCCGCGTGCACGACCACCACCCCGGTCAAGGCCTCGTCGGCGAGCGCCGCCACCACGAGCGCCGCCGACTCCGCATCGACCCCCGCGGTCGGTTCGTCCACCAGCAGCACCCCCGCCCGCTGCGCCAGGCCGAGTGCGACGAGCGTCCGCTGACGCTGCCCACCCGACAGTTCTTCGAGCGGCCGGTCGGCGAGGTCCGTGATCGCCATCCGCTCGAGCTGCGCGTCGACGATCGCCCGGTCGGCGCGTCCGAGCGGCCGCCACCACGCACGGTGCCGCCACCGCCCCATCGTGACGGCCGCGCGGACGGTGAGCGGGAGCGTGGTCGGCGGCACGGACTGGGTCACGTAGGCGACACCGTCGGACGGGAGGCCCGTCACCCGCCCGGCGGTCGGCCGCACGACGTCCGCGACCACGTCGAGCAGCGTCGACTTGCCGGATCCGTTCGGTCCCGTGAGCGCGGTGACGACCCCGGCGGGGAACGTCACGTCGAGCGCGTCGAGGACGGTCCGGTCGCCCAGGACGGCCGTCACCCGGTCGAGGTGGACGGCGGATCGGGGCTCGGTCGGAGCGGTCGGAGGCACCTGAAGACGCTATCAGTATCGATACTCGTTTTCATGTAGCGTCTCGGGGCGTGACCTGGCTGACCGATCCGTTCTCCGTCGACTTCATGGTGCGCGCCCTCGTCGGCGGCTCCCTGGCGGCGGTCCTGTGTGCCGTGGTCGGCACGTGGGTGCTGGTCCGGGGCATGGCGTTCCTGGGCGAGGCACTCTCGCACGGGATGCTGCCCGGCGTCGCGATCGCCACCCTGACGGGGGTCCCGCCGGTGCTCGGCGCCGCGGTGAGCGCGGGCGTGATGGTGCTCGGCGTCGGGGCATTGCGACGGCGCGCCCGACTGTCGTACGACACGTCGATCGGCCTGCTGTTCGTCGGGATGCTCGCGCTCGGCGTGATCATCGTCTCGTCCTCGCGATCGTTCGCCACCGACGTCACCGCGATCCTGTTCGGGGACGTCCTCGCCGTCACCCGAACCGACGTCGGTGGGCTCGCGATCGCCGCCGCCGTCGCCCTGGCCGTCGCCGTGGCGTTCCACCGGCCGTTCACCGCCCTGGCGTTCGACACCCGGAAGGCCGCGACGCTCGGACTGCACCCACGCCTGGCCGAGGTCGTGCTCATCGGGCTCGTCACCCTGGCGGTCGTCGCCTCGTACCGGGCCGTCGGGACCCTGCTCGTCGTGGGCCTGCTGCTCGCGCCCGCTGCTGCCGCGCGTGCGTGGACCCGCCACGTGGCCTCGACGATGCTCCTCGGCGCCGGCATCGGCACGGCCGCCGTGCTCGTCGGGCTGCTCGTCTCCTGGCACGCCGGCACCGCCGCCGGCGCGAGCATCGCCGCGGTCGCCGTCGGCGGCGTCGTGGTCTCGCGCGCCCTCGCCGCCGTGGTCCTGCGGCGCACCCCGATCCCGACACCGGCGCGCGCGGCCGCGCCGACAGCACCACGATCCGCCGCACCGTCTCGAGAGGGAGCATGAAGCACTCGACCACCACCCGCGCCCCCGCGCGCATCCTGTCCACCATCGGCCTCGCCACCGGCCTGGCCCTCACCGCCACCGCCTGCTCCACGGGCACCCCGTCGGCCGACAGCTCGACCGGCACCGCCCGCCCCCACGGCTACGTGGCGGGCGCGAGCGAGTCCCAGGAACCCCAGCTGCGCCTCCTGGCCGTGTCGACATCCGGCGCGACCGCACTGCACGACCTGCTCAGCGAAGAGTCCACCGACCTCGACGGTGTGGACGCACCGGAGCACTCGGCCACCGACGGCCGGTTCCTCGTGACGAGCGATGCGGACCGCACCACGATCGTCGACGGCGGGTCCTGGACGGTCGACCACGGCGACCACACGCACTACTACGCCGCCGAGCCCCGGGTCGTCGGCACGATCGACGGGGGCGGCCGGGTCGAGGTCCACTCGTCCGAGACCATGACGACGATCACCTGGCCGGACCGTGCCGAGGCCGTCGTCCTCGACCGCGAGGCCCTGGGGCAGGGCGAGGTCGACGAGACCGCACGGATCGACGCGAGCGTCCTGCTGCCGATGGGCGAGCAGCTCGTGGCGGCCGACGGCGGCGCGGTCCGCGTGCTCGACGCGGACGGCGGCGCGACCGACGACGCCGACGCCGACGCCACCGAGCAGGCCTGCACCGACCCCGCGGGCGGGATCGTCACCCGCGTCGGAGCCGTCGTGGGCTGCGCCGACGGAGCCGTCGTGGTGGACGACACCGGCGAGACCTCGTTCGTCGACCTGCCCGACGGCGCCGAACGGCCGACGGCCTTCGCCGCCCGTGCCGGGCGTCCCACCGTCGCCGGACTGGCGGGCGACTCCGGGTTCTGGTTGCTCGACGTGCGACAGGGCTCCTGGCGCCTCGTGCCCACCGAACGACCCCTGCGCGCCGTGGTGGCGGTGGACGACGAGGACGAGCACGTCGTCGGGGTCGACGACACCGGCCGGGTGGTCGTCGTGACCGCCTCGACGGGGACGGTCGCGACGACCGAGCCACTGATCGACCCCGGCACCGGTGCCGCTCCGCTGCTGCAGCTCGACGCGCAGCGCGCCTACCTGGCCGACCCCACGGACGGCACCGTGCACGAGATCGACTTCGCCGACGACGCCCGGGTCACCCGCACCATCGAGCTGCCGGTCACCCCCGTCGCCTTCGCGGAGGTCGGGCTGTGAGCGCCCCGAAGCCCACGCGGACCACGCGGGCCAGCCGGTCCGCACAGCGCGTGCTGACCGCCGCAGTCGTCGCCGCCGCCGTCGCCGTCACCACCGCCGGGTGCACCGCAGCCGGCTCCGACCGTCCGCTCGTCGCGGTGACGACGAACATCCTCGGCGACGTCGTCACCGAGGTCGTCGGGGACCAGGCCGACGTCATGGTCCTCATGCCCCCGGGGGCCGACCCCCACTCGTTCGAGGTCTCCGCGCAACAGGCGGCCCGGCTGCGGAGCGCGGACCTGGTGGTCGAGAACGGACTCGGACTCGAAGAGGGCGTCGCCCGTCACGTCGCGGCCGCGGCGGAGGACGGCGTCCCGGTCTCCACCGCCGGGGACGCCTTCGACCCGCTCGAGTGGACCACCGAGGACGACAGCGGCCCCGACCCGCACTTCTGGACCGACCCGGCCCGGATGGTCGACGTGGTCGAGGCGCTCGACCAGGACCTGCGCGACGCCGGGATCGAGCCGACCGGCACCGACGCCTACCTGGACGAGCTCCGCGACCTGGACGACACGATGACGAGCGCGTTCCGGACCGTTCCCGAGGAACGCCGCGCCCTCGTGACGAACCACCACGTGTTCGGCTACCTGGCCGACCGGTACGGGTTCCGGGTCGTCGGTGCGGTGATCCCGAGCGGGACCACCCTGGCTTCCCCGAGCGCCGCCGACCTGCGCGACCTGGCCGACGCCATCGACGAGGCGGGGGTGCCGACTATCTTCGCGGACGCCTCGCAGCCCGCGCGCCTGGCCGAGGTGCTGGCCGAGGAGGTCGACCTGCACGTCGAGATCCGCCCCCTGGCGACGGAGTCCCTCACCGAGGACGGCGACGCCTCCACCTACCTCGGCATGATGCGCTCGAACACCGAGGCCATCGTCGACGGCCTGTCGACTGGTAAATGAGAATGAGAATCAATACAGTGAGCGACATGACGAACACGAAGATGCTCCGGGCCATGTGGCCCGCCGCCCTGCTGGGCGCGGCCGCCCTGGCCCTGACCGGGTGCGCCACGAACGCCACCGACGCCGGGTCCGACAGCACTGCGACCCCGAAGGCCGACGGAACCCGCATCACCCTGACCTACGACGGCGGCCTCCTCGTCCTCGACCAGGACCTGCAGGTGGTGACCGACGACGCGATCGACGGCTTCACGCGGGTCAACCCGGCCGGCGACGGGCGCCACGTGCTCGTCACCGTGCCCGAGGGCTTCCGGGTCCTCGACACACAGGCCGAGCCCGCCCTGACCGACGCGGTCTTCCCCGCGGACACCGGCGGTCACGCGGTCGTGCACGGGGACCGCACCGCCCTGTTCGCCGACGGCACCGGGGACGTGACGACGTTCGACCACACCGAGCTCGACGGGGCCGACCTGCCCGAGGTCGAGACGACGAAGTCCGAGGCCGCCCACCACGGCGTCGCGATCGAGCTCGAGGACGGCACGCTCCTGACCACCATCGGCACCGAGGAGAGCCGCACCGGCGTGCGCGCCCTCGACGCCGACGGCGAGGAGATCGCCCGTTCCGAGGACTGCCCCGACGTGCACGGCGAGGGTGCGGTCAAGGGTGAGGTCGCGGTCTTCGGCTGCACCGACGGCGCCCTGGTCTACGACGACGGCGCGTTCGAGAAGATCGACGCCCCGACCGAGTACGGCCGCACCGGCAACCTGTTCACCACCGAGGACTCGTCCGTCGCGGTCGGCGACTACAACGACGACCCCGACAGCGAGGGCTACCTGCTCGACCAGATCGCCCTGATCGATGCGGCGTCCGGGAAGTACACCGTCGCGGACATGCCGGAGGACGTCGGCTTCACCTTCCGCGACCTGGGCCGTGGCCCCGGTGACGAGGCCGTGGTGCTCGGCTCCGACGGCGCGCTGCACACCTTCGACAGCACGACCGGCGAGCAGCTCGAGTCGTACCCGGTGATCGACCCGTGGGAGGGCCCGGCCGAGTGGCAGGACGCCCACCCCGCACTGAAGGTCGACGGCGACGTCGCCTACGTCACCGACACCGCCGAGCAGAAGATCCACGCGGTCGACCTGACCACCGGCAAGGTCGTCGCCTCCAGCGACGAGCTGCCGGGCGTGCCCAACGAGATCGCGGTCGCGTAGCGTCCAGCGCGACCACATGGACGGACGGGAGGCCCGTGGCGACATCGCCACGGGCCTCCCGTCGGTCCATCGGGTGCGTCCCGCACCCGGCGGGGTCAGCCCTGCGGCGGCGAGTAGAGCTGCAGGTCGTTGCCCTCGCTGTCCTTGAAGGGGATGATCTTGCCCCACGGGTGCTCGCTGATCTCACCCTGGATGTCCGCGCCGCGGCTCTTCAGCTCCGCGACCTCGTCCTCGATGCTGCCGTCCGGCTGGAACGACACGACGGCGCCGCCGTCGCTCGCCTGGCTGGCCGACTCGCGTCCGTTCAGGCCGATCATCAGGCCGCCGGCGTCGATCTCGCTCCAGTCCTCAGACTGGTCCTTGACGGTGAGACCGAGCGTGTCGCGGTAGAACGCGACGGCGCGCTCCATGTCGCTGACCGGGACCCAGACTGCTGCGACTCCACTTGCCATGGTGTTTCCTCTCGTCGTGGTGTGCCCTGGACGGTAGGCAGCGGTCGTGCACGGCGGTACAGGGTCGGTGTCCCCCGGCGTCGGGTCAGCCGACCGCCGGACGCCACATGCCGATCGGGGTCGCCGCTCGGAACCCCGCGATCGGCGCGCCGTCCGCGAACCCGTGCCGTCGGTACAGCCGACGGTTCACCGGGGTGGACGATTCCAGGTAGGCACCGTCCGCCGTCCGGTCCGCGCGCTCGAGTGCGTGGCCGAGCAGCAGTCCGCCGATGCCCCGACCACGTGCCGACGCCGACACCCCGATCTCGGCGAGGTACCAGTGCGGGGCGACCGGGCGAGCGCGCTCCATGCGGCGCAGGTTGGCCACCGCGCGGAGCGCCCCGCCGAGCCCCAGGGTCCGGAGGAACGCCGGCACCTGTCGCACGAAGGCCCGCACGCCTCCGGGCTGCCGCCCGGGCGCCTGCCAGAACGCGGCGCCGACCACGCGGTCACCGATCGTGGCCACGTCCACCCGCCGCGCGCTCAGCGGCACCGACCGGATGAGCGCGGCGAACAGCCCGGCCAGCACGGCGGGGCGGTCCTCACCGGATCGCGGCGGCCGGAACTCGGCGAGCACCGGGTCGTCGGCGAAGGCCTCGGCGAGGACGGCCGCGGCCGCCTCGAGTTCGGCGGGTCCTGCTGCTCGGACGACGATCTCCATGCTGACTCCTCGCGGGTTCGCTGATTTGGCCACGTGGCCGACTTCATCTTCGCGGCCGGTCCTGCACGCGCCCCGTACGCTTCCTGTGATGACCGAGGACCAGCAGTCGCGCGGGTACCGCAGCCGACAGGACCGGCGTGCGGAACTGCTCGACGCCGCCGCCCTGGTCGTGCGGGACGACGGCCTGCGCGGCCTCACCACCCGGGCCGTCGCCGCTCGTGCCGGCGTCGCCCACGGTGTCGTCCACTACGTCTTCGGTGCACGGCGCAACCTGGTCGTCGCGCTGCTCGAACGGCAGGCGCGTGCGGTCCTGCCGCCGGTGCTCGCGGCCGCCGATGAGCACGACGACCTCGCCGCCGCGCTCGAGGCGGCGATCTCGGCGTACCTCGACCTGGTGCGGCGCGAACCCGAGCGGTTCCGGGTGCTCGAAGCCCTCAGCGCGACGGCCCTCGCCCCGGACGGCGACGGGGACCTGCTCGACACCGAACGACGGCTCTGGCGCGACGGCGTGGTTGCCGGGATCGAGCGCTGGACCGCACGACACGGGACGACGCCGTCCGAGCCGGTGCCCGTCGTCGCCGACGCCGTGATCACCCTGGTGGACGGGCTCGCCCGCGCCGCGTGGAGCGATCCGGACGGCACCGCGACCGCCCGATCGCGGGCGTTGCTGGTGCGCGGATTGACGAGCGCGGTGACCGCCGAGCACTGACCTGCAAACCGACCGGGGAAGCGCTCCGAATGTCATGTGTGCCGCACACTGCGGCGCGCACGAGAAAAGAGGGCTGATCATGACCAGCAGCGCAGCAACCGCACGCACCGGCTCGGGATCGACGTGGACCCAGCGGGGTGCGCTCGTCTTCGGTGTCGTCTTCCTGATCGTCGGCATCGCCGGCTTCGTCCCCGGACTCACCATGGACATGGGCTCGATGTCCATGGCCGGACACGGCTCGATGGCCCTGCTCCTGGGCCTGTTCCAGGTGTCCGTCCTGCACAACATCGTGCACCTGCTCTTCGGCATCGTCGGGCTCATCGCCGCCCGCCGTGCCGCCTCGGCACGCCTGTACCTCATCGCCGGTGGCATCGTCTACGCGGTGCTCTTCGTCTACGGCCTGTTCACCGCCGGCATGGCCGACCCCGCGAACTTCGTCCCGCTGAACAGCGCCGACAACGTCCTCCACGCCTTCCTGGCCGTCGCGATGATCGTGCTCGGCTTCGTCCTGCCGCGGATCGGGACGCGCACCGCGCGCTGAACCGCACCACATGACGGACGGGAGGCCCGTGGCGACACCGCCACGGGCCTCCCGTCCGTCGTCAGGGGCGCCCGTCGTCCGCGTCGACGACGCCCGGGGTCGGGGTGGTGCCGGTGAAGGCGTCGCGCATCGTGCCGACACCGCGCTGCGGGCGTGCCTGGTCGAGGTACTTCGCCCGCGACTCCTTGCGCGGTTCCGGATCCGTGCGCATCGCCTGGTTCCGGTCCTGCTGCAGCGCGCTGTCCACCTCGCCCTCGCGGTTGAACGACCACATGAGCATCGGGTCGCCGATCGGCAGGTCGTGTGCGGGCTGCGAGCCCATCGGGGTGCTGTGCCAGGTGTGCCAGGTCTTGCCGTACGAGTTCACCAGGTGCCCCATCAGCTCGGTCTCCACCGCGATCGGCAGGCCCGGAGCGACGAGTTCGCCGGAGAACACCTCGTGGTTGTGCGGGTGCCACGACGCCTGCTCGTCCTCGGGCAGGGAGTCGAAGAGCCGCTCGGACACGATGTACTCGATGCCGATCAGGTTCGCGTCCTTGGTGTTGCCGTCGAAGAGCACGCACTGCAGCATCTCGGCGTTCACCACCTTGCAGAAGTGGTGCGCCTCCATCTGCACGTCGGGCTCGCCCTTCACGCAGTGGAAGCCGACGACGTAGACGTCGAAGCCCCGCAGCGGCGCCGAGGTCTGCAGTGCGTCGGCGCCGCGGTCGAGCAGGGCGAGCTCGAAGCCGCCGGCCGCCCCGGGCGGGGTGACACCGGTCTTCCGGTCGTGCACGGTGGGGTTCAGGGGCATGGGGCGTCCTTCCGTCCGTTCGAGGTGGGCGCCATGCAACCCGGAACGCCCTTGCTGGCGTCGGAGGCGAGGTAACAGCTTCGCATCGAAGTTTGATGTTCTACATATTTCATTGGTTCTCCGCCAGGCTCGACGTTCATGAAGACTTCCGTCAAGAGCGCCCTCGTCGCTGCCGCCACCATCTCTCTGTTGCTCGCCAGCGGCACCGCAGCCGAAGCGACGCAACCGCACGAGCCTCGAGCCGCGTGGGGGTACTACAACAAGATCGTCAACAAGTCGAAGAAGTCCCACCACACGGGTTCGCAGATCCTCGCATCCTGCGGGTCCCGCACGTCCTCGATGAACTGCGGCCTCACGAAGGGCCGCGCAGCAACACGAACGATCGGTCTGGAGTTCGGTGCGACGAGGAAGTGGGCCGCGGGCAAGCTCGCCTTCAGCGCTTCCCGCACACAGAGCGTCTCGGTGACCTGCAGCAGGCAGCGTGTCCCCAAGGGACGGATGCTCGTCGCCTACCCGGTCGGGAGCCGCTACAAGTACAAGATCGAGAAGCACATGACCGGCGCTGGGAAGGACTACGTCACAGGTCGTTCCGGCTGGTTGTACGCCTTCAACCCGGGCAGTGCACGCGTGACGTGCGACATCATCCGGTACCGCTGAACATGTCCGCCCTGCGCCTGAGCATCAGCGCGACCAGCATCGCCGTCGGTGCCTTGCTGTTGGCGGGATGTTCCACAGCAGGTCACCCGACCCGCGCGGACGTCAGGGTCGGGATGACGGTCACCGAAGCCGGTGCCCTCGTCCCAGACGGCGACGCCTTCGTCTGGTACGACCTGTCTCCACAGGTGCTCCATCGCCCAGCGACCCTGTCCGAAGCCGACGGAGCGGACGGCGTCATCGTCGCTGTCTGCGATGGGAATGGCCACGGGGACGTCGCGGTCGGGGTGGTACCGGAGACCGACTTCGATGGCGCAGTGGGCACCGCGGCCCGCAAGGATGAGTACCGGCACTTCCTCCCCGAGTGTGCGTAAGCCCGGGCGCAGCAGCGTTCCGCACCGTGACCGTGGCTGAACCCGACCGGCGTACTGTCCGCTGCATGCCCGCACTCATCGACACGTTCACTCTGTCCAACGGTCTGCACATCCCGAAGATCGGCTTCGGCACCTGGCAGATCCCGTCCGGCTCCGACGTGTACGACGCCACGAAGACCGCCCTCGACCTCGGCTACCGCCACATCGACACCGCCCTGGCGTACGGCAACGAGGCGAGCGTCGGCGAGGCCGTCCGCGACAGCGGCATCCCCCGCGACGAACTCTTCATCACCACGAAGCTGCCGGCCGAGATCAAGACGGCTTCGGGCGCCCGCGACGCCTTCGAGGAGTCGAGCCGCAACCTCGACCTCGGATA
Organism: Curtobacterium flaccumfaciens; assembly: GCF_018598405.1. Classification (NCBI taxonomy): domain Bacteria; kingdom Bacillati; phylum Actinomycetota; class Actinomycetes; order Micrococcales; family Microbacteriaceae; genus Curtobacterium; species Curtobacterium flaccumfaciens. The sequence continues at coordinate 63,521 of NZ_JAHEWS010000008.1, read as the reverse complement.
CGTCGACCTGTACCTGATCCACGCACCGTGGCCCTGGAGCGACATGGGCTCCGACCACCGCGACGGCAACGTCGAGGTCTGGAAGGTCTTCGAGGAGCTCTACGACGCCGGCCGCACCAAGAGCATCGGCGTCTCGAACTTCGCCGTCGCCGACCTCGAGGACCTGCTCGGCCGCACGGACGTCGTCCCGCACGCCAACCAGATCCGCTGGTTCATCGGCAACACCCAGGACGAGACGACCACCTTCGACCGCGAGCACGACATCCTGACCGAGGGCTACTCCCCGCTCGCCACCGGTGGCCTGCTCGAGAACCAGCAGATCGCCGAGATCGCGGCGAAGTACGACAAGACCGTCGCCCAGGTCGCCATCCGCTACCTGCTCGAGAAGGACGTCCTGCCCCTGCCGAAGTCCACCACCCCGTCGCGCATCGCCGAGAACGCCGACGTCGACTTCGTCCTCGCCGCCGAGGACGTGGCCGCGCTCGACGCGCTCGAGGACACCGCGAACTGACGCGACCCCACAAAGGCCTGGAGGCGCGGTGCCAGCTGGCACCGCGCCTCCGGTCGGTACGCGGCCGAGTCACGGGCGAGGCTCACCCACCGTGCGGACACACCGTGATCTCGGCTACGAAGTTCCGGTCCTCGTGCTCGAGGTTGCCGTCGGGGGACGTCCGTGACCGTCACGGCAATGCCGGTGTCGAGAAGGAGGCGTCGAAGGTGTGAACAGCTTCGCTCTGTGTCGTCCTTCTGGCTTCGCTTCGTGTCGGGTAGCCCGGTCGCTACGGCTGCAGGAGCTCTCGTTCGATGCGTTCTGCGACGGCGTCCCGCATGGGTCGCACGTCTTCTGGTGACCAGGAGGTGGGGTCGGGGAAGGCCCACTCGAGGACCGTGCCGCGTGGTTCTGCGGGGAGCTCGAGGCCGGGCTTCATGAGGACGACGATGTCCGCTTGCTCGAGCAGGTCGGGCGTCACTCGCCGGGGCACGCGTCCGGTGATGTCGAGGCCGAGCTCGCCCACGGTCGCGGCAATCGAGGAGTTCACCTCGTCGGCAGGGCTGATGCCGGCGGAGGTGGCTGCGTACCGGTCGGCGGCTGCGACTTCGAGCAGGGCGGCCCCGAGTTGTGAGCGGCCGGCGTTGTGCTTGCAGATGAACAGGACAGTGGGCTTCGTGGTCATGGGCGGGACTCCGGTCAGTTGGTGCAGCACGAGGTGCTGTCAGTAGTCGGCTCTGGCGGAGTGCAGCAGGCAGCGTCCTCAGCGGCAGGAGTGGCGGTGGCGGTGGGGGTGGTGCAGCAGGAGCTGCCTCCGATGTCGGTGGAGCAGACGCCTGTTTCGGGGAGGACGAGTTCGAGCTGTCGGGCTGCGGTGTGGTCTCCGGCGAGTTCGGCGGCGATGGAGCGGACCTGCTCGTATCCGGTGAGGAGCAGGAACGTGGGTGCGCGGCCGTAGGACTTCATGCCGGCGATGAAGAAGTTCGGCTCTGGGTGCGCGAGTTCGGCGACGCCGTGCGGGGGAACGGATCCGCAGGAGTGCAGGTTCGGGTCGATCAGCGGGGCGAGGGCTCGGGGTGCTTCGACGATGTCATCGAGCCCGAGGCGGATCTCGCGGAGCATGTTGAGGTCGGGCCGGAACCCAGTCGCGTTGACGATCACGTCGACGGTCACCGCGAAGGACTCTCCGGCGCGGCGGCCGGTGACGGTGACCTGGTCGCCGTCGGGTCGGACGTCGTCGATCTCGAACGAGGCGATCTGCTGCACCTGACCGGACTCGACGAGCCCGTGGACGGTGGAACCGAGCTGACCGCGGGCGGCGAGCCCGTCCGCTGCGTCCGCGCCGAGCCGGGCCGTGCCGGCGTTCCGGACAGCCCACAGCGCTTCGGTACCCGGCGCGGTCTTGGCGAGGCTGGCGAGCTTGATGAGCGTGTTCGCCGCGGAGTGGCCGGCACCGACGACGAGGACCCGTCGACCGGCGAACCGGGCCCGGTTTGCGCCGAGGACGTCGGGAAGTGCGTGGACGACCCGGTCGCCGAGATCCGCGGCCGGTGCGAGGCCAGCGGCAGTGAGGGGGTTCGGGGACGTGTAGGTGCCCGAGGTGTCGACGACCGCACGCGCAGTGACGTCGTGTGCACCGTCTGCGGTGTGGAGGCGAAGCAGGAACGGGGTGTCGGCGCGACCGGTGGAGCGGGTGCGGTCCATGCCCTGCCGGGACACCGCTTCCACGCGGGTGCCGTACTGGATCACCGGTGCGAGCTGCGGGGTCGCTGCCAGGGGCGCCAGGTACGTGTCGACGAGGTCGCGACCGGTGGGCAGCGATGATGCCCGGGGTACTTCCCAGCCGGTGGCTTCCAGGAGTCGCTGGGCGGCGGGGTCGATGACGTACTGCCACGGGGAGAACAGGCGCGTGTGCCCCCAGGCGCGGACGCTCGTCCCCACGGTCGGCCCAGCTTCGTAGACCACGACGTCGAGGCCGCGCTCGAGGAGGTGCGCGGCGGCAGCGAGGCCGACGGGGCCGGCGCCGATGACGGCAACGGGGAGCCCGGTGAGGCGGTCCGCGTCGGTCCGGGGTGGGACGGTGAGGGTGAGCGTCATGGTCCTGGTCCTTCTTCTGTTACGCGGTTGCTTCGGCGGGCAGCAGCTCGGTCAGGAGCGTCTGGACGCGGTGCTTGATGTCGTCCCGGATGGGGCGGACGTCCTCGATGCCGCGGCCGGCGGGATCGGTGAGGTCCCAGTCCTCGTACCGCTTGCCAGGGAAGACCGGGCACGCGTCGCCGCAGCCCATCGTGATCACGGCGTCGGAGTCGCGGACGGCGTCGGTGGTGAGGATCTTCGGCTGGTTGCCGGCGATGTCGATGCCGTCTTCGGCCATCGCCTGGATCGCGATCGGGTTGATCTGGTCCTTCGGCGCACTGCCGGCGGAGAGGACCTCGACGCGGTCGCCGCCGAGGGCCTGGGCGTAGCCGGCGGCCATCTGGGAGCGTCCGGCGTTGTGGACGCAGACGAACAGGATCGTGGGCTTGTCACTCATAGGTGTGTGTCTTTCCGGGTTCAGTGGATGAGGGTGAGCCAGCCGGCGAGGGCGGCGAGGGTGATGGCGAGGACGGGGATGGTGAGGACGATGCCGGTGCGGAAGTACTGCCCCCACCCGATGTGGATGCCCTTCTTCTCCAGCACGTGCAGCCACAGCAGCGTCGCGAGGGAGCCGATGGGGGTGATCTTCGGGCCGAGGTCGGAGCCGATGACGTTGGCGTAGACCATCACCTCGTGCGTCAGCCCGGTCGCGCCGGCACCGCCGATGGCGAGGGCGGCGATGAGGACAGTGGGCATGTTGTTCATCAGGGACGCGAGGATCGCGATGGTGAACCCGACGCCGAGCGCCGTGACGAGCACCCCGTGGTCACCGAACACGTCGAACAGCGTCGCGAGGTGGTCAGTCAGGCCCTGGTTCTGCAGGCCGTAGACGACGAGGTACATGCCGATGGAGAACAGCACGATCTGCCACGGCGCCTCCCGGATCGTCTTCCACACCGGAATCACCCGCCCCGACGGCGCACCCAGTCCAGCACCACCAGCAGTGACGGTGGCGGTACCACCCGTGGCGACGAGGACCGGTGCAGCCTCCGCGCGGGCGAAGAGGAACGCGGGCTGCCGAGCCGCGACGGCGACGATGACGACCGCCCCGACACCGGCGACGGCCGCGAGCGGGATGCCGAGCGGGTCGGCGGCGAAGTAGCCGACCAGCAGCAGGGCGAGGACGACCCATCCGGCGCGGAACGTCGCCCGGTCCGTGATCGCGGCGGTGGGGCTGGTGAGGGCGAGGACGTCGTACCGCTTCGGGATGCTCTTGCCGAAGTACAGCAGCAGCATGCCGAGGGACGTGAGGACGGAGACGATGCCGACGGGGATCATGACGGCGGCGTACTCGGCGAAGCCGAGGTGAAAGTAGTCGGCGGAGACGATGTTGACCAGGTTCGACACCACCAGCGGCAGGCTGCCGGTGTCGGCGATGAACCCGGTGGCGAGGATGAACCCGAGCGCTGCCTTCTGCGGCATGTTCAGTGCCCGAAGCATCCCAACGACGATCGGGGTGAGGATCAGCGCGGCCCCGTCGTTGGCGAACACCGCTGCGATGACCGCGCCGAGGCCGACGATGAGGACGAACAGCAGTCGTCCGTTGCCGCGCCCCCAGCGGGCAACGTGAAGCGCTGCCCACTCGAAGAACCCCGCTTCGTCGAGGATCAACGAGATCAGCACCACGGCGACGAACGTCAGCGTCGCGTTCCACACGAGCCCGACGACGGTCGGGACGTCGGAGAGGCCGACGACGGTGGTGGCGAGGGCGATGACGGCGCCGATCAGCGCCGTGTAGCCGATCGGGAAGCCCTTAGGCTGCCAGATCACCACCACGAGCGTCGCGACGAAGATCGCCGCAGCGACCACAGCCATCACCATCAGGCGATCACCGCAGCCTGGCTCACTGCGGCCCGATTCGCCGCTGCGGCGGCGCGCTCCCAGCCCTGCGCGGCGACCTGTACGGCGTCCCACGGGGACCCGAGCGGCGGCGTGTAGCTGAGGTCGAGGTCGATGACGTCGTCCACGCTGAGCTCCGCGTGGAGGGCGGTGGCGAACGTGTCGATGCGCTTGCTGATCTCCGCGGTCCGTTGGCCGACAATCTGCGCACCGAGGAGCCGACCGGTGCTCTGGTCGCCGGTGACGCTGATCGTCAGCGGGACGGCGCCGGGGTAGTACCGCTTGTGGTCATCCGCCACCGTGACCCGCGTCAATGCCGACACCTCCAGCGGTGCGGTCTCGTGCTGGCGGAGGCCGGTGCGAGCGGCGACGAGATCGAACACCTTCACCACCTGCGTCCCCACCGAACCGGCGAACGTCTTCGAGCCGGCGAACGTCTTCGAGCCGCCGAGCATGTTCTCCCCGGCGACGCGGCCCTGCTTGTGCGCTGTCGTCCCGAGCGGCAACCAGGTCATGCCGAGGAGGCGGTGGTGCGTCACGACGCAGTCGCCAGCCGCCCACACGTGCGGCACCCCGGTGCGCATGGACGCGTCGACGACGATCGCACCGGCCTGGCCCAGCTGCACGCCGGCAGCGACGGCAAGGTCCGTGACCGGGCGGACACCGACACAGACCACGACGAGCGCGAACGTGCCCTCCGCGTCACCGAAGGTGGAGCTGGTGGCGACGCGCCACTGCCCACCGCCTGCCGGGGTGATCCCAGTGACGGTGGAACCGGTCAGGACGGTCGCGCCGTGCCGGCGGACCTCGGCGGTGACAAGGGTCCCAAGTTCCGGGTCGAGGGTGGAGAGCACTTCCGGACCGCGCTGAATGAGCGTCGTGTCGAACCCACGTGCCACGAGCCCTTCGGTCATCTCCAGGCCGATGTAGCCGGCACCGACGACTGCCACCCGGCTCCCCGCCGGCAGCAGCTCGAGGGCGGCGACGACCTGCTCGGCGTCAGTCATGGAGTGCAGCAGGTGGATGCCCGGTTCCCCGAACGGCACCCCGGCCGGGCGGACCGGTTCAGCGCCGGTGCCGATCAGCAGCTCGTCGTAGGAGATCTCCTCCTCGCCGGCGGGACTGGTGACGGTCAGCCGGCGGCGGTCGACGTCGACGGCCGAGGCCCAGGTCGAAGAACGCACGGTCATGCCGGCGGCTTCGAGGTCGCCGCGGGTGCGGTGCGCGAGGGACGCTTCCGTAGCAACGTCGCCGGACACCCAATACGGGATACCGCAGATGGAGAAGTTCGGGAACTCGTCAGCGAGCACCACCGTCACATCGGTCGACGGGTCGAGTTCGCGGGCGCGGAGCGCTGCGGCGATGCCGGCGTCGCTGCCGCCGACGGCGAGGAGGTGAGTCATCAGGCTGGTCCTTCACGGATCGAGCGGGAGCCGAGAGCCGGCGCGTACATCGAAGCACGTCGATATCGATGAATGCAAATATAGACGCCCGTCGAAGTCCGTGGGATGATGGGCCCATGACGATCGAGCTGCTCCCCATCCAGGACGTCACCGCGTGCTGCTCACCCGTCACCACTGAAGCGATGGACCAGGCATCCGCGGAGGTCCTCGCGAAGTCACTCAAAGCGATCGCCGACCCGGCACGGCTCCGGCTGATCTCGATGGTCGCCGCGCACGACGGCGCCGAGGCATGCGTGTGCGACCTGCAGGAACCGCTCGGCCTCTCCCAGCCCACGGTGTCGCACCACCTCAAGGTGCTCGTCGACGCCGGGATCCTCCACCGCGAGAAGCGCGGAACGTGGGCCTACTTCTCCCTCATCCCAGGCGCCCTCGACACTCTCGCGGGCCTCATCACCGCGCCGGCGAAGTAGTCCACCGCGACCTGGTGGCACGAAGTGCTTGCGGAATGTCCGCCGGCCGTGTCACAATCGTCCTGCGTTCATAGTGCGCGCCTACAGCCGGTCCTCTGGATCGGCTTTTTTCATGCCCGCCTGCTCCGCTACCCTGAGGCTGCTCGGCACGCGTCTGCCCGGAATCTCGGGGGTGTCGCATAGGCGCTGTACGCTGACATTCAAGACAGCACGATGCTGTCTCCGGCCGGCCCTCTCGGGACCGGCCTTTTTCATACCCTGATCTGACTCGGGCATCCGCAGGAAGCTCTCTCCGCTCCTGCCTTCCGCCGAGCGCGCTTCGACGCGCGCCGGCGCCCTCGTACCCCCCACCCGAGGACGGGTGGGTTCTGGCCGCACCTGGCCAACCCCGAAGGAGGCATCATGCCCATCACCGACACGGTGGACATGCTGACGGCCTCCGGTGGTACTGCTGCCCTGACTGGCGTCATCGCCGTCGCCGGCGGCGTGCTCAGCGCGTTCCTGTCCAAGCAGGTCGTCGCGCTGATCCAGCACGTCATCGACGTCATCGACGATCGCACGCTGGCCAAGGATCCCGAGCGAGCTCGCATCGTCGCAGAACTGCGTCGAGCCCGCCGCGGGCAGCAGTAACCACCGGTTCAAAAAGCCGCCCCTCATTCGGCCAGGAAAGCTCTGTCCCCATGTTGTAGCGAAAACGAACGATTCCGCTACAACTGTCCGTGCCGACGCTCCGCCGGGGTGCGAGGCGAGCGTTTCTTGTAACGGAACCCAGTCCCGGAATCTACGTCCCACCACTACCCCTCCGGGTCGAGTTTCGCTACGTTCTCTTCATGGGTCACCTCCTCGGGTACGCGCGCGTGTCCACCACGGACCAGGACGCGTCGCTGCAGATCGACGCTCTCAATGCCGCCGGCTGCTACCGCGTGTTCGTCGACACCATGTCCGGGTCGCTCCAACACCGGCCCGAGCTCGACAAGCTCCTCGACCAGCTCCGCCGCGGCGACACTCTCGTCGTCTGGCGACTCGACCGGCTCGGCCGGTCCATCCGGCACCTCATCGATCAGCTGCACGCTCTCGCCGAGCGCGGGATCGGGTTCCGGTCGCTGCAGGAGACCATCGACACCACCTCACCCGGCGGCCGGCTCGTGTTCCACGTCTTCGCCGCGCTGGCGGAGTTCGAGCGGGACCTCATCAAGGAACGCACCAACGCCGGCCTCGCCGCCGCCCGAGCCCGCGGCCGGACCGGCGGCCGACCGTCTCGCCTCTCCGCGGACCAGGTGCGCACCGCGCGCCGGCTCTACGAGCAGCAGGACATGACCGTCGCGCAGATCGGCGACGTGCTCGGCGTCAGCCGCACCACCATCTACCGTGCACTCGCGAAGCACGCCGAGCCCGTCGTGGCACGACGAACCAAGCCTTCCCCAACGATGTAGCTAGCCATGGACGCGAGCGAGCGGTGGGGCATCCTGCGACTGCACGTCGAGGACGCCATCCCGCTCGCCACCCTCGCCCGCACCACGGGCGTCGCCGAACGCACCTTGCAACGCTGGCTCGCCCGCTACCGAACCGGCGGATACCCTGCTCTCGCCGACGGCACCCGCACCGATCACGGCGCCCGACGGACGGCACCGGAACTGGTGCGCCTGATCGAGGGGCTCGCGCTCACCAAGCCGCGACCCTCGATCGCCACGATTCACCGCCAGGTCGACAACCACTGCACCAAACGAGGTCTCTCAGCGCCGTCGTACTCCGTTGTGCGGTCGATCGTGAACGCGCTCGACCCCGGGATGGTGACGCTCGCGCTCGAGGGAGCACCGCCGGTTCGCGGAGTTCGCCGACGCGGTCCGGAAACAGAACACCATCGGCGTCTGCTTCGGTCCCGCTGGCGTCGGCAAGACCCTCTCAGCCCGCCGCTACGCCCACTGGGACAGCATCGGCCCGTTCATCGCCAGATGGGCCGCACGCAGTGAAGACGACACCAAGATCTACGCCGCCACACACCGTGCCCGCACCGTCTTCTACACGCCCGAGGTCTCCGCCACGATGCGAGCCCTCCAGGACGACCTCCGGCACGACATGCTCCGCACCGAACACTGCATCGAGGAACATCTCCTCCTCCACGGCCGCCACTTCGACCACGCACACGGCCCCAACCCGTCCCTGCTCGAGCTGATCATCATCGACGAGTCCGAACGCCTCACCGGCAACGCCGTCGAGTGGCTCCGTGACCAGTACGACCGCACCGGCATCGCGATGATCCTCATCGGCATGCCCGGCATCGAGAAGCAGTTCAGCCACTACCCCCAGCTCTACAGCCGCCTCGGATTCGCCCTCCAGTACCGTCCGCTCGGCCACGACGAGCTGCTCTTCGTTCTCGAACGTCAATGGCGCAAGCTCGGCAAAACGCTCGACCCCGACGACTTCACCGACGCGCAAGCCATCGCCGCCGTCGAACGCATCACCCGCGGCAACTTCCGACTCCTCGAGCGCCTCCTCCCTCAGATCCAACGCGTCCTGAAGATCAACGAGCTCGACGTCATCACCAACGACGTCGTCGAAGCCGCCCGCAGCACCCTCGTCATCGGCACCACCTGACCCGACACCGATCGCAGCGAAAACGACGACACAGAGCGAGGCTGCTCACAAGCGTGGGGCGGCGAGTTCGCTTGACGACCGTCATCGGATCGACAGATCGATCGCGACGACGCCGAGCACGAAGATCAGGACGATGACCACGAGGCCGATCGCCGGCGTCAGTACCCGTCGCCGCAGCGTGGGAGCACCGGACGCCCCGATGACCCACGTCGTGATCGCGACGATGAACGCGACCAGCGGCACGAGGATCTGTGCGGTCTCCCCGACGGCGTACGAACACCGCATCGTCTCGTCGGAGCCACACGGGGTGTACTGCAGCTGTGCGGCGAGCATCCCCGGCAGCGAGCCGATCGCCACGAAGACCTCGAGGAACACGAGGAAACAGAACGCGAGTCCGAGCAGCCACCAACCACGCGGACGGCGCTGGACTTCGTCGTGCACGGATGACCGCTTCATGTGGCCTGACGGCACCGCAGGGGTGAGACGGAGCACGTGCTCGTAGGGTCGAGTCGTACCGACCGCACACCCGGGTGGGTCCGTGCCCCACAGCGGACCTGACGACGGGAACAGATCGTCCCTGTTGCCGGTTGCACCACACGGTGTCGCAGCCAGTGACACGAGAGCCCAGGAGGCCACCATGACCACCACCGAGACCGCCATCCTCGCCGGCGGATGCTTCTGGGGAGCGCAGCAGCTCCTCCGTCGTCGTCCCGGCATCGTCAGCACCCGCGTCGGGTACTCCGGCGGCGACGTGCCGAACGCGACGTACCGCAACCACGGCGACCACGCCGAGTCGGTCGAGATCGTCTTCGACCCGTCCCAGATCTCGTACCGGGACCTGCTGGAGTTCTTCTTCCAGATCCACGACCCGTCGACGAAGGACCGCCAGGGCAACGACATCGGTCGCAGCTACCGTTCGGCCATCTTCTACACCTCGGACGAGCAGAAGCAGGTCGCGCTCGACACCATCGCGGACGTCGACGCGTCGGGCATCTGGCCCGGCAAGGTCGTCACCGAGGTCACCGCGGCCGGCCCGTTCTGGGAGGCCGAGGACGAGCACCAGGACTACCTCGAGAAGAACCCGCACGGCTACACCTGCCACTTCGTGCGTCCGGGCTGGAAGCTCCCGCACCGCGACGAGGCGACCGCGGCCGTCTGACCCGACGACCGCGGCGGATCAGCGTGATCCGCCGAGCAGTTCCAACCAGTCCCCGGGCAGGCGATCCGCCGGCCCGGGGACTGCCTGCGTCACGGGGTGGCTGGTGGGTGCCGCGAGCTCCAGCCCCTCGGAGCGGCTGCCGTCGCGGTAGTCCCACGCCCAGGTCTCGCCGGGCTCGTAGCTCTGGATGACCGCGTGCCCGGTCTCCTCCCAGTGCCGCGTCGCGTGCGTGTTGAGGGAGTCGTCGCAGCAGCCCACGTGGCCGCACGCCGCGCAGCGGCGCAGGTGCACCCACCACGAGCCGGTCGCGTCGCACTCGACGCACCCGTCTCCGCTCGGTGCGATCTCGGGGTGGATCATCTCGGCCTGGTCCGTCATGGCCCCATCATGCCTGTGAAGGGCCACATGCGGTCGGGAGGCACGGGGCGGGCCCGCACCGCGCCTCCAGGCCGTCATCGGGTCGCGTCCAGGGCGAGGCGTGGGGCGGTCGTGCGGGTGGCCAGGCCAGGATGGCCCTGGGGCCGACAGCCGGTCGGCTCGCAGAGGGAGGACACCGTGGACACAGCGCCGTACTCGCAACCGTTGCGGGAGTACATCGAACAGCTGCGGACCGAGGGGTACAGCGTCGCGGACGGCCAGACGGCCGACCCGGAGCTGATCGACCCGCACGGCAACCCGGTGCTCACCTGGCAGGACGACTACCCGTACTCGGAGCGCCTGCCGCGGGACGAGTACGAGTACCAGAAGTACCTGCTGCAGATCGAGCTGCTGAAGTGCCAGTACTGGCTCGAGGACACCGGCCAGAAGGTCGTCGTGCTCTTCGAGGGGCGTGACGCCGCGGGCAAGGGCGGCACGATCAAGCGGTTCACCGAGCACCTCAACCCCCGGACCTCGCGGGTCGTCGCGCTGAGCAAGCCGACCGAGCGCGAGCGCGGTGAGTGGTACTTCCAGCGGTACGTGCAGCACCTGCCGGCCGCGGGCGAGATGGTCCTGTTCGACCGCTCCTGGTACAACCGTGCCGGCGTCGAACGGGTGATGGGGTTCTGCAGCGACGACGAGTACGAGTCGTTCATGACCCAGGTGCCGCAGTTCGAGCGGATGCTGGTCGACTCCGGCATCCACCTGACGAAGTTCTGGTTCTCGGTGACCCGGCGCGAGCAGCGGACCCGGTTCGCGATGCGGCAGCTCGACCCGGTGCGGCGATGGAAGCTGTCCGACATCGACCTGCTGTCGCTCGACCGGTGGGAGGACTACACCGAGGCGAAGACGGCGATGTTCACCCGGACGAGCAAGCGGTACGCGCCGTGGACGATCGTGCGGTCGAACGACAAGAAGCGCGCACGGCTGAACGCGATGCGGTACTTCCTGACGCAGTTCGACTACCCGGACAAGGCCGCCGACGTCATCGGCAAGCCGGACCCGCTCATCGTCCGCCGCGGCAAGCGGGACGTCGACATCGAGTGATCCCCCGCCGCTGAGCCGCCCGCCGACTCGGAACGTTTACACGCCGCCGCCTCCCGTCACGCACTCGAAACAGACGGGCAACGGCGGCGACACAGGGCCGCACGACACTGGTCGCACTACCTGTCACCCGACAGGTACTCCGCGAAAGGTCTGCAGTCATGCGTTCTCCGCAAGCACCGCTCCACGCACCGCGCGCCACGTCCGACGTCGACACCCAGGGGCTCGCCCGCCTCGGCTACGAGCAGGAACTCCACCGCGGGGTCGGCTCGTTCTCCTCCTTCGCGGCGGGCTTCTCCTTCGTCTCGATCCTCACCACGGTCTTCCAGCTGTTCGGACTCGGCTTCGGGCTCGGCGGTGCTGCGTTCTTCTGGGCGTGGCCGCTCGTCTTCGGCGGCCAGCTGCTCGTCGCGCTGAACTTCGCGCAGCTCGCGGCCCGCTGGCCGATCTCGGGCGCGATCTTCCAGTGGTCGAGCCGCCTGGCCGGAGCCCGGTTCGGGTGGTTCACCGGCTGGACGATGATCATCGGCCAGATCCTCACCGTCGCGGTGGCGGCCATCGCCGTGCAGGCCGTGCTCCCCGCGATCTGGGACGGGTTCCAGGTCGTCGGCGGCCCCGGCGCCGACCCGTCCGTCGCGTCGCCGACCGGTGCCGCAAACGCGGTGGTCCTCGGCATCGTCATGCTCGCCGTCACCACGATCGTGAACATCACGAGCGTGCGGCTGATGGCCCGCGTGACGAGCTTCGGCGTGCTCATCGAGATCGTCGGCGTGGTCGTGCTCATCGGCGCCCTGTTCCTGCTGCCGCACCGCAGCGCCTCCGTGGTGTTCACGACCGCCGGGTCGACGAGCACCGAGCCGTACGTGTGGGCATTCCTGGCGTCCTCGCTGATGGCCGCGTACGTGATGGTCGGCTTCGACTCGGCCGGTGAGCTCGCCGAGGAGACCCACAACCCGCGCCGGACCACCCCGAAGACGATCGTCCGGGCACTCACGGTGTCCGGCCTCGGCGGTGGGCTGCTCATCATCGGCGCCCTCGTCGCCGCCCCGAGCCTGACCGACGGCAACCTCGCCTCGCAGGGACTCGCCTGGGTGATCACCTCGACCCTCGGTGACGTCTTCGGTCGACTCCTGCTCTGCACCGTCGCCGTCGCGGTCTTCGCCTGCACCCTCGCCGTGCAGACCGCCGGCGCCCGGATGGTCTACTCGATGGCCCGCGAGAAGGCGCTGCCCTTCCACCGCACCCTCGCCCGGGTCTCGCCCCGCACCGGCACCCCGATCGCCGCGTCGATCGTCGTCGGGGTCGGCGCCGGCCTCGCCCTCGCCGTCAACATCGGGCAGTCCGCGATCTTCACCGCCCTGTCGAGCCTGTGCATCGCGATGCTCTACCTGGCCTACCTCGGGGTCACCGGGCCGCTGCTGGTCCAGCGCATCAAGCTCCGCCGCACGGGCCTGCCGACCGGGGTGGACGAGGACGGCAAGCCGCTGTTCACCCTCGGCCGCTGGGGGCATCCCGCTCAACGCCCTGGCCGTGGCGTTCCAGGTCGGCATGGCGATCAACCTCATCTGGCCGCGGCCGGAGATCTACGACCTGACCGGCACCTCGTGGTGGCTGCAGTACAGCGCCCTGCTCTTCATCGGTGGCGTGCTGCTCGTCGGCTGGGCGTGGTCGAGCTGGCGGCACCGCACGCACGGGCCGATCACCCTGGCCGAGGTGCCCACCACCGCGGCGGTGCCCGTCCCCGCCGCCGCAGCCGCGCCCGTCGAAGCCTGATCCGGAAGGAATCTCATGCGCGACCTCCACCAGACCGACAGCGTGCTCGCCTCCCGGTCCGACGCACGCGCCCAGGCCGGCTCGCAGTCCGAGTACATGCCGTACCTGCCGGCGTCGTCGTCACCGTTCGCCCCCGAGGGGGTCGACCCCGCAGAACTCGTCTGGGCCGAGACGGTGGCGCCGGGCGGGTACACGCACAAGGTGCTGGCCCGCGGGTCACGGCTGCGGTTCGACGACCCGACGGGTCAGGCCTGCGCCAACGTCCTGGTGTACAACGCGCTCGAGCCGTGGGAGCGGCTCAACGTCGCCGACACCCAGAAGATCCCGTGGCAGGCGTACCTGGGCCAGGGTTCGCCCCTGCTGAGCGGGGACGGCCGGGCACTCGCGACCGTGCTCGAGGACACCTCGGCACACCACGACGCGTTCTGCGGCACCTCGACCGACGCCTGGAACGAGCGGAAGTACGGCGACGCAGCACCCGAGGGGCGCACCCCGAGCGGTCGGTCGCTGTTCTCGAAGGCCGCCGCGAAGCACGGGCTCACCAAGCGGGACCTGCCGCCGAGCATCTCGTTCTTCCAGGGCGTGCGGATCGACGCCGAGGGGGCGATGACGTTCACCGGGTCGGCCGGCGCGGGCACCCACGTCACGCTCGTCGCCGAGCTGCCGCTGCTCGTGCTGGTCGCCAACGTCGCGCACCCGATCGACCCGCGCCCGGACTACCTGGTCGGACCACTGCGGGTGCACGCCTGGCGCGGGGCCCCGACGACCGCGGCCGACGAGCGGTTCACCGCGACGCCGGAGCTCACCCGCGCCTACCTGAACTCGATCGACCACGCGGAAGCCCGAGGCCTGTGATGACCGACACGACGACCCACACCCCCTCCTCCACCGTCCCGGTCGGAGCCGTCCACGACCCGGACGTGGCCCTCGACTGGAGCGAGTCCCTGGTGCCGGGCACCGTGGTCCGCGACGACCGGGTCGCCCCGCTCGCGCCGTGGTCCGCCGTGGTCCGCGCCGGCGAGGTGCTCACCATCGTCGACGTCGGCGGCAACCAGAGCGCCGACTGCCTGCTCTACGACGCGCACGACCCCGACGAGCGGTACAGCGTGCCGGACACCCTCGCCGCACAGGGCAACGCGTACGTCCGGACCGGCACCGTCCTCATGTCGAACGAGGGCCGCCCGCTGATGACCGTCGTCGTGAACGAGATCGACCGGCAGGACACCATCGGCGGCGCGTGCTCGAAGGAGTCGAACACCCTGCGGTACGGGCACCACACGCAGTACCAGCACGGCTGCCGCGAGAACTTCCTGGCCGAGGCCGGCCGCCACGGACTCGGTGCCCGCGACATCGTGTCGAACCTCAACTGGTTCATGAACGTGCCGGTCGAGGCCGACGGCGCCCTCGGGATCGTCGACGGCATGAGCGCCCCCGGCAAGCGGGTCGCGATCCGGGCCGAGCGGGACGTGCTCGTCGTCGTCTCGAACTGCCCGCAGATGAACAACCCCTGCAACGACTTCTCCTGCACACCGCTGCGCATGATCGTGGTCCAGCCGTGACCGCCGCGCCCGACCCCACCGGGACCGCCACCGTGAACCAGACCCCCACCCTTCGCACCGACACCGTCCTCGTCGCGAACCGCGGCGAGATCGCCCGCCGCATCATCCGGTCCGCCGGGGCGCTCGGCATGCGCACCGTCGCCGTCTACTCGGACGCCGACCGCGCGGCACCCCACGTCCGCGAGGCCGACACCGCCGTCCGGCTCGGTCCCGCCCCCGCCCGCGACTCGTACCTGCGCATCGACGCGGTGGTGCAGGCCGCGAAGGACACCGGCGCCGGACTCGTGCACCCCGGCTACGGGTTCCTGTCCGAGAACACCGACTTCGCCCGGGCCTGCGAGGACGCCGGCATCCGGTTCGTCGGGCCGACCGCCGACCAGATCGTCCGGTTCGGCGCGAAGCACACCGCCCGCGAGCTGGCCGCAGCCGCCGGGGTCCCGATGCTCGCCGGCACCGGGCTGCTCGCCAGCGTCGACGACGCCGTGGCCGAGGCCGAGCGCATCGGGCTGCCCGTCATGCTCAAGGCCACCGGGGGTGGCGGCGGGATCGGCATGCAGGCCTGCTCGACCCTCGACGAGGTCCGCGAGGCCTACACGAGCGTCGTCCGCCTGGCGACCGCGAACTTCGGGTCGGCCGGCATCTTCCTCGAGCGTCTGGTCCGGCCCGCCCGGCACGTCGAGGTCCAGCTCTTCGGCGACGGCGAGGGCCGCGTCGCGGTGATCGGCGACCGCGACTGCTCCCTGCAGCGCCGCAACCAGAAGGTCATCGAGGAAGCCCCGGCACCGGCGCTCCCCGAGCACGTCCGCGCCGACCTGCACGCGTCCGCCCGCCGCCTGGCCGAGAGCGTCGGGTACCGCAGCGCCGGCACCGTCGAGTTCGTCTACGACCCGGTGCGCGAAGAGGCGTCGTTCCTCGAGGTGAACACCCGCCTGCAGGTCGAGCACCCGGTCACCGAGGAAGTGTTCGGCGTCGACCTCGTCGAGCTCATGCTCCGCCTGGCCCGCGACGGTGCCGCCGGCATCGACCCCGACGTGTTCGACCGCACCTGGACCCCGAACGGCCACGCCGTCGAGGCCCGCGTCTACGCCGAGGACCCGGCGAAGGGCTCGCTGCCCTCCAGCGGCCTCGTCACCCAGGCCGTGTTCCCGAGCGCGACCACGGCATCCGGCGAGCGCACCGGCATCCGCGTCGACGGCTGGGTCGAGACCGGCTCCGAGGTGTCCGCGTTCTACGACCCGATGCTCGCCAAGGTGATCGCCACCGGGGAGACCCGCGACGACGCCCTCGACCTGCTACGCGACGGGCTCGCGGCCACCCGCATCGACGGCATCGTCACGAACGCCGGGCTCCTCCGCGCGCTGACCGACGACCTCGAGCTCCGCACCGCCACGCACTCCACCTCGACGCTCGACGCGACCGAGGACCCGGACCCGCGCATCGACGTCGTCGCGCCGGGCACCATGACGATGATCCAGGACCTGCCCGGCCGGGTCGGGTACTGGCAGGTGGGCGTCCCACCGAGCGGCCCGTTCGACGCGGCGTCCTTCGCCGAGGCGAACCGCGCCGTGGGCAACCCGGACGGCGCCCCCGCGCTCGAAGTCACCGCCACGGGCCCGACGCTCCGGTTCTCGGCCGCCGCGGTGGTCGCGCTCACAGGTGCGCCGGCGCCGGTCACCCTCGACGGCGAACCCGTGGCGCTGTGGGAGCCGATCGAGGTCGGTGCCGGCCAGACCCTGGCGATCGGCACGGCCCCCGGTCCGGGCCTCCGCACCTACTTGGCGGTCCGGGGCGGCTTCGACGTGCCGACCTACCTCGGCTCGACCGCGACCTTCACGCTCGGTGGCTTCGGCGGTCACGCCGGTCGGGCCCTGCTCGCCGGCGACGTCCTGCGCCTCGGCTCGCCGGACTCGGACGCCCCGCACCCGGCGTTCCCGTCCGGGACCCGTCTGGGCCTGGTGGGCGGTCCGACCCCGGCCGACCGCCGCACCGCGCTGACCGACGCGTGGGAGATCGCCGTCACCGAGGGGCCGCACGCCGCACCGGACTTCTTCACCCGCGCCGACCTCGACGTCTTCTACGCCACCGACTACGCCGTGCACCACAACTCGGCGCGCACGGGCATCCGGCTCATCGGGCCGCGGCCGGAGTGGGCGCGGACCGACGGCGGCGAGGCCGGTCTGCACCCGTCGAACATCCACGACACCCCGTACGCGGTCGGTGCGATCGACTTCACCGGGGACACCCCGATCATCCTCGGACCGGACGGGCCGTCGCTCGGCGGCTTCGTCTGCCCCGCCGTGGTCGCCAGCGGTGACCTGTGGAAGCTGGGCCAGCTCCGACCGGGTGACACGGTCCGGTTCGTCCCCGTCCGCGAAGCCGACGCCGCCGCGCTCGACGCACACCGGGCCTCCAGGACGGTGCCGCGCACCGGGGGTGACGGCGACGACGGCGTGATCGCCCGCCTGGACGCGACCGACGTGCGGCCGAGCGTTGCGTACCGACGCGACGGCGACGACAACGTGCTCGTCGAGTACGGCGACATGACCCTCGACATCGCCCTGCGGATGCGCGTGCACGCGCTCATGACGAAGCTGCAGGAGCAGACGCCGAAGGGGATCCTCGACATCACGCCGGGCATCCGCTCGCTGCAGGTGCACACCGACGCGTCCGTGCTCAAGGCGCGCGACGTGGCGGGGCTGCTCCGCGAACTCGAGGACGAGATCCCGCCGACCGACCAGCTCGTCGTCCCGTCGCGCACCGTCAAGCTGCCGCTGTCGTGGGACGACCCGGCCACCCGGCTGGCGATCGAGCGGTACATGAACGGCGTGCGGAACGACGCCCCGTGGACCCCGTGGAACATCGAGTTCATCCGTCGCATCAACGGCCTCGAGAGCGTCGACGACGTATTCCGCACCGTGTTCGACGCGAGCTACCTGGTGCTCGGCCTCGGCGACGTGTACCTCGGCGCCCCGGTCGCGACCCCGCTCGACCCCCGGCACCGCCTGGTCACGACGAAGTACAACCCGGCCCGCACCTGGACCGCCGAGAACTCCGTCGGCATCGGCGGCGCGTACCTGTGCATCTACGGCATGGAGGGTCCGGGCGGCTACCAGTTCGTCGGCCGCACCGTGCAGATCTGGAACCGGTTCCGCCGGGGCGGGCTGTTCCAGGAGAACCCGTGGGCGCTGCGGTTCTTCGACCGGATCGAGTGGTACCCGGTCGGTGCCGACGAACTGCTCGAGCTGCGCGCCGAGACGGACGCCGGGCGGGGCTCGTTCGAGACCGTCGAGGGCGAGTTCTCGATCGCGTCGTACAACCGGTTCCTGGCCGACAACGCCGGGTCCATCGCGGACTTCCGGGCGCAGCAGGCGCAGGCGTTCGGCGAGGAGAAGGAGCGGTGGCGGGCGTCGGGCGAGTTCGACGTCCGTGATGAACCGGCCGCCGTGGTGGCCGACGCCGTGACCGTGCCCGAGGGGTCGACCGCCGTGTACGCCCCCTTCACCTCGACCGTGTGGCAGGTGGACGTCCGGCCGGGTGACCGGGTGGACGAGGGGCAGAAGCTGCTGGCCGTGGAGGCGATGAAGATGGAGTCGATGGTGCACGCACCGGTGCCGGGCCACGTGCTCGAGGTGTACATCAAGCCGGGCGACCAGGTCGCGCCGGGCCAGGTCCTCGCGGCGATCGGAGCGGCAGCGTGAGCGGGACGAGCGCGGCGGGCGCCGGCGGGACCGCCGCCGCCACCGCGGCCGCCACGACGTCCGCTGACGTCCGCGTCCGAGACGCCTTCGCCCGCCTCGACGCCGTCGACCGCCCCGAGGTCTGGATCAGCCTGCGCGACCGTGCCGACGTGCTGGCGGAGGCCGAAGCCGTCGACCCGACGCTGCCCCTGGCCGGCCTGCTGTTCGCCGTGAAGGACAACATCGACGTCGCCGGCCTGCCCACCACCGCAGCCGCCCGCTCCTACGCCCACGACCCCGCCGCCGACGCCACCGCCGTCGCCCGGCTCCGCGCCGCCGGCGCCGTCGTCGTCGGCAAGACGAACCTCGACCAGTTCGCCACCGGCCTGGTCGGCACCCGCTCGCCCTTCGGCGCGGTCCGGAACGCCTGGGACCCGACGCGGATCTCCGGCGGCTCGTCGAGCGGCTCCGCCACGGCGGTCGCCCTGGGCATCGTCGACTTCGCGCTCGGCACCGACACCGCCGGGTCCGGCCGGGTGCCGGCCGCGCTCGGCAACCTGGTCGGGGTGAAGCCGACGAAGGGACTCGTGCCGAACACGGGCGTCGTCCCCGCCTGCCGCTCGCAGGACTGCGTCACGGTGTTCGCCCGGTCGCTCGACCTGGCGCGCACGGCGACCGAGCTGATGGCCGGTCCGGACGGCGTCGACCCGCTCGCGCGGCCCGACCTCGCCCTCGCCGACCTGCCCGCCGTCCCGCGCATCGCGGTACCGCTGCCGTCGCAGCTCGAGGGGCTCGCACCCGGCTGGGCCGAGGCGTTCGCCGCGGCCGTCGACCGGTTCCGCGCGCTCGGACACCGGGTGGTCGAGGTCGACATCGCACCCCTGCTCTACGCCGCGTCGCTGCTCTACGACGGCGCGTTCGTCGCCGAACGGTACGCGGCCGTCGGCGCCCACATCGAGGCCCACCGCGACGAGGTCGGTGCCGACCTCGACCCGTCGGTCGCCGCGATCGTGCTCGGTGGCGCACGACCGACCGCCGCGGAACTCTTCGCCGACCAGGAACGGCTCGACGCGTTCGGGGCAGCGGGTCGCGCCGCACTCGAGGGCACGACCGCCCTGCTCACCCCGACGACGACGTGGCACCCGACGCTCGAGCAGGTCGCGGCCGACCCGATCGGTGCGAACAGCCGGATGGGTCGGTACACGAACTTCGCGAACCTGCTCGACATGGCCTCGCTCGCCGTGCCCGCCGGCTTCGTCGACGGCCTGCCGTTCGGCGTCATGCTCACCGGCCCGGCGTTCAGCGACCGGCGCCTGGCGGCGTTGGCGGCAGCGTTCGCCGCCCCGACCGTCGACCTGCTGGTCGTCGGGGCGCACCTGCGCGGCGGGCCCCTGAACGGCCAGCTGGTCGCGTCCGGCGGATCGTTCGTCCGGGAGGCCCGCACCGCGTCCGACTACCGGCTGTACGCCCTCGACACGGTGCCACCAAAGCCCGGGTTGGTCCGCGTGGGTCCGGTCGCGTCCGGTGCTGCTGCGCCGGGGCCGGGGTCGGGCTCGGGCTCGGGCTCGGGCATCGTCGGGGAGGTCTGGCGCCTGCCCGCCGCCGGCTTCGGCACCTTCGTCGCGGCTCTGCCGGCACCGATGGCGATCGGCACCGTGGCGCTCGACGACGGCACCGAGGTCACCGGGTTCCTGGTCGAGCCGTTCGCGGTCGAGGGCGCCGAGGACATCACCCACCACGGCGGCTGGCGCGCGTACCGGGAGCAGTCGTGACGGACACCGGCTGTCAGGATGGGGGCATGACCCCCGACGACCGGCCCGTGCGCCCCGGCCGACCGCGGGTCGTGCCGAACGCAGACTCCGCGCTGAGCCCGCGTGACCAGATCCTCGACGCCGCCGCCGCACTGTTCGTCGAGAACGGCATCAGCGCGACCTCGACCCGGGCGATCGCCGAACGGGTCGGGATCCGGCAGGCCTCGCTGTACTACCACTTCGCCGGCAAGGACGACATGCTCGTCGAGCTGCTCACGACCTCGGTGCGCCCGAGCCTCGAGTTGGTGCGCGGCCTCGAGCAGCTCGTGCCGGAGTCAGCCTCGGCCGCCGGTGTCCTCGCCGCACTGGTCGTCGCCGACGTGGACACCCTCGCCCGCACGCCGCACAACATCGGCACGCTGTACCTGCTGCCCGAGGTGCAGGGCGAGCGCTACGACGAGTTCCGGGCCGAGCGGGTCGAACTGCAGGAGGCCTACGGGCGCCTCGGCTCGCGCGCTGCCACCCCGGACGTCGCCGCCGGTGTCGCGCCGTCGCGCCTCGGTGCCGTGCTCATCCAGATCACCGAGACCGTCATCCAACTCCGACGGTCCGGCCCCGTGCAGGACGCCGACCGCGACGCCCTCGTGGCGACCTGCCTGCGCGCCTGCGGCCTCGACACCGCCGCCGTGGCCGAGGCCCGACGCGACGCCGAGTCCCTGCTGGCCGCCGTCGCGGTCTGACCCCTCCCTCTCCCGCCGCTCCTTCTCCCCAGCTCCTTCCCCCCAGCGAGGAACACCATGACCACGATCACCCCCGCCGCACACCGTCCGCTCGCCGACGCACTGCTCCCCCGCACCGCCGTCGTCAGCACCGCCCTGGTCCTCGGCGGCGCGCTGCTGACCGCCGGTGCCGCGCAGGTGTCCGTCCCGATCTGGCCCGTCCCGATCACCGGGCAGACCCTGGCCGTGCTGCTCGTCGGCAGTGCCCTCGGCGCCCGTCGCGGTGCCCTGTCGATGCTCGTCTACGCGCTGCTCGGCGTCGTCGGGCTGCCGGTCTTCGCGGAAGGTTCGGCCGGGGTCGGCGTGCTCGTCGGCCCCTCCGGCGGGTACATCGTCGGCTTCGTCGCCGCCGCGGCCCTGGTCGGCTGGGTCGCCGAGCGTTTCGGCGACCGCCCGCTGCGGAACGCGCTGCTGTCCTTCGCCCTCGGCACCGTCGTCACCTTCGTCGCCGGGATGGCCTGGCTCGCGGTGGCACTCGGCCTCGACCTGCAGCAGACCCTGCAGTACGGGCTGTACCCGTTCGTCCTCGGTGGTGTGGTGAAGACCCTGATCGGCGCCGGCGTGATCTCCCTCGGGTGGACCGCAGCCCTGCGCTCGGCCACACGCCGGTGAGCGCTCCGTCAGGACTCCGCCGCCGACCGTAGGGGTTCCGTCAGGAGGCCTTCCGCGCTGTTCGAGCCCGCGAGAGCGTGTGGTCGTGACACTGACTGCGATCATGCCGACGCTCCGCGCGTCGCTCCCCGATCCGATGGACCCGTTCCTCTGGCCGGCCCACACCGTCGCGACCACCGACGACCTGCTGGTCTCGGCGATCTCGATGGTCCGGCTGGCCGACCTCACCGGCACCCCGACGGTGCACACCGCCGAGCAGTCCCCGCCCCGGTACCGCCCGCGCGGGTGGGCGCCCCGCGACGTGAGCGTCGCCGTCGCGTCGGTCACCCGCGTGCGTCGACCGCGCACCGGGGTGGTGCTCCTGGAACTGGACGCGGTCCTGCCGACCTGCGCCGTGCTCGACCAGGTGCGCCTGATCGGACGCCGGAGCACCGCTCCCCTCTCCCCGATGTACGTCGTCACCCGCTGTGACGGTCAGGCCGACGGTCCGTTCCACCGCCTCCCGGCTCCGTTGCCGGCTGACGTCCGCGAAGGCGACCTGGTCTGCTTCCCGTGCCTGGCGACCGTCCGGCACCGCGACGTCGTCGAGCCGGTCCGGGCGGAACTCGCGCCGGTGCGCACCGAACTCGCGCCGGCGGATCGATGACCGTCGCGCTGCCGGTCCGCACCCGGCTGCTCGACGGCACCCACCTGTGGGGCCGGTACACGATCCGACCCGTCGGGCGGACGCTGTGGAGCTCGCGGACCCTCGTCGTGTTCCCGCCCGGCACGACCACCGGCGAGCGCCTGCTGCTGCGTGCCTGGCACGTCTGGCCGGCCGTCGGGGCGGTCCTCGCCCTCGCTGCCCTGGTGCTCGCCGTCTCGGTCCCCGCCGTCGGCACGACCACCGCGCTGCTCGTCTACGGCGGTGGCTTCGCGGTCCTCGCCCGCGCCACCCGCTCGCTGCGACCGCGGGTGCGGTCCGTCACCGTGACGACGTTCCTGGGCGACGGCCGCCGCGAGGTCCACGGCGACGAGCGTCTGCTCACCGGCTCCCTGGACGCGCTGTCGATCCTGGAGCAGGCGCTCCGGGCCGACCGCATCCGCCCCGTGGACTTCGAGCTGATCTGGGCGGACGTGTGGAACGCCCTGGAGTCCCCGGACCCGGACCACCGCGCGCAGCGGTCATCCTGAAGCCCGTTCCCGCGCCGCGCGTTTGTATGGGTCCGGGAAGGAGCACGCGATGAAGCACATCCACTACGACGCCACCACGATCCTGGTCGGTGACGACGTCGCCGACGCCGTGATCGAGTACGCCGCGGCCCTCGCAGGCGGGGACCGAGCGGACACCGTCGACGTGCCCGCCGTCGCCGACGACGGGACCATGACGACCACGAAGATCCTCATCGGACCGTCGAGCGAGATCGTCATCGAGGACGCGGAAGAGGACGAACTCGAGATGGACAACGGGGAGTTCGTCGGGCGGCTGCGCGCCGCCGCGAAGACCTTCGGGCACAGCGAGCCGATCCACGCGAACACGCGGTCGGACCTGGCGGACGCGGCGGAGGCCGCCGAGGAGCACTGACGCCCGGGCGTCGCGCTTCCGCGACGAAACGGAGAGGGTCTCCTGTACTGTGGTGGTTCCGGAGAGCTTCTCCGTTTCCTGAGCCAGCCTGGAGGCTGCCATGCCCGAGCAGACCGCTCCCGCCGGGCGCGCACCGCGCGCCGACGCGCTCCGCAACCGAGACCACATCCTGCGGGTCGCCGAGCGCGCGTTCGCCGAGCACGGCGTGACCGGCTCGCTCGACGCGATCGCCAAGCAGGCCGGCGTCGGCGCCGGCACCCTGTACCGGCACTTCCCCACGCGCGAGGCCCTGCTCGCCGAGCTCCTCGCCGCCCGCGACGAGGAGCTGGTGGCCCGCCGCGAGGCACTGCGCGACGGCTCGGTCGACACCGGCGCCGCCCTGCACGGCTGGCTCGACGCGGTCACAGAGTGGGCCGGCACGTTCGACGGGCTGCCCGAACCGCTCCGCACCGCCGCGTCGTCCGACTCGTCGCCGCTCGCCCTGACGTGCCAGGGGTTCATCACCACCACGGACGAATTTCTCCGTGCCGCGCAGCGTTCCGGTCGTGCGCGCGCCGACGTCCGCGCGCGGGACCTGTTCCTCGCTGCCCTGGCGACCAGCTGGGCCCGGGGTGCCGCGATGGCCGACGACTCGTCGTCCGCGGCGCTCTCCGCCCTGGCCCGGCGCGGCTGGGAAGCCCCTGCTCTCCCCTGACCTCCACCACTGTTGAAAGGGCACCACATGAACCGCATCGGCGTCATCGGCAGCGGAGCCATCGGCACCGCGATCGCACGCCTCGCCGTCGCAGCCGACCTCGACGTCCTCATCGCGAACTCGCGCGGCCCCGAGTCGCTGCAGGACCTCGTCGCCGAGCTCGGCCCGCGCGCCCAGGCCGGCACCGTGCGACAGGCTGCCGAGTTCGGCGACGTGCCCGTGCTCGCCATCCCGCTCACCGCCTACCCGGCGCTCGCCCCCGACCTCGACGCCTTCGCCGGGCGGACCGTGCTGTCGACGGGCAACTACTACCCCGGTCGCGACGGCCGGATCGAGCAGCTCGACAGCCTCGCGACGACCACGGCGGAGTACGAGCAGACGCTCCTGCCCGGAACGCGGATCGTCAAGGCGTTCAACAACATCGTCGCGCACCACATCCCGAACCTCGCCGACTCCACGCCCCGCACGGCGCTGCCGATCGCGGGCGACGACGAGCAGGCCAAGGCTGTGGTCGCCGAGCTCGTGCAGCTGCTCGGGTTCGACACCGTGGACGCCGGTACGCTGGCCGAGTCGTGGCGCTTCGAGCCGGAGTCCGGGGCGTACACGGGGATCTACGCGGCGAGTGCCGAGGGCTTCGCGGCGGACTACCTGGCCGATCAGGGAGCGCCGTTGCCCGCGGAGCGGCTGCGGGAGCTGCTGTCCGTGTCGCACCGGGCGGATGTGGCGAACCGGCAGTTCTGAGTGGTATCCACCGCTCGACGCAGGCCGAAGGCCGAAGGCCAAGTGTTCTGATCACTTCGGCCGCTCACCTAATTTCGCGGGGCTCGATCCCATCACCGCTTGAGCGGCCTGCGGGAACTCGACAGCAGCGAGCCTCAGGAGTTCCCACACGAGCCCGACCGGGACGACCACCCCTTCCGATGACGAGAAGGTGCAGACGCCCGTTGCGTTGTCCTCGAACACCTCCGCGACGACCACACGCGAACAGTCTTGGAGCTCCACAGCCATGCCGTCCCGTGCACCGAAGGAACTCGTGAGGTTGCATGCGCACTCGCTCGTCCCTGACTTTTCCCGTTCTGCTCTGCCCGCATCACGAGTGCGAGAGCCTTCTTGCCGAGAAGGAAATCGCAAACCAGAGACGCAACGAACGCTCGGCCTTCATGCCCACCAAGCTGCATGATGCCCTACGCCCGTCCACGGCATCTTGGACGCCCAACGGAGTGGCCAATCCTCCGGGGCCGACACCGCCGGACGGCTCCGCGTGATGCAATGCAAGCATGGCCGACAGCTCACGGTCGGCAACACCTTCCTCCTCGATCCGCTTCAAGAAGGAAGGTGCGACGAGGACGACTCGGCCTGCGCCATCCGCAGGCCTCGTCGATGGCTCGCGGCGTGGCACACCCAGGTCGAGGTCCTTCGATGATTCGAGGTCGGGCCGTTCATTAAGCACACGTTCGGGCCCGATGCAATCGGGCCCCCACCGGCCGCAGCCCGTTCGAGTTCGAGTTCGAGTTCGATCATGAGGACTTCGTCCGCGGCTTCGGGCTCTTGCTGGGGCGGCGCGGCCGGCGCACGAGGGCCCGAACCTCCGCGCGAGCCGCCCGGCAGGGTGGGGCCCGTTCCCTCGAACTGTCCCTATTGAGAAAGCGGACCCAGCCTGTGGGATTCTCCGCCGACGGGCATTGGAACCACGGCGTTCTTGGCCGACAGTGCTGGATCGGTGAACGGGAAGCTAAACCCGCGCTACCCTCCGTATCGTGACGGTTGAGCTCGGGGAACTGCTGCTGCGAGGCTTGTTCGGGACAGTGGGCCTCGGAGCGATCGTGGCCATTGTTCGAGCGATCTACGTCGTCTCTACGGAGCGGGGGCCGCGCCGCCGCATTGAAGCGGTTAAGCTCTCGCAGGAAACCTTGGAGTCGCTGCCGACCGACGCCGAGCTGCGGAAGTTCGTACAGGTACACAGGGACCGCGAATTGGCCGCGTTGGGCAACCTGATGGCGCGGGCGCAAAAGCGAGCCACATGGTGGGAACGGATAGTGGACAACCGTGGTCGACTCATTAGTTCCGCGGTTGCATCGGTCATCGGGATCGTGGGGGCTGTCACCCTGACCCTCGTCGTGACAACCACCGATTGGGGCTCGGCATCGAACTCACCCGGCGGCACGGCCGACTTCCTCAACTTGGTACTGCCTGTGGTGCTTGCTGTCTCAGTTGTGGCGTTGACCACCACCATCGACCTCCTGAAGCGGCGAAACCGGCGCCTACGCAGCGAATTCGAAGCCTGGGGACTCAACGAGGAAGCCGTCAACATGGCACTGCTGCTGCTGGCGGCTAGAGACCAAAGGAGCGATGGCAACGAGCCCAAAGACGGGTGAAGTGTCGAGAAGAGCGACCGGCACGTCCGGTATGTAACGCACCCACAACGCCACTAGTCGTCTGCCGTCGGCGGTTCCGGGGCCGCTACTCGAGGCGGTGCCCCCGCGGTGGTCGCTCTAGCGGGCGCCAGTTGAGCGCCAGGACGACGAATGCATTGTGCGGAGCCCGTTGTGGCCCTGTCATGAGGCTGGCGTGTCTCTTCGACGCCATCGTGGGGGCGATCTGGCTCCCGTTGGTCGTCCTGCCCTGGATCTGCACCCCTCACGGTGGCTTCACTGCTCAGCGTTCGGGATAGCGGAGCAACGGCACTCCAGAGGCGTGCCACGATCGGCGGTCCCGAGTCACCCAGCGCCTCCACCAGCGCAGTCGACGCAGGAAGCCCCCACCGCTTCGTGGGGGGCTTACCCGCTTAGGTCAGTCGGCACCGCGACTGCTCGTCGAGCCGCCGTCCTTCGTCGTCGTCGACATCGATGAGTTGCACTTGGTAGCGGCCGATGATCGACGAGCGGTGTCTCTCGCGGCTCGGCGGCCAGCTCGAGGTAAGGGTCTCACGGCCCTGGCTATCCCCGAGTTCCTAGCGAACGCACTAAGCCACCAGGACTTCGAGTGGGCCTGTGGCAGCGTCACTATCGAGATGTTCGAAGACCGGTTAGAAATCACCAACCCCGGCCGTTCCGTAATCGGTGTGTAGAGGTTCGTTGACGAGCCGGTACCGACGCCTACAGCCTTCAGCCGGTTGGCTCGCGCCCAGGCGCGCCTCAATACGAGAGTCCGTTCACGCCCCCAGCGCCCCGTAGTCGATGGTCTCCGCTAACGCCCAAAGTTCCGGCTCGCGGCGGAACTCGAATGGCACATCAAGGCTCCATGCCGACCGCGCCCACGCCACCCCGACGGGGGCCAGCGGACGCTACCTGAGGAACACTACACTTTGCTTGGGTCAGCGTGAAATCACGCCGAGAACGGGGTAGCGTGCGGAATTCACTCGCGCAGATGGTCCTTGCTGAGGTGACATCAGAGCACGATCTCGAGCGCCTGAGCGAGCTGCTGTCAAAGCTACAGGTGCTCAGTCGAACGAAGTACGATGAATATGGCGGCTACATGCCTGGTGTGAAGTTCATCGAGTCATTGGCAACATGGCTCGACTGCTTCGACCGAG
This sequence comes from Curtobacterium flaccumfaciens, assembly GCF_018598405.1. Lineage (NCBI taxonomy): Bacteria > Bacillati > Actinomycetota > Actinomycetes > Micrococcales > Microbacteriaceae > Curtobacterium > Curtobacterium flaccumfaciens. Next base: position 36,027 of record NZ_JAHEWS010000008.1, on the reverse strand, counting down.
GCGACCGGACCGCGGCACTCGACTTCATTCTTCGACGCCTGGTGTTTATCTCGGCCGCCGAGATGGAGCATCTCGTTTCGACTGTATACCAGGATGTTCTAAGGCCCTGGTTTCGCCGACAAGCAGCAGAGCAGCTCGGGCTGCCGTTGTGGCAGGTTGCGCGCATAGTTGCATCGGATGAGTTCAAAGCGGTGCAGCGACGGACCTTGGTTCTTGGGATGAGTGACGGCGCGCGACTTGATCGCCTCCGGCGGGCAAGTAATATGTCTACAGAACAGTTCCACCTCGACTACGTCATTGAGACCGAAAAAGCGAAGGGCATGCGGGCGACGCTCGAGGATGCCCTTGAGAAGCAGGGTCTGCAGGCGGAGCCAACCTTCCAGTCAGTCCTCGTCGTCGACGACTTCTCCGGCTCCGGCGCGTCCATGCTACGGAAGGAACATGACGTTTGGAAGGGCAAGGTCCCGAAGATACTGCGCCAAGTCGACCTGTTACAAAGCGAGGGCGTAGTCGCGGATGATGTGCAGGTCACGGGACTGCTTTATCTGATGACGGAGAACGCCGAGTCCACCGTGCAGACCCGACTCATCGAAGCTGGGTACGCCGACCGTTTCACGGTCAAGTCCGCGTACACGTTCCCCGAAGCGTTTCCTCTCAACGCTGCCCGCGACAGCGACTTCCTCGAATTATGCGATCGGTATTTCCGCGCCACGTGGGTAACTGACGCCACGAGAGTCGGGGGTGATGACCTCCGATTCGGATTCGGCGGCTCCGCTCTCCCACTTGTCCTGCATCACAACGCGCCGAACAACGCACCGCCGATCCTGTGGAAGGATGACGGAGCAGACGCCGAACGCTTACCGGACGCGAGCCCGTGGACCGGCGTCTTCCCCCGGCACGAACGACACCACCCCGGACGACCATGAGCCCATCAGGTAACCCATTCCGATCCCGCTACACGGAAATGCAACGGGACCGCGCCGGGTTCCTCACCACGTTCAGCACCACGATGCTCGAAGCGCTTCCGGACGCCGCGGTCGCTTGGAACCGCCTGGTCGTCTTACGCAGCGCTCCCGGCGCTGGCAAGACGTCGATGCTCCGGATGCTGACGCCAGACAACCTCGCAGCCTTCCGGAGTCCCACTCGCGATGATCACCTCGAAGAGCTTCGATCCGAGCTGAACTCTAGTGGTGTCCTCAGCGACGGCAGACCCCAGCTGCTCGGGCTGATGGTGAGCGTGGGACGCGACTATCGCTCCCTCGTCGATCTCGGACCGCAAGGCGCCGGCGCCCTCAAGATCTTCTTCAAGCTTCTCGACGCGCGTATATTGACGCGCGCGGTCGAAGCAGCTCTCACAGCGACTGAGCAGCGCTTCCCCGACGGCGCCTCGTCGGTCGAGTTCCGACCGAACGCCGGGCCCGACACCGAACGCGCCCGGGCACTCGCAAAACGCCTCTTCAATATCGACACTGTTCCCTTCAACGGGCAGCAGATCCTTGATCAGTTACGCGAGAAAGAACGATCCGTTCTGGACTTACTCGGCTCTCTAATGCCAGTTGACTGGGAAGGCATCGACGGCCACCCGGACCTTCTCTCCCTGGAATTCCTCGCGACAACAAGAATCTTCGTCAACGACTCTGAGCTTCATGCCCGACCGGTGCTGCTCTTTGACGACGTACACGACCTTGACCCGGATCAGAGAACCGCTCTTTACAACGCACTGATCGTCCGAGAACCCCGAGTTGGCCGTTGGATCGCGGAACGACGGTCGGCCGTCCCTCTCAATGAACTCCTGGTCGGTCGAACCGAGGGCCGAGAATACAGCCTCATCGAAATTGAGAAGCACCTCGACCGGCCGTTCAAGCAGCGGCAGATCATGACCGCAATCGCTGACAGCAGAGCGATGCGCCCGTTGTTATCTCAGGGGAGAAACGAACTATTCTCGATGCTTTTGAGCAGTGCTGAGTCTATCCCGGGTGGTCTCATGGAACGTGCCCTCGCGGAGGCGGAGCGAGACGCCTCCGCCGCGGTTGACGCGCACCCTGAGCATCGTCAGTGGCTCGCACGTTTGACCGAGCAAGGTGGATCACAATCCGTTCTTGAACGCGCAGTTGGGTTTCGGGAGCTACGAATTCTGATTGAACGGAACTTGAACCGTCAAGCTCCTACATTATTTGACTTTGTGGAGGAACTCGACCCGGACCGCGCTGAAAAGCTCTCAAGCAGCAGCACCCGCGCGGCTGCAAAACTTTTTCTCGCTCGTGAACAGAATCTTCCTTACTACTTCGGGCCGAACGTCCTTGCGGAACTATCGAGCAGAAACATCGAACAGTACCTCGCTCTCGCCGGCGACCAGTTCGACCTCATTCTCTCGGCGTTGATGATCCGGGGCCGCTCACCGTATCTACTTGCCTCTGAACAGGATGTCCGCGTGCGGCGAGGCAGCAAGGAGATGTGGAACACCATTCCACGACGAATACCTAACGGCATGGACGTGCAAGCTCTGCTGTACTCCATCGCCGAGCGCGGGCGAGCCGAGACGTATCAGCCGACCGCGCCGTACGCGCCGGGCGTGACCGGCATGGCTCTTGAATGGTCAGAAGCGCAGCGCCTGTTCCGCGCACCGCAGCAGGACAGCAACCTGGAGCGCCTTCGCAACGCCTTTGGCCAAGCAGTGGCCAACAACTTGTTGGAGACCACTGCCGAACCGCAGGCAGTGAAGAACAGCCGCTTCCAAGTGTTCTACCTCAATCGGATGCTGCTTCCGCATTTCTCGCTGCCGCTGCAACGAGGCGGGTTCCGAGAACAGAGCGTCGCACGGACGCTGAACCGCTGGACGCGCGCGGCCGCCCGGCTGGGCGGACACCTCCCGGACATCGACGACGACGTCAGCCTCCCAGACGAACGGCTTCTGTAACCCCATGGCTCCTGATCTGAGATGGCTTGACTACGTCTTTGCCGATAGTTCCGATGAGTCCGTCGACTTCTGGCGCGCCGCCGCGGAAGCGGGCGGCCGCACTCTGCTGCTCTGCGGCGCCGGATTCGACCCGCGTACGCTCGACGTCCCCCACCGAGTCGCGCAAAGCATCACCGACCTAGACGTCCTCGCCCTTGAACTCGCACCGCCAGGCTCCCACGACACCGCCGACCAAGTGGCAGCCACGCACCAGGACGATCTGCGCAACCTGTTCTCAACCCAACTGCGGTTCGTTCCACGAGTTACCTCGTCGGATCCGTCAAGCCAGTCCGCAAAGCTCACCCGGACCCTCGTGCGGGACTACGCCCTTTTGGACTACGACACCATCTTGCTGGACATGTCGGGCCTGCCTTCGATGGTGTCGTTCGCAATCCTGCAGCTACTGCTCACCCAGGCCGGCCAGCACATGAACCGATTCGCCGGAAACCTCCTCGCGATCGCATCCGAGGACCCCGTCACGGACAGCAGGATCATCGCCTCCGAGCTCGACGAACCAGAGATGCTCCCCGGATTCGCGGGTGCCGACGAGACCGCAGCAACCACGATCTGGATCCCCGTACTCGGACGCAGCTCCGTCGATGAAGTCCAAGCTCTCAGCACCTTCCTGCAGCCTGAAGAGGTGTGTGCGGTCATCCCGTTCCCAGCCACCGACCCCAGGACCGGCGACGATCTCCTGCTTGAGCATCGGCAACTCCTTTTCGATGAGCTGCAACTCGAGCAGCGAAACGTCTTCTACGCGAGCGAGTCCAATCCCTTCGATCTGTACCGTCAGCTGGTCAACCTCGCGGATCGATACCGCCAGGCTCTCCGTCCGCTCGGGTCGACCGCCGTTGTCGTCAGTGAACATACGAGCAAGATGCTCGGACTCGGCGTCGTCCTCGCCGCGCACGAACGAGGTCTCTCTCTAGCGCATGCCCGCCCAATGTCGTACCGGCTGCACGACGCGCCTCCGGGTAGACGAACGGTCAATATCTCGACTGCATGGCTGTTAGGAGCACCGTATGCCGTTTGATCCGACTGCGGACTACCGGGACGAAACAGGCGAACTCCCACAGGTGTACCGTCTCGCCGCTGCAGTGGCAGTCGACAAAACGTTGCGCCGGCTCATGTCAGCGCAGCATGCCTACATGGTCGCATCCGGAGGTGCCGCGCCCGCAGCAGCCATCGCAGCGATGCTACATTCCGACAACGGCGCATCAGCGGAAATCGTTTCCCCGCTCGCGTTCATCGAGCGCCGAGCATTACCACCCGATTCAATTGCCGTGGTGTTCTCGGCGCGCGCACGTCACCCAGACTCATCAATGGCGGTCAGTCACGCTCTCGCTCATGGCCTGAATGTCGTTCTGCTGACAACACGCTCACCCTCAGAGCTCGCTGCCCCTTTCAACAACTCTCGAGTGCACGTGATCACTGTACCGACCGTCCGACCCAAGGACGGGTTCCTTGCGACCGGGAGCGTGCTGTCGATGAGTACCGTGGTCGCACGCGCCTACGAGAGCACCCTTCCCCCCGCATTAAGTCTGCCCGCGCTGCCAGAACTGACTTCCGAAGGGCCGTTGGTCGTCCTCTACGGCTCCGGGGGATACGCGGCGGCGTTGGACATCCAGATCAGATACGAAGAACTCGGTTTAGCTCCGGTAGAGCTTGCCGACTACCGCAACTTCGCACACGGAAGGCATGTCGGATTGCAGCGGCGCGCATCGCACGCCTCTGTGCTAGCGCTGATCACCCCGGAAGTCGAAGCGCTCGCTGAGCGCACGCTCCGCACCGTCCCGAGCGTCATCCGGATTGTCCGCATCCGAACGACTACACCAGGCGTTGCCGGATCACTGCACCTACTCGCCGCCGCGATGCAAACGCCGACGCTGCGCGCCGCTGCGCAAAACCTGTCTCTTAGCAAGCCGCCGGTTCCCGCATTTGGGCGCGAGCTATACCATCTTCCGTTCAAACGGTTGTTCCCGACCCCGGAGGACAATCCCGTGACGCGGAAGGCACGTGCCATCGGCACAACATTCTCCGACGCGCTACCGCTAGTGGAGGTAGCATACGACCGGTGGCGACTTGGGGTAGGGCGCCAGCGGTTTACGACGATCGTCTTGGACTACGACGGCACATGCGTCGACACCACGGCCCGGTTCGAGTTGCCCCGAGCAGAAATCCGGGACGCCCTTCTGCAACTCCTACAAGACGGCCTTCAGCTTGCGTTCGCTTCTGGCCGTGGAAGTAGCCTTTACACGACGCTTCAAGCGTGGGTGCCGGAGCATCTCCGCTCGCAAGTTAAGCTCGGGTTACACAACGGCGCTTGGGAGCAGGCACTCGACGCACCGCTGACCCAGCCAACAGATGAAGCCGCTTGGGTGCAAGAAGTCTGCGCTTCCCTCGCTGCGTATGTTGAACTTGGCGCCATCGTCGTCCGGCAAGGCCACCAGCAGGTCGGCGTCGAGCCCGTCGGGAACGGCGCGTCCGTCGCCGCCGCACGGAGCATCGTGGACTCTGTCGTTGCGTTCCTCGACGCGCCCGTACAGGTCGTATCCAGCGGCCACAGTGTTGATGTTGTTGCAGCTAACAGCGGTAAGGCGCCGTTCCTCCGGAAATTGCAACAGCGATCCGGAGCCACGCTGGCTGTCGGCGATCAGGGCGCGCCGGGCGGTAACGACTTCGCGTTGCTCACGGCGACGAGGCTGAGTGTCAGCGTCGACCGATGCTCTCCCGCATTGGATCGTTGCTGGCCGCTTGGCCGGTCTGGCCAGCGTGGACCAGATGCTCTCCTCGATGTCATCGGCATGCTGCACACTTCTAACGGGGGGACAAGACTGGTCCCTCCGAAGGTGAAGAATAGGACGTGATGAACTACTCCGAGCTGCCGGCAAGGTCCCGCACCGTCGTGACCAGCGGCTTCGCCGCCGTCGACGTCATGATCAACGGAAGCGTCTGCGCCTCTCCGGGCGGCACGGCGGTGAACGTGGCCGCAATCCTCGCGCGCCTCGGATGGCACTCCGAAGTGGCAGGAACCATCGGCACCGACCCAGCTGGACATTTTCTTGCGGAGTCGCTGGAAGCCGACGGGGTAGGAACGCATTCGCTGAGGCTATTCGACCAGTGGACGACTCCCATCGTCGTGCAGGAACGCCGCCGCGATGACCATGCGTGGCGCTTCGCATGTCCAGCGTGCGGCGCCAGGTTCGCCAAGCACCGGCCGTCAGAGGTGGCATACGCTGCGGCGATAGTGCAGCAGTTGCCAGCTCCCGACGTCTTCTTTTTCGACAGAGTCAGCCTATTCACCATCGAACTTGCTCGTCGGTGGAAGGAAGCTGGGTCACTGGTCTTCTTCGAGCCGGCCGGACTGGGTAGGCCTGCGCTCTTCGACCGGGCGGTCGAGGTGTCTGATGTCGTGAAGTACAGCGCCGAGCGCGCCCCAGCCTTCGCAGACCGGCTACCGGCGGACCTGACAACCCTGATTGAGACCCTCGGACCGGCGGGCGCACGGATCCGAGTCGACGGCGTGTGGACCGACGTTCCGGGTCATCCGGTACCAGCTCTTGTTGATTCCGCTGGAGCCGGGGATTGGACGTCCGCTGGCATCATCGACGCTCTGTTCACCTCAGACGGTCAACCGGACTGGGAAAGGGCGTTAATCGCAGGGCAGCGGCTCGGAGCCGACGCCTGCAGTTGGCAGGGCGTACGGCCGGAGGCCGCAACACATATCGCTGGCGATTTCGAGTCGTTCGGATGCCCGCGGAAGCTCTCGGAACGGCGCGCGTCCGCGCAAATGTCTGTCCGATAATCGACCGGCGCGCAACATCGGCGTGTATCTCAGACCGGTGGACCCGACCGCGCACAGGTCCCCACATGGCTAACACCGCACAAGCTGCATCGCTCATCGAACGCGCCTGACGATCGCCGCACTACGAGTTCAAACGTGAGGGCACCACGTCGCGTCCCTGGCCGACGAACAGCACGTACAGCCAAGAAACCCACAGCCGGATTTCGGGCGGCAGTCGCGGTCGGTGTGGGTAGCTCATCTGACATTGAAATTACCGACCACTCAACTTCGTCAGTTCGACAGTTCCCACACTTGCGCAGTGGTCCGGGCTTTGACCTCGCGGAGGGCGTCCGTCGGGTCAACCTTCTTTGCCCACCGCGGCCTGATTTTTGTCGAACCCTTCTCGAGTCCGTACGTGAATACCGCATGATCCGGATTGAACAGGCTGAATAGCGCTATGTTATGGCCATTCATTGATCCGTGGTGAGGAGCTGTCACCACGCACGTCTGAACGCCCGACGGCAACCACTTATGCCATTCCGCCGCGAATGCTTGCCAAACATGACCGACGTTGAGCGGCAGATCCCCCGTGTGGATCCACCCATTTGTGCATGAATGTGCGAAATGGGTTGGATTCCACGCAATAGAAGGATGCTTGGTAGGAGGATTAGTAGATCCGCTGTACAAGCTTATTGATGACCAGTTGGTAATGGTCGTTCGACCGCGTGGGATCCCGTGAGCATGCGCAACGTCTTCCATGATGGCGCGAGCTGCGCGTCGGTGGGCGTGCGACTGGATCACGCTCTGGCGGGCCGTTTCCCGGTTGACGTCGAGCTTCAGTTTAGACCTGATCCGCTTCGCCACCTCTTTCAAGGTCTTCTTCGGAACCGTGAGTTGTGTGACGAGCAGCATCCACGGCACACCTGCCGGTGTGAGATCTGTTCCCGAGGCGATCGTTCGTACTGGTGCGGCCACTACCGCTCCGTCGGTGTCTACCTGCTGGGCAAGGTCAACAGCAACGTTCTGGTCGGCTGCGTTAAGGCCGTCTTGTACCAAGAGAACTTCCACGAATCCGAGGTTTGCCGCGAACTCAGCGATACTTGCGTCAGATTGCAGAAGGCTCATGCTCGCCGCTTTCCCCGCTCGATGAGATTGCCGGAGCATGCCGAAGAGCCTCGATACGGGTCCGAGCCAGGGTATGACAAGCGTTCCGACCGATATCGTTGACCGACCCATCTCCTTGACAAGAAACCGCAATCTATTCACATGATCTTCGTCGAGATGTGATACGAAGATGAAGTCAATGCGCACTACGCCTCGATTGACCAGGTCCTTCGCCAAGTCACGAATGGCTGATTCCAGTTGGCCCACACGCGGTGCCGCACCGACGTCGTAGATGTAGGTCAGCGGGCTCACCCCCGGTTGCGCGACAGTAGTGGCATGGAACCCGCCGTGGCCGACCCGATACTGCACTCGGTGCGCACTAAGCGGCGCCCCGCCCCCTGCTACTGACATCCACTCAAGATAGCGTAAGCACCAGGATCACTTCGGGAGACGTCACACACTCAGCCGATCCGGGATCGAACCTACAGCTAGTCACGACGCTCCGGGTCGTGATCGCTTCTCGGTAGCCGATCGGCTGCCGCACGCGTCCCTCCCGGTCCGGGTACGTGTGGGCAGCTTCGCTCTGTGTCGTCCTTTTCGCTTCGCACCGAAGCCACGCCGGCACCGCCGCACTCATCGGATCGCCATGCGAGTGTCCTCGGTGTGCACCTCGTCCAAACCTTTTTCCCTCCACGACACACGAAACCTCGAAACACATCATCCAGTTCGAACACGAGCTCTACATCCTCGACAAGCGCGCCCGAGAAGGGCGGCAGCCTCAGCCGCGCAAGCAGGAGCACGAACGCCTGCAGCGCCGACGCGACCAGCTCAGCCGGTCCAACTACAAGCGCAACTCCGACCGGCGAAGCTCATACCGATGCCGCAGACGTAGGCTGCATGGAGCCTCTCGAACTGAACAAGCACGACCAGCACCCGGACGCTCCAACGCGCTTGAAAACGCTCCACCAGCGTCCGGGATGCTTCAGCGCGCCCGATAAAGCCGCCCCGCCCGTCCGGATCCGCCCGTCGCACCGAACAGCGAGGGAGATCACGCCGATCGACAGCGGAACGAGAAGAACCCCCGGCCCGAGCCGGGGGTTCTTCTCTTGAGCCACGTTTCGCAAACCGTTGAGGTCAGAAACAGAATCAGCCCTGTGGCGGTACCGGTGGGATTTGAACCCACGGTGGAGTTGCCCCCACACATGTTTTCGAGACATGATCCTTCGGCCGCTCGGACACGGTACCGGGAAGGAGTTTACACGATCCGGGAGGCCCGTGATGACACTCCGGGTCGAGTCGCCCTCCACAGGCGGTCACCTGCAGGGCTCTCCCCACACCCACAGGTCCTCCTCGTCTCCGGCAAGACCGGCGGGCGTACCGTCCACGGCATGAGATCCCGCACGCTCATCGCACTCCTCACCTCCGTCGTCGGCAGCCTCGGCGTCGTCGGTGCCGCAGCCGTCGGTGCCCGCGCCGGCGTGAAGGGCCAACGGGCAGCGGCGCAACGGGTCGTCGACATGCTCCCGATCCACGCCGACTGGTGGCGGGAACGACAGCAGCACGAGGGGCAGCTGCTCTACGTGGCGATCGGTGACTCGGCAGCGCAGGGCGTCGGTGCGACCGCACCCGGACGCGGCTACGTGGGGCTGCTCGCGCGGCGCATCCGGCACCGTTCCCACATGTCGGTCCGGGTGGTGAACCTCAGCGTCTCCGGCTCGACCACGTGGGGCGCGAAGCGTGATCAGCTGCCGAAGCTCCGGCACTACGCGCCCGACGTCTGCACGGTGTCGATCGGGGCGAACGACATCGCCGACTTCGACCCGGACAAGTTCGAGCGGAACATCCGGGCGATCTACGGCGCGGTGCCGTCGCACGCCGTGGTGGCCGAGCTGCCGTGCATGTTCGTGCCGGACCGGGAGCGCAAGGTGGCGGTGGCCAACGAGATCGTGCACCGGGTGGCCGACGAGTTCGGGCTGACGGTGGCTCCGCTGCACACCATCACGAAGCGCGTCGGGGTCCGTCGCACCTTCTTCAACAGCTACGGCGACCTGTTCCACCCGAACGACCGCGGCTACGAGATCTGGGCGAGCGCCTTCGAGCCCGCGGTCGACGCCCGGGTCGACACGGTGGCGGCGATCCGGCACTACCTGTCCGTGCGCGAGGCCGAGAACCTCGGTCGTGAAGCCGGGGCGGTGGCGAACGCGCGCGCCGAGCAGGACACCGACGGCGCCGAGGCACTCGACCACGCCTCACGCCAGGGTCCGGGGCCGGTCGAGCGCCTGCGCCACCGGATGACCGGGTCGATCGCAGTGCCCGACGAACGAGACCAGTCGGACGAACCAAGCGGACCCGACGAGCCGGGCGACCACCCCGGTGATGTCGGCCGTACGGCCTAGCCTCGACGACATGGCGCGCCCGCAGTCCCTTTACCGTTGCACCGAGTGCGGCTGGACCAGCATCAAGTGGGTCGGCCGGTGCGGGGAGTGCCAGACCTGGGGCACCGTCGAAGACAGCTCCGCGGCGTCGGCGAGCACCCGGGGCACCTCGGCGGTCGCCGTCACCGGCGCACGGGCCGCGCGACCGATCACCGAAGCCCGCGGCAGCTCCGTGCAGCGCTGGCAGACCGGCATCGGCGAGTTCGACCGCGTGCTCGGCGGCGGCGTGGTGCCGGGTGCCGCGGTCCTGCTGAGCGGCGAGCCGGGTGTCGGCAAGTCGACCCTGCTGCTCGAGGTCGCGTCCCGAGCCGCAGCCTCGGGCAAGCGCGTCCTCTACGTCAGCGCCGAAGAGTCCGTCGACCAGGTCCGACTCCGTGCCGAACGCACCGGGGCGATGCACGACGACCTGTACCTGGCGAGCGAGGTCGACCTCGGCGTCATCATCGGCCAGATCGACCAGGTCCAGCCCGACCTGCTCATCGCCGACTCCGTGCAGACCATCTCATCGAGCTCGATCGACGGCATCGCCGGCGGTACGTCCCAGGTGCGCGAGGTCGCCTCGACCCTGATCCGCATCGCGAAGGACCGCGCCCTGCCCGTCCTCATCGTCGGCCACGTCACGAAGGACGGCACCATCGCCGGCCCGCGGCTCCTGGAGCACCTGGTCGACGTCGTCTGCCACTTCGAGGGCGACCGGCAGACCGCGCTGCGCTTCGTCCGGGCACTCAAGAACCGCTTCGGCCCCACCGACGAGGTCGGGTGCTTCGACATGGGCGGCGACGGCATCCACGAAGTCCCGGACCCGAGCGGCCTCTTCATGTCGAAGAACGCCACCCCGGTGTCCGGCACCTGCGTCACCGTCGCACTCGAGGGGCGCCGAGCGCTGCCGGTCGAGGTGCAGGCCCTCATCGTCCCGAGCTCGGCACCGCAGCCACGCCGGGTCGTGAACGGTGTCGATGCCTCTCGTGTGGCGATGCTGCTCGCGGTCCTCGAACGCCGTGCCGGCCTCAAGCTGTCCGACGCCGACGTCTACGTGTCCACGGTGGGCGGCATGAAGCTCACGGAGCCCGGCGCCGACCTGGCGATCGCACTGGCCCTCGCGAGCGCCGCACGAGACCGTCCGTACCCACACACGCTCGCGGCCGTCGGCGAGATCAGCCTCGCCGGCGAGATCCGTCCGGCCACGGGCACGAAGCAGCGCGTGAACGAGGCCACCCGCCTCGGGTTCACGACCGTGCTCGGCTCGGACTCCGGGCACCTCCGCGAAGCACTGCGTGTGGCGTTCTCGATGACGCAGTCCCCGCGGGAACGCGAGCTCGACCGCGCGTTCTGAGGCGCTACGCGCGCAAAGCGGCCAGCAGGTCTTCCGGCGCGGCCTGCATCGTGTGCGGGCCGGCGATGTCGAAGAACACGCCCTCGAGCATGTCGAGGTGGGCGGCCAGGAACTCCTCGAGCCGCGGCCCGTCGTAGACCATGACCTGCCGGATCTTCTCGTCCGGCACCATCGCCGTGTAGGCGTCCGCCGACGAGAACAGCAGCAGGATGCGCTTGTCCGACCCCTCACGGCCGAACACCCGCACCTGCATGTCCTTCTTGCCGGTGACGAGTCGGGGGACGATCACGATGTCGTGGCGGAGCGCGAACGCCACCGCAGCGACGTCCTGCTTCGCGAGGGCTTCCTCGAGCTGTTCGCTCCGGAAGCGCTGTTCCTTGTCTGCCATCAGCTCAATTCCACCAGATTTTCGTCGTTCCGTGACGCACGGGTAGCCAGTCGGCCCAGAGCACGCTAACCTGATGGAACCGCTTCGGCGGCGCTCAACGTCCGGGCGAGGTGGTTTGCCCCTCAACCCGGGCCCCAGGGTCACTGGCCGACAGGCCTGACCCCGAACCCGTCCCGCCGGCACCTGCCCGCGTGGCGCATTACCCCCGTCGACGTACGTCGGGGTCTCCGTCGGTGCATCTGCACCATGGCGGAAGCAAGAAAGCTAAGGAAACGCCATCATGGCATCTACCGGTACCGTCAAGTGGTTCAACAACGAAAAGGGCTTCGGCTTCATCGCCCCGGACGACGGCAGCGCTGACGTCTTCGCGCACTTCTCTGCGATTGCTGGCAACGGCTACAAGTCGCTCGAGGAGAACCAGAAGGTGGAGTTCGACATCACCGAGGGCCGCAAGGGCCCGCAGGCGGAGAACATCACCGTCCTCGGCTGATCACATCAGCTTGAACAGGCCCCGTCGTCTTCGGACGACGGGGCCTGTTGCTGTTCCCGGCACCCTGATCGGCACAGCGCAGCCGGAACGGATCGGAACCGAGAATCCAGCTACTGCAGGATGAACTGCACCGAGGTCTTCGACTCGAGGTTCCCGACGGCGACCTGCAGGTGGTAGCTCGCGCCTCCCGCGGTGACCGCCGGCCGTGACGAGTCGCACGTCGACGTGGACGAGCGCGTGCGGTCCCAGGCGATCGCCGGGGTCGTGAGTGTCTGACCGGACTTGATCGTGACGTCCTGGTTCGTGCCGCCGGTCTGGCAGTCCTTCGACGACCAGTACTGTTCCTCGCCCGAGCTGATCGTCAGCACCTGCTGCGCCGATCCGAGGTCCAGGTGGCAGGAGTTCGTGCCGGAGTTCTTGATCGACATCGCGATCTTCGGGTCCTCGGTGGGGCCGTAGGCCGGCTTGTCGAGCACCGGGGTCAGGACGACCTGGTCCTTCGTGCACGTCGAGCCGTCGGCAGCAGCGGGTTTCGTCGCAGAAGCCGAGGAAGAAGCCGCCGGCTTCGGCGCAGCAGACCGCGAGGACCCGGAACCGGCCGAAGAACCATCAGACGATGCACCGGCACCGGACCCGGCACCAGCAGAGGCCGACGCACTCGGCGCCGCCGACGTGGCCCCGCTCCCCCGCCCGACGACGATGAGCACCACGACCAGGACGACGACCAGCAGCGCCCCGAGCACGAGCGCCCGGCGGCGCCAGTAGACGACCGGCTTCTCGGGCCCGACGGGGTGACGCAACGACGACATGCGCACAGGGTAGACAACGGCGCGGTCCACACACGGCAACCCCGCCGGGCGGCACGAGAAAGCGTCAGAGGTTCTTCAGCATGCGGGTGTTGCCGAGGGTGTTCGGCTTGACCCGGGCGAGGTCGAGGAACTCCGCGACCCCTTCGTCCGACGAGCGGACCAGTTCGGCGTAGACGTCCGGTGGGACGACGCTCTCGCCGATCTCCAGGTACCCGTGCTTCGCGAAGAAGTCGACCTCGAAGGTCAGGCAGAAGATCCGGGCGACCCCGAGTTCACGGGCGTCGTGCTCCAGTGCCTCGAGCATCCGGTGTCCGACACGCTTGTGGATCCACTGCTCGTCGAGGGCGAGCGTGCGGACCTCGGCGATGTCGTCCCAGAACACAGCGAGCGCACCGCACCCGATGGGGGTGCCGTCAGGCCCTTCGGCGATCCGGAACTGCTGGATCGAGCCGTACAGGGCGACGTTCTCCTTGCCGAGCAGGATGCGCCGGTCGACGTAGGGGGCGATGAGTCGCTGGATGTGCGGGACGTCCGAGGCGAGCGCCGGACGCACGAGGATCCCGTGGTCGTCGCGCTCGTGGAACGCGTGCTTCCCGTGCTCTGTCATCCTCCCCACACTACTGCGCAGCGGCGGACGGACCCGCACCCGCCGGAGCCGCAGGGGGACAGCGCTGCTGAGTGCCGCCCAGGTCGATCGGCCTACCGTCCGGTGCATGCCTCAGATCATCGAAACCGTCGACGTCAACGTCCCCGTCCGCCAGGCCTACGACCAGTGGACCCGTTTCGAGGAGTTCCCGCACTTCCTCGACGAGGTCGAGAAGATCGTCCAGGTCGACGACAAGACCACCGACTGGACCGTGAAGGTCGCAGGTCAGGTGCGCGAGTTCCGTGCCCTGATCACCGAGCAGCACCCCGACGAGCGGGTCGCCTGGACCGTCAAGGACGGCGAGACCGACCACGCCGGCGTCGTCACCTTCCACAAGCTCTCCGACGCCGAGACGCGGGTGACCGTGCAGATCGACTGGGAGCCCTCCGGCATCCTCGAGAAGCTCGGCTCCGCCGTCGGCGTCGGCGGCCACGCCGTCAAGAAGGACCTGCAGAACTACAAGGAGCGCGTCGAGAACGCACCGACCCAGCCGGGTTGGCGCGGCGACGTGCAGGCGTAGTCCGCACCACACGACGGACGGGAGGCGCGGTGCCAGCTGGCACCGCGCCTCCCGTTCGTTCGTCCCCCGTTCGGCATCCCCCCATCGAAATGCCGACCTGACGAGCGAGCGCGAGCCTGGCAGAGTGGTGACACCGGCCGACGCGCTGGTTCAGTTTTATCATGTCTGAGACAGATGTGAGAGTGGGGACACGTGATCGAGTACAACGACGACGACGCACACCGTCGGGAACTGTCGCGGAAACTGCAGCTCCTGATGGACGTCGTCGAGGCCAACTCGGGCCAGCGACCCCCGTACAAGGAGATCGCCGCCGAGATCGAGGCGCAGGGTGCGTCGATGAGCCGACCGCGGTGGGGCTACATGCTCGGCGGCAACGGACCGGCCGTCCGTGACCAGCGACTCCTGGCGGCCCTGGCGACCTACTTCGGCGTCCCGGCGGAGTACCTGACCGACGCCGCCGGCAACACGGACGTGCCCGAGCGGGTGCAGGCACAGCTCGAACTCGTGCTCGAGCTGCGCAAGCGCGAGGTCGTCGCGTTCGCCACCCGACGATTGGGCGAGTTCGCCTCGGCGGACGAGATCCGCGACTTCACCGAGCACCTGCGTCGGCTCGACGAGTCGGGCGGCACACCGTGAGCGGGTACCGCGACCGCTTCGGTGCCCTGCGCCGACAGACCGAGGCCCGCCGTCGCGTGCAGCGCCTTGGACTCCCCCGCCGCCTGACCCTGCCGGAGCTGACCGCCCGTGCCGAGGCGGCGCTCGGCAAGCCGATCCTCGTGCGCACCACGGAGCTGCCGGGTGACCTGTCAGCGCGGCTCATCCAGCGCACCGACCACGCCCTGCTCGAGACCCGCCCCGGGCTGTCCGAGCGCTCCCGCGTGGCCTGCGTGCTGCACGAGCTCGCCCACGTGTTCATGGACGACACCGGCTGCGACCACCAGGCGTACACGGGGCTGCTCAGCGGCCGGACGGCCTTCACCCGCTCGCTGGACACCCCGCACGAGCAGGCCGTCGAACTCGTCGCCGACCAGCTGGCGCTGCGGATCGGGCTGCTCGACCCCGAGGGCCAGCCCGGGATCTTCCGGTGACCCGGTGACGCTGCACGTCTGGGGATCGATCCCGGTCTGGCTCATCCTGACGGTGCTGGTCGTCCGGCTGTTCCTGGTGCGAACCCAGTCGGCCAGCGTCACCTGGCTGATGGTCTGCTGCAGCTTCGTCGCCGTCGGTCTGACGATCAACCAGCCCGACGTCACGACGTTCCTCGCCGGGGTGACGCACGTGCCGAACATCGCCGACCTGATCGGCCGCTGCCTGATGGTGTGCGGCATGTTCGCCCTCGCACAGTCGGTCGAGGCCGCCGCGCGCTCCGCCAAACTCCTCCGTGCGAGCCGCATCATCGGCTGCGTGCTCGTGCTCGTCGCCCTCGTCGTGCTGTTCGCGTTCATCGACGCACCGACCCCCACGGCGCAGTTCATGGTGGCCTACGGCGACCAGCTGCCGACCGCGCTCTACTCGGCCGTCGAGATGACCTACATCGCCATCGTGATCGCCCGCTCGGCCGTCGCCGTGCTGCGCGGGTTCCGCAGCGGCGACGGGCTCGGCCGCCTGTACTGGCTCTTCGTCGTCGGTGCCGCCGGCCTCGTGCTGCTCGCCGGCATCGCGATCGCCCTCGACGCCGTGCACGTCGCCGGCGCGGACGGTGCGGTCGGGGTCCTGTCGAAGCTCTACACCCCGGTGTTCCTCGGCTCGATGGTCCTGCTCGCCATCGGAGCGGCCGGTGGCGTGCTGCCCGACGCCGCACGGGAGTTCCGCGACTGGCGGGCCGCCCGACGCCGGTTCCGCGCGCTCGAGCCGGAACTCCGTCGACTCGAAGCGGCATCGGGCAACACCGGGCTCTACTTCACGATCGTGTGGCAGCGTCGCCAGTGGCGGAGTCGGCAGCACCGACTGTCCGTCGAGATCGAAGACCGCGCGCGCGAGGCCGGACAGGCAGTGCCGGCCGCTGCGACGCTCACCACGGCACGACTCAGGGAGATCACATGACCGGCGCACGCATCACCGCACTCGGCACCGCGGCGGGGGCGGTGGGCACGCTCGGGCTCGGCGCCTTCGTCGCCCGACGCCTGCTGTTCCCGACGCCGTACACCGCGACCGCCACGGTCCGCAGTGCCACGGACACCGAGGTCGAGCTGACCGCCACCCGCGACACCCGCCTGCCGGGCACCTACGACCTGCAGCGCGACGGTGCCCGGGTGCAGGTCGGTGCGATCATCGCCGCGAGCAGCGACAGCGGTCCGACCACCGAGAGCGGGGCGAGCAGCGACAGCGTCCGCCGCAGCGTCACCGGCCCCGTGGCGACCGGCGCGTGGGGCTGGGACGCCCTGCGGTACGACGGACCGGATGACGTGCCCGGCACCGAGCCCGAGGCCGCCACGACCCACGTGGTCCACGTGCACGGGCAGTCCCTCGGCCCACGGCAGGTCCTCCGCGGCGTCGGGGTCTGGCGATCGCTCGGCGCCTCGTCCGAGGTCATCGACACCACCGACCTGCCGCTGCGCTCCCTCGACCCCGGAGCCGCCGACCGCATCGTCGCTGCCGTCCGCGCCGCCCGCGCCCGCGGTGCACAGCGCGTCGTGCTGCAGGGCTGGTCCGCCGGCGCGCTCGCCTGCTCGGTCGCCGCCGCACGCGTCGACGTCGACGGACTCGTGGTGGTGTCACCCCTGCTCGACGTCGCCTCGGCACTCCGCGGAGCTGTCCGCGGTGCGCACCTGCCCGCCTTCGTCGGCACCGTCGCGGCCCGCATCGCGACGACGAACGTGCTGTCCCGCCTCGCCGGGGCCCCGACGCCCGTGACGACGACCACCTGGCAGGACTCCGCGACGCCGACGCTGCTGATCCACTCCGAGGCCGACGCCCTGGTCGCCGTCGACGACGTCACAGCGGTGGCCGCGCGACAGGGTGCCACCACCGTCGCGTTCCGCACGGCACCGCACACCCTCGAGTGGAACGAGGACCCGGAGCGCTGGGAGCGCGCCGTCCGCGACTTCGCCGCACGACTGACCGACGCAGCCTGACGCCACCCCGGACGTGCAACGGCCCCGGTCTGCGAACAGACCGGGGCCGGCTGCGTCTCGACCCGTTGGGGGGAACCGGTCGAGCGCGACGCGCGAGGAGTTGGGGGGAACGTCTCGCGCGTTGTCATCACAGTACCCCCGGACGGGGGCCGATGGACACAATGACGCGCAGATCGGCCGACGCGGGATCTGGAAGCGACCCGAGAACGGACAGGAGGCCCGGTGCCAGCTGGCACCGAGCCTCCTGTCCGTGGAGTGTCAGGTCCTAGGACTCGATCTCGCCCTGGGGCGCGTCGGTCGCGGCCTCGACCGCGGCCGCACCGGCGAGGACCTCCTCGCGGCCCGGCTGACGCCCGGTCTCGAAGTGGAACGCACCGTCGACGAAGTCGACCTTCACGTGGTCGCCCGCGTTGAGCTCACCCTGCAGGATGTGCTCGGACAGCTGGTCCTCGACCTCGTGCTGCATCGCGCGACGCAGGGGGCGAGCACCCAGGGACGGGTCGAACCCGACCTTGATGAGCTGCTCCTTGGCCGGCAGCGTGAGCTCGATGGTCATGTCGCGGTCAAGCAGGCGGTCCGCCAGACGCTTCACGAACAGGTCCACGATCTGCAGCAGCTCGGGCTGCGACAGCTGCGGGAACACGATCGTGTCGTCGACGCGGTTCAGGAACTCGGGCTTGAAGTGCTTCTTCAGCTCCTCGTTGACCTTGCCGCGCATGCGGTCGTAGCCGACGGCCGAGTCACCCTCGACCTGGAAGCCCACCGGGCCACCGGCGATGCCCTGCGAACCGAGGTTCGTGGTCATGATGATGACGGTGTTCTTGAAGTCGACCACGCGGCCCTGACCGTCGGTGAGACGGCCTTCCTCGAGCACCTGCAGCAGCGAGTTGAAGATGTCCGGGTGGGCCTTCTCGATCTCGTCGAACAGGACCACGGAGAACGGCTTGCGGCGCACCTTCTCGGTGAGCTGGCCGCCCTCCTCGAACCCGACGAACCCGGGAGGGGCACCGAACAGGCGGGACACGGTGTGCTTCTCACCGAACTCCGACATGTCGAGGGAGATCAGCGCACCCTCGTCGTCGAACAGGAACTCGGCGAGGGCCTTGGCGAGCTCGGTCTTCCCGACGCCCGTGGGGCCGGCGAAGATGAACGAGCCGGAGGGACGGTTCGGGTCCTTCAGACCGGCACGGGTGCGGCGGATGGTCTTGGACAGCGCCGAGATGGCCTCTTCCTGACCGATGACGCGCTCGTGCAGTGCCTTCTCCATGAAGACGAGACGCGAGGTCTCCTCTTCGGTGAGCTTGAACACCGGGATGCCCGTGGCCTGCGCCAGGACCTCGGCGATGATGCCCTCGTCGACGGTGCCGGACGCGGCGACGTCACCCGCACGCCACTGCTTCTCGAGGCGGAGACGCTCGCCGAGGAGCTTCTTCTCCTCGTCGCGCAGGCTCGCGGCCTTCTCGAAGTCCTGCTCCTCGATGGCGGCTTCCTTCGACCCGCGGACCGTCGAGATCTTCTCGTCGAACTCGCGGAGCTCCGGCGGCGCCGACAGGATCGACAGACGCAGGCGCGCGCCGGCCTCGTCGATCAGGTCGATGGCCTTGTCCGGCAGGAAGCGGTCCTGCACGTAGCGGTCCGCCAGGTTCGCTGCGGAGACGATCGCACCGTCGGTGATGGACACCTTGTGGAATGCCTCGTACTTGTCGCGCAGGCCCTTGAGGATGTTGATCGTGTGCGGCAGCGACGGCTCATTGACCTGCACCGACTGGAAGCGACGCTCGAGTGCGGCGTCCTTCTCGAAGTGCTTGCGGTACTCGTCGAGCGTGGTGGCACCGATGGTCTGGAGCTCACCGCGGGCGAGGAGCGGCTTGAGGATCGAGGCCGCGTCGATCGCGCCCTCGGCAGCACCGGCACCGACGAGCGTGTGGATCTCGTCGATGAAGACGATGATGTCGCCGCGGGTGCGGATCTCCTTCGTGACCTTCTTGAGGCGCTCCTCGAAGTCACCGCGGTAGCGGGACCCGGCGATGAGCGAACCGAGGTCGAGCGAGTAGAGCTGCTTGTCCTTCAGCGTCTCGGGCACGTCGCCCTTGACGATCGCCTGGGCGAGGCCCTCGACGACGGCGGTCTTGCCGACGCCGGGCTCACCGATCAGGACGGGGTTGTTCTTGGAGCGGCGGGAGAGGATCTGCATGACCCGCTCCATCTCCTTCTCGCGCCCGATGACGGGGTCGAGCTTGCCGTCGCGCGCGGCCTGGGTGAGGTTCCGACCGAACTGGTCGAGGACCTGCGAACCCTGCTGCGCGTTCTGCTGCTGCTCGCCGCCGACGGCGACCGCTTCCTTGCCCTGGTAGCCGGACAGGAGCTGGATGACCTGCTGGCGCACCCGGTTCAGGTCGGCGCCGAGCTTCACGAGGACCTGGGCTGCGACACCCTCGCCCTCGCGGATCAGGCCGAGCAGGATGTGCTCCGTGCCGATGTAGTTGTGGCCGAGCTGCAGCGCCTCGCGCAGGGACAGCTCGAGCACCTTCTTGGCGCGCGGCGTGAACGGGATGTGCCCGGTCGGCTGCTGCTGGCCCTGCCCGATGATGTCCTGGACCTGCTCGCGCACGGCGTCGAGCGAGATGCCCAGCGACTCCAGCGCCTTGGCGGCGACGCCCTCGCCCTCGTGGATGAGGCCGAGGAGGATGTGCTCGGTGCCGATGTAGTTGTGGTTGAGCATCTTCGCTTCTTCTTGAGCGAGGACGACAACACGACGGGCCCGGTCGGTGAATCTCTCGAACATGTGCTCTCCCTTGGCCCCTGATGAGCGGAGCCGACGCTGTGCCGGTCTCGTGTGAGTCCGGCCAAGTACTTCGAGAGTAACCAGCGCTCCCCCCGGGGGCTGCCCCTGTTCGCCGTGGGCGTGACCAGGGTGCGTCTTGTGCGCAGTGAGCGAACGACGAGACGGATTGGAGGCCCGTGGCGGGATCGCCACGGGCCTCCAGTCCGCTTCTCGGTCGCGCTGGGTCAGGCGCGCCGCACCGCGCGACGCAGGTCCCGTCGGAAGCGGCGCGCGTCGACGCCGAGGGTGTCGAGGACGTCGTGCGCCGATCCGGCGAGCGGATCGTCGACCGAGTCGAGCACGGCGAGCACGACGTGGGGCGGTCGGATGCGGTCGGACCGACCGGCGATCGTGGCGGCGCGGGCGAGCACGCGGACGGCTGCCGGGGTGCAGGCGACACGGTCGTGCTCACCGGGACAGGTGGTGTGGGCGCCGACGAAGGCACGGACACCGGAGCGGACGCCGTCGGGGGTGACCCGGTGGGCGTCGAGGACCGGGCGGAACCGGGGCATGCCGGCACAGAGGGTGACGGCCGCGAGGAGCAGGTGCTCGGCGTCGACGAAGCCGAAGCCGGACTCGTGGGCCTCGAGGTCGGCGAGCAGCACGATCTCACGGCCGTGCCGGACGGAAGGGAGGGCGACGGAGAGCTGAGCAGTCTGCATGTATTCAGAATATCGCATACGGCCGTCGACGACCAGCCCGCGTCGGAGGTCCGCTCGGTACGATCCGCTCATGGAGCAGCCCGTCGTCGGCCTCGTCGTCCACCCGACCAAGAACGTGCAGGAGTCCGTCACGACCCTGCAGCGCTGGAACGCGTCCGGCCAGGGCGAACTGCTCGCCCGACGCGCGGATGCCCAGCGGATCGGCGGCGGTGTTGACGTGGTCGACGACGACGACTTCACCGACCGTGTCGACCTGGTCGTGGCGCTCGGCGGCGACGGCACCATGCTCGGCGCGATGCGGCTCGTGGCGAAGCGCCCGGTGCCCGTCCTCGGCGTGAACTACGGCAACGTCGGGTTCCTGGTGGAGATCGAGCCGCCCGAGCTCGAGATCGCGCTCGCCCGGCTGTCCGCCGGCGAGTACCAGCTCGAGCCGCACCACGCGCTCGAGGCCCGGTTGTCCTGGGGTGGTGCCCGCACCGACTACCTGGCGTTCAACGACCTGACCATCGTGCGACGGCCGGGCGCCGGGCAGGTGTCGGCCGACCTCAGCGTCGGGGGCCTCGGGTACGGGTACTACCGCGCCGATGCCATCGTGGCCGCGACCCCGGCCGGCTCCACCGCGTACAACTACGCCGCGGGCGGACCGGTCCTCTCCCCCGCACTGTCCGGCTCCGTGGTGACCCCGGTCGCGCCGATGGCCGGGATCGACCGCTCGGTGGTGCTCGCCGCACGGGAGCGCTACCGGTTCGACATCGCGGAGGGCACCAGGAGCGCCGCGCTCGAGGTCGACGGGCTCGTGGTCGGCGAGGTCGCCACCGGGGCGCAGATCGACATGCGGCTCCGCAAGGACGCCGGCAGTGTGGTGCGCCTCGACGCCGAGCGGCACGGGCGCACCGGACGCGTGAAGCTCAGCCTGCTCGACCTGCCCGTGCGTCCGGACCAGCTCGTCGAGCTCATCCCGAGCGACCTGCGGCAGAAGCTCCGGCGCGAGATCGACGACTGACGCCGTGTCGGCGCTGGCCCTGGCCCCGGTCCTGGTCCTGGCCCTGGGCCTGGGCCTGGCCCTGCCCCGGGACGTGAATGGCCCGCTCGAGCAGTGCTCGAGCGGGCCGTCCCATCACCCCACCGGATCGTCTTCCCACAGAACGACCCGGTTTCCCCGCGCCGGCACGGGTGAACGCGCCGGCCGAAGTCCACTGACCTAGTCGGTCAGGTACAGCTGCATGTCCTGCGAGACCGCCTTGGCGAACAGACGCAGCTTGGCGCGCGACTCCACCCGGCTGACGGCCTGGCGGGTCGTGTGCACGATCTTCGAGATCTCGTCGAGCGTCATCGGCTTGTCGTCGTCCAGGCCGTAGCGCATGCGGATGACGTTCGCCTCGTCGCTGGGCAGCTCGGCGACGATGGAGCGGATGTCGCGGTGCAGCAGCGTCGTCTCGGTGAGCTCGTTCGGGCTCGCGGCGTCCTCGTCCTCGATGAAGTCACCGAGCTCGCTGTCGTCGGAGTCGCCGACCACGGTGTGGATCGAGACCGGCTCGTGCGAGCGGCCCTTGAGGTCGACGAGTTCCTCGACGCTCATGCTCAGCTCGGCGGCGACTTCCTCCGGCATCGGCGCACGGCCGAGGTCGACGGTCAGGTCGCGCTCGGTGCGCGAGATCTTGTTGATGAGCTCGACGGTGTGCACCGGGATGCGGATCGTGCGCGCCTTGTCGGCGAGACCACGCGAGATCGCCTGGCGGATCCACCAGGTGGCGTAGGTCGAGAACTTGTACCCCTGCGTGAAGTCGAACTTCTCGACGGCACGGACCAGGCCGAGGTTGCCTTCCTGGATGACGTCCATGAAGGGCAGACCACGCTGCGAGTACCGCTTGGCGATGCTCACGACGAGGCGGAGGTTCGAGGTGATCATGCGCTCCTTGGCGCGCTCACCGTCGCGGACGAGCCAGCGGAGTTCACGCTGCAGGGTCTTCGCGAGGCCCTTCTCGGTGGCGAGCTTCTCTTCGGCGAAGAGCCCGACCTCGATGCGGCGGGCGATCTGCGCTTCTTCCTCGGCGGTGAGGAGCGAGAGACGGCCGATGTGACGGAGGTAGTCGCCGACCTGGTCGACCGAGGCACCGCGGACACCGGCGAGCTGCTCGTCGGCCTCGACCTCGGTGTCGAGGGAGGTGGTGGCGGACTCGGCGGTCGCGGTCTTCGATGCCGATGCCTTCTTGGTGGCGGTGCGGCGGGTGGTGCTGGGTGCAGCCGTTGCGATCGTCATGGTGTTTCTCCCTGCGTTCGACGGTGATGGCTTCGTGGGGCGTTGCCGGGGGGTGCTGATGAGTAAAGCGGCCCGGAGGTGTACCCCACAAATCGTTCGGAGTGATTCTCAGGGTTCTCCGTGCTTCACCATCGGAACCGTCCCCCACGGGGTACGGCCCACCGACAGTCTGGTCCCCCATCAGGCCCCGGATCAAGCCGGAAGTGCCGTGTTTCCGGCGTTGCAGGCGTGTTTCACGAGCGTTTCCGGTCGTGTACCCCGGGCGACTGCGTACTCCGGACATGCAAAAGGGGTACGTCCGACCCGATCAGTGTGATCTGGTCGTCGTACCCCGAATACCGGATGGGTGGGGGTCACCAGGAGGGTTCGAGCCACCCGTCCCGGCGCTTGGACACCTCGAGGTCGGCGTCTCGGTCGAACTCGTCGTACTCGCTCTCGATGTCACCGACGAGGCTGCGTCCCGTGAAGGGTGTGGTTGTCATGCGGACGATGCTCACCCCGGCACGCGTCGGCGAGGTGAACGGTGCGTGACGGGTCGTCGGCGCTCAGACGTCGAGGTCGTCGACGGTCAGACGTCGAGGTCGTCGACGTCACCCTCGTCGTCGAGGGCTCCGTCGTCGCTGCCGACGGGCACGACGGACAGCCCGGACGCCGGGTGCCCGAAGGCGTCCTCCACGTCCAGGTCGTCGAGGTCGTCGACGCCGGCGGCGGACTCCGGGATGGTGGGCATGCGCGACAGGATCACACCGTGCGGTGAACACGGGGTGAAGTGGATCGTGCGCGGGCGGCTACTCCGCCGAGGTCGGAGCCGGCGCGGGGCGACCGTGCTCACGCTCGAAGCGGGCGCGCTCCTCGGCCTCGACCTTGGCGTACGCGGCGCGCTCGGTGCGGTCTGCGCGCATGATCGCGCGCATCACGAACCAGAAGATCAGGCCGACGACGATGGTCGGCGTCAGGGCGAAGACGATCCCGCTTACGACTCCTTCAGGCACCCGAGCATCGTACCCCGACTATCTGTTCCGACCGGACTCGCAAGCTCGTCCGGGGCTGGCGTCGCGCAGCGCTGGCGCGCTGCCCTAAGCTCCAGCGCCCTTGACCAGCGGGAAGAGGATCGTCTCGCGGATGCCCAGGCCCGTGATGGCCATGAGCAACCGGTCGATCCCCATGCCCATGCCCCCCGACGGCGGCATCGCGTGCTCGAGGGCACGGAGGAACTCCTCGTCGACGCGCATCGCCTCGGGGTCACCGCCGGCCGCGAGCTTCGCCTGCTCCACGAACCGCTCGCGCTGCACGACCGGGTCGACGAGCTCGGAGTACGCCGTCGCGAGCTCGAACCCGCGGATGTACAGGTCCCACTTCTCGACGATCCCCGGACGGGTGCGGTGCTGCCGGGTGAGCGGCGACGTGTCGACCGGGAAGTTCATCACGAAGGTGGGGCGGTCGAGCGAGTCGATGACGAAGTGTTCCCAGAGCTCCTCGACGTACTTGCCGTGCGTGGCGTGCGCGACCTCGACCCCCTCGGCGTCGGCGAGCGCCTGCAGCTCGGACAGCGGGGTCTCCGGTGTGATCTCGCGTCCCGCCGCCTCGGACAGCGAGCCGTACATGTCGATGCGGGGCCACTCGCCACCCAGGTCGTAGGTGCTGCCGTCCGGCAGGGTCACCTCGAGCGGTCCGCCCGTGACCGCGCGGGTCGCGTTCTGCACGAGCTCCTGGGTCAGGTCGGCCATCTGCTCGTAGTTGCCGTACGCCTGGTACGCCTCGACCATCGCGAACTCGGGCGAGTGCGACGAGTCGGCGCCCTCGTTGCGGAAGTTGCGGTTGATCTCGAACACCCGGTCGATGCCACCGACGACGGCGCGCTTCAGGAACAGCTCGGGCGCGATCCGCAGGAACAGCTCGGTGTCGAAGGCGTTCGAGTGCGTCACGAAGGGCCTGGCCGAGGCACCGCCGTGCTGGGTCTGCAGCATCGGGGTCTCGACCTCGAGGTACTCGTGCGCGGTGAACGTCTGGCGGAGCGACGCCATCACCGCGGCGCGGGCACGCACGGTGGCGCGGGCTTCGTCGCGGACGATGAGGTCGAGGTAGCGCTGACGGACCCGCGTCTCCTCGTTGAGCTCGTTGTGCAGGTTCGGCAGCGGCAGGATCGCCTTCGCCGCGATCGCCCAGTCGTCCACCATGATCGACAGCTCGCCGCGGCGCGAGGAGATCACGCGCCCGTGCACGAACACGTGGTCGCCGAGGTCGACGAACTCCTTCCAGCGGGCGAGGGACTCGTCCCCCACCTCGGCCAGGGAGACCATCGCCTGGATCCGGGAGCCGTCGCCGGACTGCAGGGACGCGAAGCAGAGCTTGCCGGTGTTCCGCGAGAACACCACACGACCCGCGATGCCGACGACGTCCTGGGTCTCCTCGCCGGTCTCCAGGTGCACGTACTGCTCGCGCACGGCCGGGATCGTCGTGGTGATCGGGAGCTCGGCGGGGTACGCCTCGATCCCCGACTCCAGCAGCTTCGCGCGCTTGTCGAGCCGGACCTGTCGCTGCTCGCTGGTCTCCTGCTCGGCCAGTGCGGCGGCGTCGGCGATCGCGGTGTCGGGGGTGACGGTCTCGTCGGTCATGCGGGTGCGGCTCCGATGGTCGTGGGGGTCGGGGGAAATGCTACCCGCGCCGCGGTCCCGCCCCCGAACCGTGCCCGCCCGGCCAACAGTTCCCGCCCCCTCGGCAGAACTGAGCGGTGGGTCCCGACCACCCCGGGCTGGAGCGCTGCCGGGCTGCCGGGCGGCCGGGCTGCCGGAGCCGAGACCGCGGTCACAACACGCCACCCGCGTCACGCCCACCGGTCACGAACTGTCGGCTTGAGCACCCGCAGCCGACAGGTCGTGACCATTCGGGCGAACTGAGCGGGGAGTCTTGGCCGCTCGAGCGCCCGGCCTCGTCTTCCTCCCCGCGACGCGATCCCGCCCCCGACGGCTAGAGCGTCGACTGCCCGTCGGCCGCGGTGAGCGCGTTGTCGACGGCGGATCGGACGAGCGCGCCGAGCACGCGGCCCGGGTGCTCCACGCCGATGCCGGACAACGTGCCGGCTGACTGGTCGACGATCGCGGTGGAGAAGCTCACGGCCGCGCGGACCGCATCGGCGTACGCGTGCCGGTCCGCCTCGGCGACGACGAACGGTTCGGCGCCCATCTCGACCACGAGCGCCTGCGCGATCGGCAGCACCGGGGCCGGGGCGGTCACCGCGCAGTACGCGTCACGCAGCCGGGACAGGTCGACGCTGGTGCCGGTGAAGGCCATCGCCGGGTGGATCGCGAGCGGGATCGCACCGGCCGCCATCGCCGGGGCGAGGATGCCGACGCCGTGGTCCGGGCTGGTGTGCACGACGAGCTGCCCGGGCTGCCAGATCCCGGCGTCCGCCAGGCCCTGCACGAGCGACGCGAGCTGGTCGTCCGGCACCGCGAGCAGCACGAGTTCGCTCCGCTCGACCAGGTCCGGCGTCGCGAGCACCGGAGCGCCGGGCAGCATGGCCTCGGCTCGGTCACGGCTCTCCTCCGAGACGGCGGTCACCCCGACGACCGCGTGCTCCGCGTTCGCCAGGGCTGCTCCGAGGACGGGTCCGACCCGCCCGGCGCCGACGATGCCGACGCCGAGACGTCCGGCCCTCACCGCACGGCTCCCGTCGGCGGGACGTCGTCCCAGTCGGGAGGCACGGTGCCGGTCCGGTGGTCCGCCGACGGTCCGGCAGGGGCCGTGGTCCCGGGCCCCGCGGCGTCCGCTGCGTGCGTGGCGGCCGTGGGACGGGCCTCCCGTTCGCGCCAGCGGTGGGTCGTGTCGACCGCGGCCGTCTCGACGGCGCGGCGGGTGGTCTCGGACCACAGACGCTGCGCGTCCTGCGCGTCGAGCGCACCGACGCGGGCCGAGACCGGGCCGGCCACGGTGTGCACGTGGACCGCGGCGAGGCGGAGTGCACGCTCGAGCGGACCCTGCTCGACCTTGACGCTCTGCACGCGGGGCAGCGGCACGATCACGAGCGAACGCCAGACGGCACCGAGCCGCAGCAGCACCGCGCCCTGGACGAAGCGGTAGCCGTTGCGCCGGAACGCGAACGGCCGCAACCAGGCGCCGCGACGCGGGGAGTGCACGAAGCCGCCGCGCTCCCCCGTGGTGGTGAGGCTGTCGTCGACGACGTTGACGGCTTCGGCCGAGCCTTCTCGCAGGGCTTCCTGCGAGGCCTCCGGGCCGGCGACCACGGTGCCGACGAGGCCCGGCAGGATGATGTCGAGGACCTCGCGCACGTCCGACGCGGTGCCGACGGGCAGCACGATCGACGACACCTGCTGGTTGCTCGAGGCGGCCCCGGCGGCGCTCGTCGCGCGGTTGATGCGGATGTCCCACCAGCCGAACGGACGCCACAGCAGTGGCTGCGCGACACTGACCGCGTGGATGCGGCCGGGCGGCAGCGTCTCGTTCGACGTCGAGACGAGGCCGTAGCCGATCCGGATGCCGTCGCGCGTCTCGGCGATCGTGTACTGCAGCGATCGTGAGAACTTGCGGACGTAGTAGCTGCCGGCGCCGAGCACCGCGGGGAACAGGCCGAACAGCACCGCGTACTCGCCGGTCAGGGCGACGCTGACGATCATCCCGGCGATGACGAGCACGAGGAACAGCGTCGTGCCGGACAGGAGCATCGAGGCGATCAACCGTCCGGGACGGACCTTGACGATGCGGGTGGCGTGCACGGCCGCCGGGTCGAGTTCGGGCGAGAACATCTCGTCGACGCGGTCCTGCAGGGCCCCGTTCGAGCGCCGCGACGGACCGCCGTGCCCGTCGTCGTCCTTGGCACCCGACGCCAGCACCAGGATCCGCTGCCGCAGGTCGTCGGCGGCGCGCGCCCCGAGGTAGGCGAGCTGCACGCTGGCGTCGTTGCCGGCCTGTGCGATCTCGAGCTTGGCGGTGCCGAACACCCGGGGCACCAGTGGCCGCTGGATGTTGATGCCCTGGATCCGGTCGAGCCGGGCCTTGCGGTGGTTCCGGAACAGCACGCCCGAGCGCACCTCGACGATCTCGCCGGTGACCCGGAACTCGTGCATCCGCCACGACAGGTAGAAGAGCCCGATCAGCACCAGGAGGAGCACCACGACGCCGAGCAGGACCCAGCCGACGACACCGTGCTCGTACACGTACCGGACGGGGTCGCCGTCCTCCTGCTGGTCGCCCGGGATGAAGAACTCGACGAGCTGGTCGCGCAGGCTGTTCAGCACGTAGCCGAGGATGACGATGAGGAAGATGCCGCCCTTGAGCAGCGGGGTGAGCGGGTGCAGGCGGTGCCACTCGCCGTCGGTCAGGGGTGCTGCGGCGGCCGCGTTGCCCGGGGTGGGCGGCGCGGGCGGTGCGGGTGGCGGGGTGCCGGGTCGGAAGGTCACGGACGACCCCTACAGCCCGGCGCGACGGGACTCGGCGAGCTCGACGAGCCGGTCGCGCAGTTCGTCGGCGTCCGCGGCCGGGACACCCGGGATGCGCACGTTGGTCGCGGCGGCGGCCGTGACGAACTTCAGCTCACTCATGCCGAGCGCCCGGTCGAGCGGACCCCGGGCGACGTCGACGAGCTGCATGCGGCCGTACGGGACCGCCGTGAAGCGCTGCCACATGAGCCCGCGGCGGACGACCAGGTCGTCGTCGCGGAGCGCGTAGCCGATGGCTCGGACCCGTCGGGGCGTGAGCGCCGCGGTGATCGCCGTGATGACGGCGACCACGATGCCGATGACGAGCCAGACGGTGCCGGCGCCGGAACCGAAGCCGTCGTTCACGACGCCGATGAGCACGCAGCCAGCCGTGACGACGACGCCGATGACGAGCGTGGTGATGAGTTCGGTCCACGCGAGCTTCGGGGACACCCGGTGCCAGGTGGTCCCACCGAGGCCGAGGCCCGGCTCGTCGAGTCGTTCACGCGGCATCGCGGGCCTCCTGGGGTTGCGCGGTCAGTTCACCGTCGTCGAGCCGTTGCGCGGATCGTCGCGGTCGTCGTCGTCACCCGGGGGTGCGATGCACATGCGCTCCGCCACGAGTGCGCAGACCGTCAGGACGATCCCGCCCCCGACGGCGATCACGTTCGGCAGGGTCGAGCCTAGCGAAGGCGTCGCGGAACGGGTCAGCAGGTACAGCACGAGTCCGACGGCGAACCCGCCGAGCAGCGTGCCGCAGATGCTCGAGGCCTTCGCGAGCACGACGACCCGCGTCGCGTAGAGCGGGTCGACCGGTCGCTCGCGTCCGGCGCCGTCGCGCGCGTGCCGGCGCACCGGGCGTGCCATGAGCACGACGGCGACGCCGATGAACGCGAGGGTGATGCCGAGCGGGATCGAGAACAGGAACGTCGGCAGCTGCCGCGAGGCCAGGACGGCGTCGAGCGCGAAACCGGCGACCACCGTCACGACGGCGATGCTGATCAGGGTGGAGGCACGGGTGGGCTTCATGCGCTGGTCGCGCTCCCCGCCGGCCGGGAGGCCCGTGTCAGCTCGTCGAACAGGCGCGGCTCGTCGACGCGCTCCGTGTCGTTCCCCACGGCGGCCAGCAGGTCGGCCACCGGCCCGGCACCGGGCAGGACGGCCCCGGGGTCGGCGTCGAGCCAGGGGGCGAGCACGAACGCGCGCTCCGCTGCCCGGGGGTGTGGCACGACCAGGGTGTCCGTGGTGATCCGCAGGTCGTCCACGGCGACGACGTCGAGGTCGAGGGTGCGGTCGCCCCACCGGACCTCGCGTGTCCGACCGTGGGCGTCCTCGATGCCGTGCAGGGCGTCGAGGAAGTCCTGCGGCTCGAGGTCGGTGTCGACCACCACGACGGCGTTGCGGTACCGGGGCTTCGACGTGTCGAGGCCGTCGACGGTCAGGGCGACGGACTCGACCTCGCGGCTGGAGGCCACCGGCACGACACCGGGCAGCGCGGCGATCGCGGTGGCGGCGGCGCGGAGCGTGCTCCCGCGGTCGCCGAGGTTCGCACCGAGGGCGACGACCACCCGGTGGGTCATTCTTCTTCCTCGTCCGGCACGGTCGCGCCGCGGGTGCGCCGGATGGTGATCGAGACGTCGGTGAACGGCACGGTGATCGGAGCCTGCGGCTTGTGCACGGTGACCTCGGTCCCGAGTGCGGCTCGGTGGGTCAGCACGGCGGTGGCGATGCGCTCGGCCAGCGTCTCGATGAGGTCGACCGGGTCGCGTTCGATCTCGGCCACGACCTGCTCGGCCAGCACGCCGTAGTGCACGGTGGCGTCGAGGTCGTCGCTGCCGGAGGCCGCACGGGCGTCGAGCTCCACGGCGACGTCGACGACGAAGTCCTGGCCGTCAGCGCGCTCGTGGTCGAAGACGCCGTGGTGCCCGCGGGCGCGGACCCCCGTGAGTCGGATGGTGTCGTTCACGATCGCGCTGCCCTCCAGGCATCCCAGACGTCGAGCACGGCACGGGTCGGTGCCGGGTCGTGCACGCGCACACCCCACGCGCCGCGTTCTGCGGCGAGCAGGCTGATGGCGGCGGTGGCGAGGTCGCGCTCCTTCGGCGGAGCGCCCTCGGGGCTCCCGACACCGTCGAGGAACCGCTTGCGCGAGGCGGCGACGAGCACGGGCAGACCGATCGAGGCGAACCGCTCGTACCCGGCCAGGATCTCCCAGTTCTGCACGCCGCGCTTGGCGAACCCGAGGCCCGGGTCGATGACGACCTGCTCCTGCCGGACCCCGAGCACGATGAGTTCCGCCACCCGGAGCTCGACCTCGCGCCGGACCTCCTCGACCGCGTGGGTGTACTCCGCGTTGCGGTACATCCGGTCACTGTGCCCGCGCCAGTGCATGACGACGAACCCGACGCCGGTCGACGCCACGACCCGGGCCATGTCGGGGTCGGCGAGGCCGCCGGAGACGTCGTTGACGATCGCGGCGCCGAGGTCCACCGCGCGTTCGGCGGTTGCGGCGTTCATCGTGTCGACGCTGACCGGGATGCCCTCGGCGACGAGCTGCTGCACGACCGGCAGCACCCGTTCCTGCTCGACCGGCACGGGGACGCGCTCAGAGCCGGGGCGGGTGGACTCCCCACCGACGTCGATGACGTCCGCGCCGGCGGCCACGAGGTCCCGCGCGTGCTGCACGGCTGCGTCGTAGGCCTGGTGCAGACCGCCGTCGCTGAACGAGTCCGGCGTGACGTTGAGGATGCCCAGCACGCGGGTGCGGTCCTCGGCAGGGCCACCCCGGTCACGGCGACGACCGGTCACGACCTCCGGCACCGGCTGGGGTGCGCGGAGGTCGATCGCGACCGTCGCCGGTTCGGCGGCGGCTGCGCGAGCACGACTCACCTCGGCGAGTCGACGCTCTCGTCGCGTCGGCAGCTCGGTCATGCCGGCCTACGCGGGGGCGATACCCGGGTTGCCGAACGGACGGCGACGGGGCTTCGAGGTCTCGGAGCCCGACGCGTCGTCCGCTGCGGTCGAGGCAGCCTGTCCGGGCACCTGGATCGCGGGCAGGTTGCTCACCGGGCGCCGGTCGCTGGAGAGCCACTGCGGGCGCTCCGGCAGCTTGCGGACGTCCTTGAAGATCTCCACGAGCTCCGGGGCGTCGAGCGTCTCCTTCTCGAGGAGCTCACCCGCCAGGCGGTCGAGGATGTCGCGGTTGTCGTTGAGCACCTGGTAGGCCTCGTCGTGCGCGGCCTCGAGCAGGGCACGGGTCTCGGCGTCCACCGTCTGGGCGATGTTCTCCGAGTAGTCCCGGCCGGTGCCACCGCTCATGTCGCGGCCGACGAACGGCTCGCTGGAACCGGAGCCGAGCTTGACCGACCCGACGGCCTGGCTCATGCCGTACTCGGTGACCATCTTGCGGGCGGTGCCGGTGGCCTTCTCGATGTCGTTCGAGGCGCCGGTGGTGGGGTCGTGGAACACGATCTCCTCGGCGACGCGACCACCCATGGCGTAGGTGAGCTGGTCGAGGAGCTCGTTGCGGGTGACCGAGTACTTGTCCTCGAGCGGGAGCACCATCGTGTAACCGAGGGCACGGCCGCGGGGCAGGATCGTGATCTTCGTGACCGGGTCGGTGTGCCGCATCGCCGCCGCCGCCAGGGCGTGGCCGCCCTCGTGGTAGGCGGTGATCAGGCGCTCCTGGTCGGACATGATCCGGGTGCGACGCTGCGGACCGGCCATCACGCGGTCGACGGCCTCGTCGAGGGCGCGGTTGTCGATGAGCTGCGCGTTCGAGCGGGCGGTCAGCAGGGCTGCCTCGTTCAGGACGTTCGCCAGGTCGGCACCGGTGAAGCCCGGCGTCTTGCGGGCGAGCAGCTCGAGGTCGACGCTCGCGGCGAGCGGCTTGCCCTTCGCGTGCACCTCGAGGATCTGCTTGCGGCCGGCGAGACCCGGGGCGTCGACACCGATCTGGCGGTCGAACCGGCCGGGGCGCAGGAGCGCGGGGTCGAGCACGTCGGGACGGTTCGTCGCGGCGATGAGGATGACGTTCGTCTTGCCGTCGAAGCCGTCCATCTCGACGAGGAGCTGGTTCAGCGTCTGCTCGCGCTCGTCGTTGCCACCGCCGATGCCGGCACCACGGTGCCGACCGACGGCGTCGATCTCGTCGATGAAGACGATGGCCGGCGAGTTCGCCTTGGCCTGCTCGAAGAGGTCACGGACACGGCTCGCACCGACACCGACGAACATCTCGACGAAGTCCGAACCGGAGATCGAGTAGAACGGCACACCGGCTTCACCGGCGACGGCGCGGGCCAGCAGGGTCTTGCCGGTTCCGGGAGGGCCGTAGAGCAGCACGCCCTTCGGGATCTTCGCCCCGACGGCCTGGAACTTCGCGGGCTCCTTGAGGAACTCCTTGATCTCGTGCAGTTCCTCGATCGCCTCGTCGGCACCCGCGACGTCGGCGAACGACACCTGCGGGTTCTCCTTGTTGTTGATCTTGGCCTTCGACTTGCCGAACTGCATGACCTTCGAGCCGCCGCCCTGGGCGCTCGAGAGCAGGAACCAGAACAGGGCACCGATGATCAGGAACGGCAGCAGGATGCCGAGCAGCGACAGGAACCAGTTGCCCGTGTTCACGTGGTCGTCGTAGCCCTTGGGCAGGTTGGCGTCGTTGACCGCCTGGATGACCTCTTCACCGCGGGGCGTGGAGTAGTAGAACTGCTCCTGCTTGTCGCCGTCGCGGGTGATCATGTCGACCCGCTGCTCGGTGGAGTTCACGATGACGGACGAGATCTTGCCGTCGGCGAGCTGCTCGAGACCCTTCTGGGTGCTGATCTCTTGCGTGCTGCCCTGGCTGATGACGCTCCAGCCGATGAAGATGCCCGCCAGCGCGATCAGCACGTAGAGGTACGGGCCGCGGAAGATGCGCTTGAAGTTCATGTGATCCGGGCGTGAGTGCCCGACACCTTTCTCTGCCGAAGTTGCGTGCTGATCAGCATACGGCTGCGATTCTGTGGCGAGAATGGGTGTCCTCTGCGGGCGAACTCACCCCCGGGCCAGAGTCCGCCGAGCGTGCACCGAGCGCCGCGGAACGCCCGTCAGGAGTAGACGTGCGGCGCGAGGACGCCGACGCCGCGCAGGTTGCGGTAGCGCTCGTCGTAGTCCAGGCCGTACCCGACGACGAACGCGTCGGGGATGTCGAAGCCGACGTACTTGACGTCGACCTCGACCTTGGCGGCCTCGGGCTTGCGCAGCAGGGCGACGATCTCGACGCTCGCGGCACCGCGGGACTGCAGGTTCTGCTTGAGCCAGGACAGCGTCAGACCGGAGTCGATGATGTCCTCGACGATCAGGACGTCGCGGCCGTGCAGGTCGGTGTCGAGGTCCTTGAGGATCCGCACCACGCCGGACGACTTCGTGCCGGAGCCGTACGACGACACCGCCATCCAGTCCATCCGCGCCTGCATCTTGAGGTGGCGCGAGAAGTCCGCCATCACCATGACGGCACCCTTCAGCACCCCGACGAGCAACGGGTCGCGGCCCGCGTAGTCGGCGTCGACCGCCGCCGCGAGTTCGGCGAGCTTCTCGTCGATCTGCTCGGGGGTGAAGAGCACTTCGGACAGGTCTGACTGGACGTCGGAGAGTTCCACCACGCCAGCCTAACCGGCGCTGAACTCGATCCGGTCGCCGGTCCGCGTCGCACGGACCCCCGGCAGGTCGATCGGCCCCTGTCCGCTCCAGTCCGTGACGAGCCGGCAGACCTCGAGCGTCTGCACGCGCGACAGCGTCACCCCGAACTCGCTCTCCACCGCCAGGCGCACGAGTCGCTGCCGGAGCGCCGGCGGGTTCGCCCCGAGCGCCCGCACCGACAGCGAGATCCCCGCCTCGGAGTGCTCGGCGATGTCCTCCGCGATCTCCTCGGCGAAGTGGTCGAGCGCCGCGGAGTCCTCGCGCAGCTGGTCGGCCGTGCGGGCCAGGGCCTCGGGCACCCCGGCCCCGAGCTCCCGTTCGAGCAGCGGCAGCAGCGTGTTCCGCACCCGCACCCGCGCGTACGCGGGGTCGTCGTTCTGCGGGTCGTGCCACGGCGCCAGCCCCGCTGCGGCGCACGCCTGCCGGGTCGCGTGGCGCCGGACCGACAGGAGCGGCCGGCCGTAGGCCGGACCGTCGTCGCGCCGCGCGAGCGGCTGCATGCCGGACAGGCTGTCCGGCCCGCTGCCGCGCAGCAGGCCGAGCAGCACCGTCTCGGCCTGGTCGTCCAGGGTGTGGCCCAGCAGCACCAGGGGCGACCCGGTGGCGGCCGCGACCTCGGCGATCGACGCGTGACGGGCCTCCCGGGCGGCGCCTTCCGGACCACCGTCGGAGCCGACCGCGACCCTGCGGACCGTCACCGGGTCGAGTCCCAGCTCGGATGCCTGCCTGGAGGCGCGGCTCGCGACCGCCTCGGAGCCCGCCTGGAGCGCGTGGTCGACGACCACCGCACCGGCCCGGAGACCCTGCTTGCCCGCCTCGAACGCGGTGGCCGCCGCCAGGGCGAGGGAGTCCGGTCCGCCGCTCAGTGCGACGAGGACCAGGTCGCCCGCGGCGACCACGCCGTCGTCGACGGCTGCGGCGAGCAGGTCGCGGACCGCCAGGCGGGTCTCGGCGACGGCGGGGTCGAGCCGGGGACGCGGAGAGTTCACCCGGTAACGTTAGCCGCGCTTTCGCAACACACGACAGTCCCCGAAGCAGACACAGGAGCGCAACATGGCCGCGTACGACGTCGTCGTCGAGATCCCCAAGGGCAGCCGCAACAAGTACGAGGTGGACCACGAGACCGGTCGCGTCTACCTCGACCGCGTGCTGTTCACCTCGTTCGTCTACCCCACCGACTACGGGTTCTTCGAGAAGACCCTGGCCGACGACGGTGACCCCGTGGACGCCCTGCTGCTGCTCGAGTTCCCGACGTTCCCCGGCGTCGGCGTCAAGGTCCGCCCCGTCGGCGTCTTCAAGATGAGTGACGAGGCCGGCAACGACGAGAAGGTCCTCGTCGTCCCCGCCAAGGACCCGCGCTGGGCGCACATCCAGGACATCTCGGACGTGCCGGAGCAGACGAAGGCCGAGATCGCGCACTTCTTCGAGCGCTACAAGGACCTCGAGCCGAACAAGTGGGTCAAGGCCGAGGGCTGGGGCGACGCCGCCGAGGCCGAGCGCATCGTGCAGGCCGGTCAGGCCGCGTACGTGCCCGCTGGTCACTGACGATCCCCTGACGACGAACGGCGCCCGCTCTCCATCGGAGGGCGGGCGCCGTTCTGTGTCGTGCGTGGGGGTGCGGGGGGCGGCGC